>NZ_LATD01000154.1 GCF_000981895.1 Streptomyces odonnellii | reverse complement strand
GCCGAGCCGGCAACGGAACCCGAGCCGCCCGGCCCACCCGCCCCGCCGGAACCGGCAGCACCACCGGCACCAGGACCCGAGCCACCGGCATCCGAGCCGTCGGGCTCATGCCCCAGCGCTCCCGCCAGCGCCCTCAGCAGTTCTCCCGCCGCGTCCGGGATCACCGTCCCGGGCGGAAAGACCGCCGCGGCCCCCGCCCTCCGCAGCTCCTCGATGTCCTGCGGCGGAATCACCCCGCCGACGACGATCATGATGTCCTCCCGCCCCTCCGCCGCGAGCTCCTCGCGCAGCGCCGGTACGAGCGTGAGGTGCCCCGCGGCCAGCGACGACACACCGACGATATGAGCGTCCGCCTCGACCGCCTGCCGCGCCACCTCCGCCGGCGTCTGGAACAGCGGGCCGACATCCACGTCGAAGCCCAGGTCGGCGAAGGCCGTGGCGATCACCTTCTGGCCGCGGTCGTGCCCGTCCTGACCCATCTTGGCGACCAGGATGCGCGGGCGGCGCCCCTCGGCCGCCGCGAAGTCCTCGACCGCGGCGCGGGTGCGCTCGACGGCCGGGGAGGTGCCTGCCTCGTTCCGGTACACACCGGAAATCGTACGGATCTGGCCCGAGTGCCGCCCGTACACCTTCTCCAGGGCATCGGAGATCTCACCGACCGTGGCCATCGCGCGGGCCGCGTTCACCGCGAGCGCCAGCAGATTCCCCTCAAGGCCGGCGCCGGAGCCCGTGCCGCCCCCGGAACCCGCCTCCGCCGCCGCCGTGAGCGCCCGAAGCGCGTCCTGGCACGTCGGCTCGTCGCGCTCGGCGCGCAGCCGCCGCAGCTTCTCGATCTGCTGGGTCCGCACCGACGAGTTGTCGACCTTGAGGACGTCGATCTGCTCGTCCGAGCCGCTCTCCACCCGGTACTTGTTGACGCCGATGACCGGCTGCCGCCCCGAGTCGATCCGCGCCTGGGTACGGGCCGCCGCCTCCTCCACCCGCAGTTTGGGGATCCCGGCGTCGATGGCCTGCGCCATGCCGCCCGCCGCCTCGACCTCCTCGATGTGCTGCCAGGCGCGCCGCGCCAGGTCGTACGTCAGCTTCTCGACGTACGCGCTGCCGCCCCAGGGGTCGGTCACCCGGCAGGTCCCCGATTCCTGCTGGAGCAGGAGCTGTGTGTTGCGGGCGATACGGGCCGAGAAGTCGGTGGGCAGCGCGAGCGCCTCGTCCAGCGCGTTGGTGTGCAGCGACTGGGTGTGGCCCTGGGTGGCTGCCATCGCCTCCACACAGGTGCGAGTGACATTGTTGAAGACGTCCTGCGCGGTGAGCGACCAGCCCGAGGTCTGCGAATGGGTGCGCAGGGACAGCGACTTGGGGTTCTTGGGGTCGAACTTCTTGACCAGCCTGGCCCAGAGCAGCCGCGCCGCCCGCAGTTTGGCGATCTCCATGAAGAAGTTCATGCCGATGGCCCAGAAGAAGGAGAGCCGGGGCGCGAACGCGTCCACATCGAGTCCGGCACCGAGTCCGGCGCACAGATACTCGACCCCGTCGGCGAGGGTGTACGCCAGCTCCAGATCGGCGGTCGCGCCCGCTTCCTGGATGTGGTAGCCAGAGATGGAGATCGAGTTGTAGCGGGGCATCTTCCGCGAGGTGTACGCGAAGATGTCGGAGATGATCCGCATCGAGGGTTTCGGCGGATAGATATAGGTGTTGCGGACCATGAACTCCTTGAGGATGTCGTTCTGGATGGTCCCGGCCAGCTTCTCGGGCGGCACGCCCTGCTCCTCGGCTGCCACGATGTAGAGGGCGAGTACGGGCAGGACCGCGCCGTTCATCGTCATCGACACGCTCATCCGGTCCAGCGGGATGCCGTCGAAGAGCTGCCGCATGTCGTAGATGGAGTCGATGGCCACGCCCGCCATCCCGACGTCGCCGGTCACCCGCGGATGGTCGCTGTCGTAACCGCGGTGGGTCGGCAGGTCGAAGGCGACGGAGAGGCCCTTCTGCCCGGCGGCGAGATTGCGCCGGTAGAAGGCGTTGGACTCCTCGGCCGTGGAGAACCCCGCGTACTGCCTGATCGTCCACGGCTGGTTGACGTACATCGTCGGGTACGGGCCGCGCAGGAACGGCGCGATGCCGGGGTATGTGCCGAGGAAGTCGAGGCCCGCCAGGTCCTGTGCGGTGTAGAGGGGTTTGACGGCGATGCCCTCGGGGGTGTCCCAGCCGAGTTCGCCGTCCGCCCGGCCGGTGTGCTCCTTGACGGCCGTACGCCACTGGTCGTCGGTGACCGCGGCACTCTCACCCGGTCCCAGGCCGATCCCGGAGAAGTCGGGGATCACCATCACGCCACTCCCATCCGGTCGAGTACGGAGGTGAGGACGGCGACCGCGTCGCCGCCCGCGACGACGAACTCGTCCACTCCGGCCTCCAGATATGTGTCACGGTGCTCGCCGGGGCGGCCGGCGAGGAAGACCCGCAGCGCGCCGGCGGACTTGAGCGCCGCCGCGACGGGCGCGGCGCGCTCGGTGTAGAGCGCGTCGCTGGAGCAGAGGCAGGCGACGGTCGCGCCGCTGCGGGTGAGGGCCTCGGCCGCGGTGTCCGCGTCGACCGACACCGGGTCGTGGACCGGTTCGATTCCGCCGGCCTGGAAGAGGCTGGCGGCGAAGGTGGCCCGCGCGGTGTGCGCGGCGGCCGGTCCGAGGGCCGCCAGGAAGACCCGGGGGCGGGTGCCGGTGGCCGCGAGATGCGCGTCGGAGCGGGCGCGGAGGGCCTCGTACGCCTCGTCTCGACGCACGACGGGCAGTCCGCCGCCGGGCGGCTCGGGCGCCGGGTCGCGCTCCACCGGGGCCTGTGCGAGTTGCGGGAACTCGCTGACCCCGGTGATGGGTTCACGCCGCCGAGCGAGCTTCTCCGAGCGCTCCCGCCAGGTGGCGGAGATCCGCTCGCCGATCAACCCGTCGCGCAGGGCGGCGCGTTGGCCGCCGGCGCGCTCGATCTCCTGGAACCAGGCCCAGGCCGCGTGCGCGAGGTCGTCGGTGAGCCGCTCCACGTACCAGGAACCGCCCGCCGGGTCGATGACCCGCCCCAGGTGCGACTCCTCCAGCAGGATCGTCGACGTGTTGCGTGCGATTCTGCGGGAGAAGTCGTCGGGCAGTCCGAGGGTGTGGTCGAAGGGCAGTACGGTCACGGCGTCGGCGCCGCCGAGCCCGGCGGCCAGTGCGGCGACCGTGGTCCGCAGCATGTTCACCCAGGGGTCGCGCCGGGTCATCATCACCGAGGACGTCACAGCGTGCTGGCGCTGCGCCCCGGCGGCGGGCGCGCCGCAGACCTCGGCCACCCGGGCCCAGAGCCTGCGCGCGGCACGGAGTTTGGCGATCGTGAGGAACTGGTCGGCGGTGGCCGCGTACCGGAATTCGAGCTGCCCGCAGGCCGCTTCGACGGAGAGTCCGGCCGCGGTGAGATCACGCAGCCAGCCGACTCCGGTGGCGAGCGCACAGCCCAGCTCCTGCGCGTCCGAGGCGCCGGCCTCGTGGTACGGCAGGGCGTCGACGCAGATCGCGCGCAGACCGGGGTACTCGCGGTGGCAGAGCGCGGCGAGTCCGGCCGCCTCCTCGGTCGCGCCGGCCGTCTCCCGTCCGGTACGGGCGAGTTGAGCGACCGGGTCGGCGCCGAGGGTACCGCGCGCCTGGTCGTGTGCCACGCCGCGTTCGTCGTACAGCTTCAGCAACTCCCGTGCGGCGGGAGCGAATTCGTCGCCCGCGTCGAGCGCGACGGGCGCCAGGTCGAGAAGGACGCCGTCGAGCGCGGTGGCCAGTCCGCTCACCGGCACTCCGGAGGCTCCCACGCCCAGCCACAGCGAGGTGGCCCCGTTCTCCAGATCGGCGAGCACGGCCTCGTTGGTACGCGCGGGATCGGGCCGCGTATGGCGCTGCCGTACGTCCCAGCCGGCGACGGCACCGCCCTCCGGCCGGCCGGCCCGGGTGAACGGCGCGAAACCCGGATAGCCGCTGTCGCCGGGCGTGTCCTCCGCGGTGTAGAGCGGACGGGTGGTGAGCCCGTCCTGGAGCGTCGTGGCCAGTGCCTCCTCGGCGGCCGGTCCCGTGACATCACGACCCGTCTTGCGCAGTACGCCCGCCACCAGGCTCTGCCACTGCTCGCGGGTCGCGTCGGGGAACTCGGCGGCCAGGGAAAGCCCGTCGTCAGGCAGAACCGTCATGCCCAGATGTTAGGACAGCGCGCCGAACGAGCAGCAGAGCGCGCGCCTGTGAGCTATCCCTCTCCGCGAGACGCCATGTGTAGGCCTTTCACCGTGCGGAATGCCCTATGCGGCCGGGGGCGGTCCAGGGGTCATGAGCGGCTGCCGGACGGCCCGAACAGCGAGGTACGGGCGGCTCACACCGGGGGCTGCCAGCGGTCCTGTCCTCGGCAGACGCTACGCTGCCCCGAACCGGTATGAGATCACCGCGCCCATTGTGTGATTGTCATGCCACCGGATGCCGCCTGCCGCGCGCTCACTTATTTCTGGGATGGCGTAGTACCTCATGTCATGGTTCGAATCTTTCGTTCTCGGGCTCGTCCAGGGACTGACCGAGTTCCTGCCCATCTCGTCCAGCGCGCATCTGCGGCTGACGGCGGCCTTCGCGGGCTGGCACGACCCGGGAGCGGCGTTCACCGCCATCACCCAGATCGGTACGGAGGCGGCCGTCCTGATCTACTTCCGCAAGGACATCGTCCGGATCGTTTCCGCGTGGTTCCGCTCGCTGGCGAACAAGGCGATGCGCAGCGACCATGACGCCCAGATGGGCTGGCTGGTCATCGTGGGCTCGATCCCGATCGGTGTGCTCGGGGTGACCTTCAAGGACCAGATCGAGGGCCCGTTCCGCGATCTGCGGCTGATCGCGGCCACTCTGATCGTGATGGGCGTCATCCTCGGCGTGGCGGACCGACTCGCGGCCCGTGACGAGGTCGGCGGCAAGCACCGCGCCATCAAGGAGCGCAAGTCGCTCAAGGAACTGGGCGTCAGGGACGGTCTGATCTTCGGCATCTGCCAGGCGATGGCGCTGGTGCCCGGTGTCTCGCGCTCGGGCGCGACGATCAGCGGCGGTCTGCTGATGGGGTACACCCGCGAGGCGGCGGCGCGCTATTCGTTCCTGCTCGCGATCCCGGCGGTGCTGGCCTCCGGCGCGTTCGAACTGAAGGACGCGGGCGACGGCGGGCATGTCTCCTGGGGCCCCACGATTTTCGCCACGATCATCGCGTTCGTTGTGGGATATGCCGTTATCGCCTGGTTCATGAAGTTCATTACGACCAAGAGCTTCATGCCGTTCGTGATCTACCGAGTGCTGCTCGGCATCGCGCTGCTCGCCCTGGTCGGTACGGACACGCTCAGCCCGCACGCGGGCGAGTCGGCGGGCTGAGGCCGGCGGGTCGGCCGTTCGGCGGGCCGACCCGCCCCCCGGGCGCGGTCACGGCCCCGATCCCGGGCGCCGGCTCAGGCAGATCGGGCGGAGCCGGGGCAAGGCGGGATTTCGGGCCACGATCCGGGTGCGATATCGGACAGTGTGAGCAAAGACGCGCCCTGATCGGTGCCCCGGTACCGCACTTGCCCCTACGCTTGTCATATGTCCTCCACTCGTGCCACTGGCTCCTCGGCTGCCGACGCCGTCGCGGCCAATGAGCGGATTCGCGCGCTGGTCGACGCCGCCGACGGGACCTGGCCCTCGGAGGCGTACGAAGTGTTGCTCCAGGAGTGGGCCGCCGCCGTACACCGCGGCGACTCCGATCAGGTGAACGAGGCCGCGTAGGCTCGGCTGGTTCAGTCCGTGGGCACCGGCGAAGTCCCTGGGACACGCGCCGGGACACCTCCCGGGACGGCCCCCGGAACAACTCTCGGAATGACGAGCACCAGTTCCGGCCGGTCCCACATCATGGCGGGCGGATTCGCGGCTTCGGTTCCGGTACGGCGAGCGCCCACACTGCGGTAGAAGCCCTCGGCGGGCGGATGCGAGACGATACGGACACGGTCGAGCCCGGCCTCGCCCGCCCGCCCCTTCAGATGCTCGATGAGCCGGCGGCCGAGGCCCAGCCCCTGGGCATCGTCGGCCACGAACATCAGGTCGAGTTCCGCCTGAGCTGACGGCGGAACCGAAGGCATGACCGAAGCTGTGCCCGAAGCCGGAACGGCGGTACGGCCGACCCCCGCGGCCGGCAGTACGAGGGCGTAGAAGCCCAGGATCCGCTCGCCCGAATCGACGGCCACGAAGACCTCATGCGCCTCGATGTAGTCGGGCCCCACCCGGTATCCGGCGATCATCGGCGCGTACGGGCCCTCGTACGCACGGGAGCGGCGGACCAGCGCCGTGAGCCGTTTGGCGTCTCGGGCGGTCGCCCGTCTGATCCGTACGGCCTCGCCGCCGAACCGGGCGCCGTCTCTTCTCGTAACCCGCGAAGCCATGCGGTGAGTATTACGTATCGCTCTGGGGCGCCTGAGACCGGAGGGGCGCTGAACACCACCCGAGGCGCCCTCGGCCTCACCGGGGTAATACGGGTGAGCCGCCTGCCGCGGTCCGCAGCGCCAGGGCCGCGAGCGCCTCCGGGGCGCCTGCCTGTCCCCTGATGCCGGGGAAGGCGTTTATGTCCACGATCAGCGGGGCGCCATCGCCCGCGTCGATGAGATCGACCCCGTACACGTCGAGCGCGAAGACGGAGCCGACGCGGAGGACGAGGTCGAGCCATCCGCCGGGGAGTTCGCTGAGGGGCGGCGGAACGGCCGGCTCACGGGCTGTGCCGCCGCCCGTGGAGTCCACTCCTGAATCCGCGAGCTCCGAGCGGCGCAGGGCGGCGAAGACCTGCCCGGCGACAACCCACACCTTGTGGTCCCAGCCGCTGTTGGCGGTGAACGGCTGCACCACCACCGGCTCATCGGCCCACTCCGCGCCCCGGCACAGCGCGCGCAGCGATCCGGCGTCGTCGAGCCGGACGACCAGATCGTGCCGTCGGCTGTGCCTGCTCTTGACGACCAGTGGGTACGGGAGGCCGGTCTCGGCCGCCAGCTCCCGCAGGGCGCCCACGGTCCGCGTCGCCGCGAACGGCAGTCCCGCCGACTCCGCCAGCGCGGCCATCGCCGTACGGTCCTGACAGAACCCGGTCGCCGCCGCCGAGTTCACCACCGGCGCCCCGCGCTCCTCGAAAGACCTGGCCAGGGCCAGCGCCCGCGGTGTCCGCGCCTTGAGCAGATAGACATCGGCCAGGGAAGCACCACTCGGTACGGGGTGCCCTGCGCCGGGATCGATCCAGTCGACCTCGTGACGGGGTGTCAGCAGCGCGGTGGTGGCGGCCAGCAGGGGATGACCGGGCCAGGGCGTGATCAGACAGATCCTCATCGGCCCTCGTCGGCTCTGGTCGGACGCAGCGGCGAACCGGCCCTGAAGGCACCTCGCTTGGGCAGCGGAATGACCTCCGCCGTGCCGACCGCGGTCGGGTCCGTACCGGCCTTGGTCCGGCCCGTACCGGCCGCAGCCTCTTCCGTACCGGGTACGGCCCCGCCCGTACGAGCCAGTTGGAGGACGGCCCGCGCGACCCGGTCCACCGCGTCCGGGACCAGCCGGAAGCTCGGGAAGTCATTGACATCGACGATCACCGGACCGTCGGGCCCCAACAGCACGTCCAGACCGTACAGATCGAGCCCGTACACCGCCCCGACCTCCGCCGCCAGCTCGGCCACCTCGGCAGAGAGAGGGACGCGCCGCTCCCTCGTCGGACGGTCGGGGTGCAGGGGCGAGCAGCGCTCCGTGGCGTACAACTCGCCGCCCACGCAGTACACCTTGAGGTCGACCCCCGAGTTGGGCACATACGGCTGGGCGATCAGCATTCCCTCAGCAGCCAGTTCGGGCCTCAGCTCGGCCAGCCGCTCGGGCGTGGGCACCAGCCGTACCGCCCGCCCCGAACTCCCGTCGGCGGGCTTGACGACCAACGGGTACTCGGTGTCCGGAAGTTCGGCCAGCGACTCCGGCCGGGCCGCCGCGTAGGTCAGCGGCATCGGAAGCCCCCGGCTGCGCCCGACCACCGCGGCGAGCGCCTTGTCCCGCACTCCACGGATCGACCGCGCGTCATTGACCGTGGTCAGCCCGACGGCCGCGGCGGCTTCGAGCAACGTCAGCCCCGGCCCCCCGGACACGGTCTTCAGCACCCACGCGTCGTGACTCCCCGCCCGCACCGCCTCCGCCAGCCGCACCAGCGAACTCCCGGGCCGCAGCACATCCACCCGATGCCCCCACGAGACCAACCGCCCCACCACCTCCAGCGGCATGCCGTCGTACCGGTACTGCTCCTCCACCAGAAAGCAGAGTCTCATTGACCTTCCCGCCATAGCGCCGACCTGAAGTGGCCATAATCCGCCCCTCCCCCACGCCACGACCGCGCGGGTCGTTCAAGGGACCGTCAAGACGGGATGCGAGTGCACCCGCCCATGGAGACGTGACGCGAGGCGGACGCAGACGGGACCCACTACTTGGTGACGCACAGGGACACGAACACGAGGGCGGGCCGACGGTCCGTGTCATCTTCCATTAGAAGAGGGTCAACAGGGGCGAGGACAGGAAATAATCAAAACACCCCATCTCGAACAGGCAAATGGCGAAAAATTCCGGGGACCGCTTTCCATCGACTTCCCATTGCCCGGCAGACCTCTTGCCCACGAGCTCTCCGCTCGCATCCTCCAACCTGACGCCGATTCCTCTTGTGCGAAATGCAATGACCGATGAATCGGGGAACCTGATCTCAAAGAATCTTCTGCTCGGGATCAGCGAGCCACCAGCTCGCACTCGGCAAGGTGACCCGCAGATCGTTGCATCGACACCTGTTCGTAGGCGACTCCTTGCAACATACCCCGGAGTTGCAATGTCATCGACCCGCACCACAACTTCTCCACCCAGGAGAAGTGTCCAGTTTTCGTGTTTATTCGCCAGCGAAACCACCGACCTGTTCTCGGATCGGGAGCGCGCGAGGGCCACCCTCCCAACGGGAGTATCGGCGTAAGCATAGTAACGCTCGCCCTGCGCAGGGTTCGAATACTCAAGAAGCGAGGTCAGCAACTTTGGCGTGACACTGAATCTCAATTCCATCTCCGTATCCAGAGAATGTGCCGACTGACGCTCGATCGGGCACCCGACCCGGGGAACGCCTCAGGACTTCATCCACGTCCGGCCTGGAACGCAAATACGCCTGCGGGCGTCAATGACCGGTCAACACGATCAGAAAGATCAGCAACGTCACCCCTGGCCCCGACCATTCCGGCCACCCCGTCGTACTGACCCTGGAGAAAGAACCTCGAAGCTCGCCTTGAGGAGACTCCGAACTGCGGCGCTCGAACTCTGCAGCAATCCGATCTCTTTTCTTTCTCCCCACAAAGGACGGATCAAATGCATCAACAGGCACTAGACCATATCCAACCACTTCGAGCAGAAGACTCCTCTTCCCTTTACAGCTCGAAACCATCCCATATGGGATGCAGTATTTACTAAAGGCATTGTTGACACATGCGTGAGATTCCAGAAAAACCACATACGGATTCAGGAAAAGGCGCCAGATCATGTATATCATAAAAGGGACAGGCGCCAGGACCAGCAGCCTGTCCCTCCAGGAATCCGGACCGGGCGGGAGTTGAAGAAGAACCTCCCCAAGCGCAATGATAACCAGAGAAGCCGATGACAGGAGAACCTTACTCAGGCGCCGATTCTTCACTCATTTCCTCAATCCGCCATTGTTCTGGAAAACTCCTCGCGCGCCCCGCCCGATCTCGATCTCCGTCGGTTTCATGCCGAGGCGAGTGAGGCCGGTGGGGTCGTTGGTGCCTCCGACGAATCCTCGGACGCCGGGGAACTGGTCGCTCCGTTCGGAGCGTATCCGGCCGAAGGGGAGTTGCTCGCGCCGGGTGACGGCGAGGGCCGTCAGCTGAGCAATGCGGTCAGCCGAAGCCGTGTCCGTGCCTCGGCGTATGGACGCGGCTGACCGCACGGATGATGTCCGCGCAACGCGCGAGTGACCTCTGTGCGCGGCTCTTGGCCGTACGGGATTCCTGCCGGAGACTGAGCCGATGACACAGCGCGTGGATCTCGCGACCGTGATGGGCCGTCTCGCCATCGATGAGGTGATCACGAATTACGCGGTGGCCGTGGACGAGGCCGACTGGCCCGGGTACCGGGCCCTGTTCACTCCGGACGGGCGGGCCGACTACACGGCTGAAGGCGGTATCGAGGGCTCGGCCGCGGAGGTCGCCGACTGGCTGGCCGGGACGCTGCGGCCGTACAGCGTGCATCAGATTCTGATCGTCAACCGGCGGTTGCGGATACAGGGTCCCGACGGATATCCGGGCGACCGCGCCGAGGTGCGGGCGGACTATCTGAGTCCGCGGCGGCACGAGTCGGGCGAGGAGTCCATGGCCGGCGGGCGGTGCTCGTTCGGGCTGCTGCACGGCGATACGGGCTGGCTGCTGCGGACGGTGTCCGTGCATGAGAAGTGGCGGCGCAGGTAGGGTTTTCCCACGGGCAGCGCCACCAGTCCACTCCGGCCGGCCTCACCCGGACCCGCCTTTCTCTCGCGTCCCTCCCGCTTCGGCGCCGTGCATCAGGGGAAGAGAACCCGAAGGGGGCGGGAGCCCTCAAGCGGCGGGGCGAGGAGGCTCTTCGGATGCGAGGCCCGGTCGGGCGGAGCCTGGCGTCGCCGTGGTGGCGCGGCGCCGCCGCGGTCGTGGCGGGCTCGCTGCCTGCCCTGGCGTTTCCCGAGCCGGCCCTCTGGTGGTTCGCGTATGCCGCGCTGGTGCCCTGGATGCTGCTCGTACGGTCGGCTCCCACCGGCCGGCGCGCGGCGCTGGAGGGCTGGCTGGGCGGTATCGGCTTCATGATCGCCGTACATCACTGGCTGGCACCGAGCCTGCATGTGTTCCTGGTGCTGCTGGCCGCCCTGCTCGGGCTGCTGTGGGCGCCCTGTGGATGGCTGGTGCGGTCGATGCTCGGCGGGTCGCCGTCCGTGGCCCGGGCTCTGGCGGCCGTCGCCGTGGTGCCCTCGGGCTGGCTGGTGGCGGAGCTGATCAGGTCCTGGCAGGGGCTGGGCGGGCCCTGGGGGCTGCTGGGCGCCAGTCAGTGGGAGGTCGCCCCCGCCCTGCGGCTCGCCTCGGTCGGCGGGGTATGGCTGGTGAGCCTGCTGGTGGTCGCGGTGAACACCGCGCTGACCGTGCTGATCGCGGTCCCCCGGCTACGGCCCAGGCTCACCGGCGCCGTGTCGCTCGTGCTGTGCGCGGTCACCCTGGTCTCGGTGTGGGCCTGGGCGCCGGAGCCGGAGCGGTCCGGTACGGCGCGGATCGCGGTGGTCCAGCCGGGCGTCGTCGACGGCGCGGACGCCCGCGAGCACCGGTTCACGCAGGGCGAGACCCTGACCCGCACCCTGGCCGGCCAGGATCTTGATCTGGTGGTCTGGGGCGAGAGCAGCGTGTCCGCCGATCTGGCGACCAGACCCGATCTGGCGGCGCGGCTCGCCGTGCTGTCCCGCGCGGTCGGCGCCGAGATCCTGGTCAATGTCGACGCGCGCAGCACGGACGCGGCGGGGACGGACGGGATATTCAAGCGCGCCGTCCTGGTCGGTCCGAACGGCCCGACGGGCGATACGTACGACAAGATGCGGCTCGTGCCCTTCGGCGAGTACATACCCGCCCGTGCGGCCCTGAGCTGGGTCACCTCGGTGGGCAAGGCAGCGGGCGAGGACCGCGAGCGCGGCACCCGGCCGGTGGTGATGGTGCTGCCAGACCGTGACGGCAGGGACAGCCGGGACAGGGAGGCCAGAAGGGACGCGGGAGACGGCGAGGACAGGGGCGGGCTGCGGCTCGGGCCGCTGGTCTGCTTCGAGTCGGCGTTCCCCGACATGAGCAGACGACTGGTCCGGGACGGTGCGCAGATGCTGGTCGCGCAGTCCTCGACCTCGACGTTCCAGGGGAGCTGGGCGCCGGAGCAGCACGCCTCGCTGGCGGCGCTGCGGGCCGCGGAGACCGGCCGGCCGATGGTGCACGCCACGCTGACGGGCGCGAGCGCGGCGTTCGGGCCGGGTGGGGAGCAGGTCGGCGAGTGGATCGGTACGGACCGGAGCACCGCCGGCGTGTTCGACGTTCCGCTGGCCCGGGGCACGACCCCGTACACCGAGCTGGGCGACTGGGCGGTCTACGCCGCTCTCGCCGTACTGGCCGCGCTCTGCGCCACGGACGGCGCGCGCTCGTTCAGGACGCCGCCCGCGTCGCCTGCTCCCATGCTGCTCGTACCACCCGCTCGCACAGCTCATGAGTCCGGAGCGCATCCTGTGCGCTGAGCAGCGTTCCGGACCGTACGGCGTCCAGGAAGGCGAGCACGCACTGCTCGATCCCGCGCTGGCGGGCCACCGGCACCCAGTCGCCACGCCGCCGCACACTCGGCTGTCCCTTGTGGTCCACGATCGTCGCGAGATCGTGGACGGCCCGCTTGGTGTCCTGACCGGACACTTCGAGGATCTCTTCGTTGGAGCCGCTCATCCGGTTCATGATCCCGAGCGCGGTGAAGCCGTCACCGGAGAGTTGAAGGACCACGTGATGCAGCAGGCCGTCGCGGACCCGGGCCCGTACATCGGTGTGTTCGACGGGTCCCGGGAGCAGGAAGCGCAGCGTGTCGACGACATGGATGAAGTCGTCGAGGACGAAGGTGCGCGGGTCCTCGGGCAGGCCGACCCGGTTCTTCTGCATCAGGATCAGCTCGCGCGGATGCTCCAGGCACTGGGCATAGCCGGGCGCGAAACGGCGGTTGAAGCCGACGGCGAGGCTGACACGGCGCTCCTCGGCGAGAGCCACCACCCGCTCCGAGTCGGCGAGTTCGTACGCGATCGGCTTGTCGACAAAGGTCGGTACGCCCGCCTCCAGCAGCCGGGCGGCGATCTCCGCGTGCACGGCGGTCGGCGCGTGGACGAACGCGGCGTCGAGGTCCTGTGCGAGGAGAGAGTCCAGGTCGGCGTGGCAGTGCGCGGCCGGGACGCGATAGGTCTCGGCGGTCGTCGCCAGGGTGGCGGGGGTGCGTGTGTGGAGATGCGGCTCGACCCCGGGCAGGGTGGTGAGCACCGGAAGGTAGGCCTTCCGCGCGATGTCACCGAGCCCGATGATGCCGACCTTCACGGGGGCCTCCCTCTGCCTGACGTGCTGTTATGACGGGTGTGCTGTCCCGGCAGCATACGTGCGCCGGGGCGGGTGCCAGTCGGCGATCCCCGCGAAGCCGCGCAGGAGCAGGCCGGGGACCAGCCGGGAGACGGTGGCGATCGCGGTGTCGCGCAGGACGGTGGCGGCCGGCGAGGTGACCGCGATCAGCCGGCCGGTCCGCGCGGCCTGGCGGACGATGGCGGTGGTACGGGGGAGCCTCGCGGCCGAGTACGCGGCGAGGGCCGCCGGAATGCCGGAGGTATCAGAGGTATCTGAGCTGTCGGGGCTGTCGGGGCTGTCGGGGCTGTCATGTCCCGGTCCCGCGTGATGGGCGAGGACGACGGCGTCCTCGATGGCCTGGTTGCCGCCCTGGCCCACCGTGGGCTGCATCGCGTGGGCGGCGTCGCCGAGCAGGGCGGTCCGGCCGTGGTGGTAGGCGGGCAGCGGCACGCTCATCTCGTGGACGTCATGGCGCAGTACCTGGCCCGGGTCGACGGCCCGGATGATCCGCGGCACGGGGTCGTGCCACTCCCCGAACAGCCTGAGGAGTTCCGCCCGCTCGCCGTCGGGGGCATGCGCGTCGGCGGACGCCGGCGCCATGGCGTACGCGTACACCCGGCCGTCCTTGAGCGGCTGCGTACCCCAGAGCCGCCCCCGCCCCCAGGTCTCGTGCGGTACGAACGGCCGCTCGGGCGCCGGTACGACCAGCCGCCACGTGGTGAATCCGGTGTACCGCGGCCCGGGGTGGCCGGGGAACAGCGCCCGGCGTACTCGGGAGTCGATGCCGTCGGCGCCGACCACGAGATCGGCCTCCCACTCGCCACCGTCGGGGGCGGTGACCCGCGCCCTGTGGCCGGTCCCGCCCGGATCGGCGAGGGTGGCCGCGGTGCCGGTACGCACCACGCCTTCGGGAAGCGCGGAGGCGAGCAAGGAGATCAGCGTGGCGCGGTGGACCAGGACGACGGGGCCGCCGAAGCGGTCGGCCGCCGCCTCCGCACTCGTACGGGAGAGCCAGCGGCCACCGGGGGCGCGCAGGCCGCCGTCGCCCTGCCAGGCGGAGAGCGAACGGACCGTGTCGCCGAGCCCGATGACATCGAGGGCGCGCTGCGCGTTGGGGGTGAGGCCGAGGCCGGCGCCTACGGGGGTGAGCGCGGGGGCGCGTTCGAGGACGGTGACCGCCCAGCCCCGCTGGTGCAGGGCGACGGCCGCGGTCAGTCCGCCGATTCCACCGCCGATGACGACGGCGCGAGGCTGGTCCATGGCGTTCTCGATTCTGCTGGGGCGGAAGGGATCTGCTGGGGCGGAAGGCGGCGCGACTCAACTACAGATGTAGTAATCCATGAGCGTACTACAGCCGTAGTGGTTCGTTCAGTGGGCAGCGATAGATTGGCCGCATGCCCACTCGCACCACCGGCGCCCCGCCCTCCGCCCGCGCCCGGCTGATCGCCGACACCGCGCTCGCCCTGCTCGCCGAGCGGGGGATGCGCGGGCTCACTCACCGGGCGGTGGACGAGCTGGCCGGGCTGCCGCAGGGTTCGACGTCGAATCACGCGCGGACCCGGCAGGCCCTGCTCGAAGCGGCGGTACGACGGCTGGCCGAGCGCGAGGCGCAGGTGCTCGCGCCGGACGAGATGCCCGGGGCCGCGGGCGGTCACAGCACCCGGAGTGCACCGGGCGGGCCGGCCGACGCGCTGGCGCTCGCCCTGCACCGCTATCTGACCCGCCATCCCGAACTGCTCGTCTGCCGTTACGAACTGGCCCTGGAGGCCACCCGTCGGCCGGAGCTGCGCGCCTACTACGACGCGGCGGGCCGGCAGTTCCGCGAGCCGCTGGTGGCGATGATGCGGGCGGCGGGCTCCACGGAGCCCGAGCGGCACGCGCTCTCGCTGGTGGCCTGGTGCGAGGGGCTGATGTTCTCCTGCGCGGTGGGCTCGTACCACGACGCCGTACCGTCCCTGGATACGTTGCGCCGCGGATTCGACGAGCTGCTCCGCGGCATGCTGGCCGACAGCGGCGACAGCTCTGGCGGCCCGCGCGACAGTCCAGGCGGCCCGCGCGACACTCCTGGCGGCCCGGAGAACCGGCGCGACCTGGGTGAATAAGGCGTGGCCAGGGCACCGGCCCGTACGTGAGGATGGCCGTCATGACAACGACTGAGCGCGCAGAGCGCACCGAACCCTCCACCGTCGCGGGCGAACGCGAGATGCTGGAGGGCTGGCTCGAATACCACCGCGAGACCCTGGCGGTGAAATGCGCGGGGCTGGACGAGGCCCGGCTCCGGGAGACCTCCGTACCGCCCTCCGATCTGAGCCTGCTGGGTCTCGTACGGCATATGGCCGAGGTGGAGCGCGGCTGGTTCCGCAATACGCTGGCCGACGAGAAGGCCGGGCCGGTCTACTACACGGACGCCGACCCGGACGGGGACTTCCACCCCGGTCCGGACGACACCTGGGACGAGGCCTATGCCACCTGGCAGGCCGAGATCGCCCGGGCCAGAGAGCTGGCCGCGCCGCACGCCCTGGACGACTTCGGCGCCGGACGGCGGCGCCGCACCACCGGCGAGCCGTACAACCTGCGCTGGATCTACACCCACATGATCGAGGAGTACGCCCGCCACAACGGCCACGCGGACCTCCTCCGCGAACGGATCGACGGCGCGACCGGCGACTGACCCGGGAACTCCCCGCGCGCGGTCCGCGGCCCGCCCGTCGACCCGTTCGCGGAGGAGGTCCGGACCGGTCTTGTGTACCGGCGGCGGGCGGGCCGGACCGCCCGCCAC
>NZ_LATD01000153.1 GCF_000981895.1 Streptomyces odonnellii | reverse complement strand
GGAGCGGCCTGGGCGGGCCGGTGCGCGGGCAGGTACAGCAGGCCGAGGACGAGGCAGGCGATCGCGAGCGGGATGTTGACCGCGAAGGTGCTGCGCCAGCCGCCGAGTCCGATGAGCAGGCCGCCGAGGGTGGGGCCGACGACGGCGATGGTCTGGGTGGCGACGGCGAGGGCCGTGAGGACACCGGCGGGGCTCTTCATTCCCGTACGGTCGGCCTCGCTGCGTATCAGATACATGGCGGCCGGATAGCCGGCGCAGGTGCCGAAGCCGAGGATGACGCGCGCGGCGACGAGGACACCGAGGTCCGGGGCGAGCGTGCCGAGCACTCCGGCGACGCCGGTCAGCGCGGCGCCCGCGAGGAACAGGCGTCTGGGGCCGTACATGTCGACGAGCCGCCCGGCCAGCGGCTGTCCTATGGACGTCGCGAGATAGAGCGCGGAGATGAGCCAGGCGGTCTCGGAGGCGTCGGCGCCCAGGGCGGCGCCGATCGGTGCCAGGGCGACGGCGATGATCGACGAGTTGACGGGGTTGAGGATGGCGCCGGTCATCATCGGCGCGAGCAGCCGTCTGTCGAAGGCCCGCTCGGCGGGTTTCGTGTTCAGTTCGTACGCCTTCCCATCAAGTCCCCGCGTCTTCCGGTCGGTTCGGGAGTTCAGTCGGCGAGCCGGCCCAGCAGCCGCACCGCCTCGACGACGGTGCGGCGCTCGGCGTCGTCGAACTGGTCCTGGAAGGCCCGGGCCAGCCACTCCACGCCCGCCTGACGCGCGCCTTCGACGCGTTCGCGGCCGGCCTCGGTCAGCTCGACGATCTGACGGCGCCCGTCGGAGGGGTCGGGGGTACGGGTGATCAGTCCCAGCTTCCGCAGGGACGTCAGGGTGACGGCCATGGACTGCTGCCGTACATGCTCGGCGGTCGCCAGCGCGGCGGCGGTGACCGCTTCGCTCTTGCCGATCCGCATCAGGACCGACGCCTGCGAAGGGGTCAGGTCCTCCCCGTCGGTCACCTGCATGATCCGCCGCCGCAGCCGGCCGACCACCACACGCAGGTCCAGGGACGCCTGTAGCGCCGAGGCCTCGATGGGGTTCGTTTCATTTTGCATACGTTCAGCCTACACTGTTCAATGCAAACTGTTCAGTTGAGACTGAGCTTCTTCCCCGGAGCCATCTCCCCTGTCGAGAGGAACCCTCATGTCCGAGTCCCGTACGGCCCTGCTGGTCATGGACTTCCAGAACGGCATCACCGAGCGCCTGGGCAACGAGTCCGTCGTCGGGGCGGCCGGCCGCGCCGTCCGAGGCGGCTCTCCGGAGGCCGCCGCCGCGAACAGCGCCTTCGGCGCTCTCGCGCAGACCGGCGACGCCTTCACCCAGGACAGCCCGGCCACCCAGGTGATCGACGCGCTGGCGCCGCGCCCCGACGAACCGGTCGTCGTCAAACGCCGCGTCAGCGCGTTCAGCGGCAGCGATCTCGACGTCCTGCTGCGCGCGGCCCGCGTGGACAGCCTCGTCCTGGCCGGCATCGCCACCAGCGGTGTCGTGCTCTCCACCCTGCGCCAGGCGGCCGACCTCGACTACCGGCTCACCGTCCTGGCCGACGCCTGCGCCGACCAGGACCCCGAGGTCCACCGCGTCCTCACCGAAAAGGTCTTCCCCCGCCAGGCCCAGGTCACCACCGCGGACGAGTGGTCCAAGTCCCTCTGAGCCGGCGTCAGGCCGCGTACTGGTGGGCCGGGTAGGTCAAGTAGCCCGCGTCACCGCCCTGGTAGTACGTGGTCTCGTCGACCGGTGCGATCGGCAGTCCGCCGCGCAGCCGCTCGACCAGGTCGGGGTTGGCGATGAAGCCGCGGCCGAAGCTGATGAGGTCGGCGCCCAGCGCGAGCCAGTGGTCGGCGTCGTCCCGGCCGGTCTGCTTCGGTCCCATCGGAAGCACCGGGTTCATGATGAGCGTGCCCGGCCAGGCCCGGCGCAGGGCGACGAGCGACTCCTCGTCGGCGGTGGCTTCGAGGTGTACGTACGCCACCCCGAGAGCGGCCAGTTCGGTCAGCAGCGCGGAGTAGAGCTCATGGACGTCGGTCTCCTCGACTCCCCAGAAGGTCCCGCCCGGTGAGAGCCGGATGCCGGTCCTGGCCGCGCCGACGGCCTCGACGGCGGCGGCGGTGGCCTCCACAGCGAAGCGGATCCGGTTGACGACCGGGCCACCGTAACGGTCCGTGCGCAGATTGGCGTTGGAGGAGAGGAACTGCGAGATCAGATAACCGTTGGCGCCGTGCAGCTCCACGCCGTCGAAGCCCGCGTCGACGGCGTGGCGGGCGGCCTGCCCGTACGACCGTACGTGCTCCGGCACTTCGGCGGTGTCCAGGGCGCGCGGCATCGGGGCGGGCTGCGGGCCGGTCGGGGTGAACACGTCACCGATGGCGGGTACGGCGGAGGGCGCGACCGGCCGCATGCCGGTGGTGTCGGGGTGCGAGACCCGGCCGCCGTGCATGATCTGCGCGAAGATCCGTCCGCCGCTGGTGTGGACGGCGTCGGTCACGGGGAGCCAGGCGGCGACCTGCTCGTCGGTGTGCAGTCCCGGTGTTCCCGGGTTGGACTGCCCGATCAGGCTCGGCTGCACACCCTCGCTCACGATCAGCCCGGCCGTGGCCCGCTGGGCGTAGTACGCCGCCATCGACGGCGTCGCCAGACCGCCGGCGGCGGCCCGGACCCGGGTCATGGGCGCCATGACCACCCGGTTGGGCAGCGTCAGTCCGCCGAGCCGGTAGCTGGTGAAAAGGGTCGTCACGTCAAGACTCCTTCGAGGTCCCCGGCGCCCGGACCCGGGCGCTGCCGCTACGCTAAAACCTCACATCTATGTCAGAGGCAAGGCTTGTGACGCGCGACACGTCACGGCGCATACCGAGGAGGGGCTCGTGCGGATCGGGGAGCTCGCGTCACGGGCCGGGGTGAGCGTCAGGTCCGTGCGCTACTACGAGGAGCAGGGGCTGGTCACCAGCACCCGCAGCCCCAGTGGCCAGCGGCACTACACGGAGTACGAGGTGGAGCGGGTCGCGTTCGTCCAGCGGCTGTACGCCGCGGGGCTGTCCAGCCGCACCATCGTCGAGCTGCTGCCCTGCGTCGACGCGCCCAGCGAGCAGAACTCCGACTTCGCGCTGGAACGGATGGCGCAGGAACACGACAAGCTCTCCGCTCACATCGCGGAACTCATCCGGACCAGGGACGCGCTGGACGGCCTGATGGCCACGGCCCGCGCGTACCGGGAGCAGCAGAGGACGGCCGCGGTCGGCTGACCGCGGCCGTCCGTACATGCCGCTCGTGACCTTCAGCGCGAGGGCCGGCTCAGCCGCAGTGGCGGAACGCGTCCGTGGTGCCGGCGGTGGTGACCAGACCGGAGCCCTGGTCGAGGACCACGACGGTGGCCGGCTGCGTCTGTCCGCCTCGGCACCTGATGTCCGCGACGTACTGCCAGCCCGGCACGGTGCCCGAGGCGCTGACATTCAGTGAGCCCAGCGAGTAGGGCGCGACCGTGTTGATGCCGACCGCGTAGAACCGCACCACGCCGTTCGGGCTGAGTCCGCTGCCGGTGGCGTACAGATAGCCGCCCAGTTGGTGGAAGGTGGTGGAGACGGACACCCCGCCGCGCGGCGTCGCGCCCGGGTCCGCCAGCCGCCACGGGGCGTTGGCGTTGTCGGCGCGGGCCTGGTCGCGGCTCGCGGGCGGTACGCAGACATGGTCCGAGGGCCGCGTCTCACGCCAGACGAAGCCCGGCTTGCAGGTGTCCGGACCGTAGATGCCGCCGTTGGGCTCCCGGCGGGACGGGCCCAGTGCGTTCTCCGAAGTGATCTGGGAGCGGATCTGCGGCGTCACACAGACCAGGTCGGACGGGACCGCCTCCCGCCACACATAGCCCGAGGCGCAGGTGTACGGACCGTACGGCAGGTCGGCCGCCATGGCCGACGGGCCCGTGACCACCAGTCCCGTCAGCAGCGCCACCGCCGCGATCAGCCCGGCCAGTACGCGCCGCGAGATGCCTCCGCCGGCTTGTCACACGCGGTGGCCGATATCGGCCACCGGAGTCTCAAAACAACACTGAAGCGAGTTTTCGCCATTCTGCGAGGGGCGATTCGCAGCCGGAACAGGTGGTGCCCCGCAGCCAGAACAGGTGATTCCGGGTCGGTCGAATTCCACTGGGAGCGCCGCTGGACGCGGGCGGTGTGAAACCTATCCATGCGGCGGTTTCATGTCGTGAGTAATGCGATACTCAGCCCGGCAGCGCCGGACCAGCGGGCCCGGCGGGTGGAGCTGATCCACACGGAGGGCTTCCGATGGAAGACCGGTCAGAGCGCCCGATATCTCCGCAACCTTCCGTACACGAAATCCGATCCCCCGGATCTCCCCCGGGCGAGGCCCGTCCGTCCTCGCCCTTCTCACCCTTCTCGTACTCCTGGCCGTTCACGGGCCGGGACGGGACGCTGGCCGAGCTGATATCCCTGATGGAGCACTCGGCCCGGCCCGTACTGCTGATCACGGGGCCTGTCGGCGTCGGCAAGACGCGTACGGCCCGGGAGTTGCTGTCCCGAACCGAAGCCGAGGCCGAAACCGGAACCGCCGCGTCCGCGGAGCGATTACTGACCGCGTCGGCCACCGAAAGCGTCGCGCGCATTCCCTTCGGCGCCTTGGCGCATCTGTTGCCGACAACGTTACCCACGGCCGGCGGGCGCCCCAATCTGCTGCGGGTTCTCGCCGATGGACTGCTCGCCGGCATCGGCGACGGACAGCGGATCCTGCTCGTCGACGACGTCCATCTGCTCGACGACGGTTCGGCTTCCCTCCTGTTGCACCTCGCCGTACGGAGCGGCATGCACGGCGCCACACGCGGAAGCACACGTGGAGGCACGCACGGCGGTATACGGATCGTCCTCACCGGCCGTTCCGAAGTGCCGATGCCCGACGCCGTCGAGGCGTTGATACGCGGAAACTACGCGGACCGGGTCGAACTTCCGCCGCTGGGCCCGGACTCCGTCAGCCGCCTGCTGGAACGTACGCTGCGCGGGCAGGTGCAGACCGCGACCGCGCACAGCCTCTGGCAGTACAGCGGCGGCAATGTGCTGTGGCTCCAGCAGCTCGTCGACGCGGGACTCGCCTCCGGGACGCTGGCGGCCGTCGGTGATGTGTGGCGCTGGCACGGACCGTTCCAGCTCAGCACACGACTGGTCGATCTGGTGAGCCGGCGTATCGGGCAGCTCTCCGCTCCGGTGCAGCGTGCCGCGGAACTCATGGCGTTGGGGGAACCCCTCGGCGTGACGGTCTTCGAACAGCTCACCGGCGCCGCGGTCATGGACGAACTCGACCGCCGCGAGCTGATCGTCGGCGAGAAGGACGGCTGGCGAAGCCAGGTACGGCTGGCCCATCCCCTGTACGGCGAAGTGCTGCGCCGGCGGACGCCCCCTCACCGGTGGCGCCGCCACTGCCGGGACTTGGCCGAGGCGATCGAGCGCACGGGCATGCGCCGGCGCGAGGATCCGGCCCGGGTCGGCGGCTGGCGTCTGGAAGCCGGTGATCTCACCGATCCGCGGTTCCTTCTCTCCGCGGCCGAACACGCCGTACTGACCATGGACTTCACCCTGGCGGCACGACTGGCGCGAGCGGCCTGCGACGCCGGTGGCGGTGCGCCGGCCCAGCGAGCGCTGGCCGTCGCGCTCGGTTATACGGGAGACGGTGTACGGGCGGAGCAGGTCCACAGCGGACTGTCGCGGACCATCACGCCCGACCGCGAGGAGTTGCAGTCGGTGCAACTGCGGGCCGCCAATATGTATCTCTCCCTCGACCGGCCCGCCGACGCCGTGGAACTGCTGCGCGGTACGGAAGAGGCGATGACCGATGAGGCCGCGTGCCCGGAACTGGCCTCCCTGCAAGCCGTACTGCTCGCGTCGCAGGCCGACTGGCCAGCGTACACACAGGCCGTCGAACGTGCCAGGCAGTGCGCGTCACCGGGCCCGCGGACGACGGTCAGGGTGCTCTACGCCGAGTGCATCGATCACTTCTGTCATGCCCGCACGGACACCGCGTTACGGCTGATCGAATCGGCATTGCGGATCCTGTCCGGCGAGAACGACATCCCCTTCCTGCACGCCGGGCTGCTGAGCTGGCTGTGCAACGCCCAGGCGTTCTCGGGACGGCTGGGCGAAGCCGAGGCGACCGCCACCGCGCAGTACGAGCAGGCTCTGGAGTCCAAGTGGGTGGGGAGCCAAGGGGCTTGGCGGCTCTACCTCGGCAGGATCGCCGCACGCCGCGGACAGTTGGCGACCGCCCGGCGGCACATGCGCGAAGCCGCCTCCACACTGCGGGACGACTCCACCTGGGGCCAGCATGCGCTGGTGTTCGGTGAGTGGGCCACCGTCGAGGCGATGGCCGGCAACGCCGCCGAGGCCCAGACGCTGCTCGACCAGGCGCATCTCGCCCATGTGGAGTCGTACCGCAGCCTCCACACCCTGGCCTTCCGGATGGCGCAGCCGTGGATCCTGGCGGCTCGGGGCCGCCTCCGCGACGCCGCGCGCCAGGCGATGCGCGCGGCCGACGACGCACGGCGGGAGCAGGGCCTGCTGTGGGAGGCGGAGCTGCTGCACCTGCCGGTACGTCTCGGTCAGTCCGCGGCCGTCTCCGGCCGGCTCGTCGAGCTCGCCACCGTCTCCGACGCCCCGCACATCGCGATCTACGCCGAACACGCCGGTGCTCTCGCCGGCCGCGACGCGTCCGCCCTGGAGCAGGTCTGCGCCTCGTTCGAGACCGCCGGTATGCATCTGCACGCGGCCGAGGCCGCAGCGCACGCGGCCCGCCTGTGGTTACGCAACGGAAGCACGGTCCGGGCACAACGCGCCGCGGACCGCTGTCTTCAGCTCGCGCGACACTGCGAGGGCGTGATGACGCCCGCCGTCCTCGCCTGCTGGACCCCCGAACTGACCGACAGGGAACGGGACATCGCACGCCTCGCCGCCGACGGACAGAGCAGCCGGCAGATCGCGAGCCGGCTCGGCATCATGGTGCGTACCGTCGACAATCACCTGTACCGCGTCTACCGCAAGACCGGTGTGACGAACCGACGGGAACTCCGTAACGTCCTCACCCTCGGCCTCTCCGAAACCACTGAAGCCACCGGGTCCGCCGAAACCGCCGAGACAACCGAGACCGCCGACGGCACCAACGGCACCGAAGCCGGCGGCGAGTCCGGGGACCGCTGACGGACGAAGTCCACCGATCTCGCCGCACACGGGCCGTCGCGTCCGAGCCGTACGCCCCCTCTCGACGCCCCCTCTCACGTCATCTGCCGTCGCACCAGCTCATACAGCCGGCCGGCCGGGTCCGCCAGCAGGGTGGCCGGTGGACCCTGCTCGACCACACGGCCGTCCGACATCACGATCACACGGTCCGCGTCCATGACCGTGGTCAGCCGGTGGGCGATGACCAGCCGACTGGCACTGAGTTTGCGGGTGCTCTCGACCACGATGCGCTGCGTCTCGTTGTCCAGTGCGCTGGTGGCCTCGTCGAAGAACAGAATGCGCGGCCTGCGGATCAGCGCCTGGGCGATCATCAGTCGCTGCCGCTGGCCGCCCGAAATCGCGCCACCGCCCGCGATCATGGTGTGCAGACCCATCGGCATACGCCTGATGTCCTCGGCCAGGCCCGCCATTTCCGCCGCCTCCCACACCTCCTCCTGGGTGAAGGCCTCGGCGCCGCAGATGCAGTCCAGGATCGATCCGGTGAGCGGCTGCGCGTTCTGCAGGACGACCCCGCACTGACGTCGTACGGCGGCTTGGTCGAGGGCCGCCAGGTCCTGGCCGTCGTAGAGGACACTGCCGGACAGTGGTTTGTCGAAGCCGATGAGGAGGCGCAGCAGTGTCGACTTGCCGCAGCCGCTCGGGCCGACGACCGCCACGAACTCGCCGGGCCCGACCTCGAGCGACACGTCGTCGAGAGCCAGCGGGCCGTCGTCGGTGTAGCGGAAGGAGAGGTTCCTGGCCGCTACGGCACCCGACAGGACACCGGGTTGCGCGCTGCCGCCGCGTACTTCCGGCGGCTCGTCCAGGATCGGCCTGACCTGCTCGAACAGGGGCAGTGCCGCGGCGCCGGAGATGAGCGCGCCGGTGATCTGGGTGACCGATGTGAGCAGCATGGTCACCGATGTACTGAAGGTCAGGAACGCGCCGGCCGACATGCTGCCGCGGGCCGGTCCCGCGAGGAGCACGAACATGATGAACGAACACAACGGCAGATACACGGCGTCGAGAACGGTGGTCAGGTTCTTGATCCGGCCCGTCCGCTGCTGGAGTTCGCGGGAGCGGGCGAACTCGCGCGCCCACGCGGCGTACGCGAAGCTCTCGGCGGCGGCCACGCGCAGCTTGGGAAGGCCGCGCAGGGTCTGGAACGCCTGGTTGTTGAGCTTGTTGCCGAGTTCGACGAGCCGTCGCTGCCAGCGGAGCTGCCACAGGCCCATCGCCAGGAACACCGAGCCGATGACGATCAGCATCGCGACCGCCGCGAGGGCCAGCGGCACGTTGTAGAAGAGGAGCAGTCCGAGATTCATGACGCCGACCGTGCCGGCCTGCACGGCCACCGGGCCGGTGCCGGACAGCACGCGGCGGATCGCGCTGATGCCCATCGCCGCACTGGCCAGCTCCCCGGTGGAGCGCTCGGTGAAGAACTTCGTCGGCAGCCGCAACAGCCGGTCCCAGACGGCGGGTTGAAGCGAGCTCTCGATCCGGCCCTCGATCCGCAGGATGGTGAGATTCTGCAGCAGCATGAACGCGGCGGAGACGACACCGGTGACCATGAGTGCCAGGGACACCTGGACGATGAGGCTGTTCTCGGCGTTCGGTACGTACACACCGAGCACCTGGCCGGTGGCGATGGGTACGAGGCCGCCGAGCCCGACCGTGACCAGCCCGGCGACGAGCAGATGACGCATCTCCATGCGGGTGCCGCGCAGGCTGAAGCGGAACAACCGCCGCAGTGTCAGGGGCTGTTCGGGGAGCGGGCGGTAGAACATCACGGCACGCGGTTCGAGTTCGGCGGCGTTGGCCGAGCCGATACGCAGCCGCAGACCCGAGGCCGGGTTCACCGCCTCGTGCCCGCCCCGGCGCCACAGCAGTGCGACCGGCGCGCCCGACTTGCCCCAATGGCCCACCATGGGACCGGTGTCCGTCCGCCACCAGCGCCCGTCCAGCCGTACGGCACGGGTACGGATCCGGGAGGTGACGGCGATGCGCTCGACGAGGGAGACGCGTGCGTCACGCGCGCCGTCGGTGGTACCGGCCGCGCCGCCCTTCGGGGGGCCGGACAGGGTGATGCCCGACGCCTCGGCGACCAGACGGCAGACGGCGTACGTCGCGTCGTCATCGCTTCCGTCATCGCCCGCGGCGTTCCGTCCGGCCCGCTCCGGCCTGCCGATGGAGGCCAGCAGTGCCTGGTCGGCCCGGGCTCCGGCCGCCTGGCCCGCCTTGATGCCGGCGGCCGTACGGTCCTCGTGGGCGCGCTCCACCCGTTCGATCCAGCGGTCGACGGCGGACAGCAGCCGGAACTGCCGGTCGACCATCCCCTGCCACATCGTGCCGTCGACGAGCAGGTCGCCCGCCGCCTCCGCGCTGTACGAGGCGCCGTAGCGCACACTGCCCTCGGGGACCGGCATCCACAGGACGTCGTCGTCGGCCACGGCCTCGTCGACCGCGGAACGGCCGTCGAGCGGTGCCTCGAAAAGGACGCCGAACCCGCGGCCGACGCCGAGAGCGAAGGCGTGCTCCAGCGGCGCGTGCGGCCCGTATGCTTCCCCGTATGCCTCCCCGTACGTGTCCCCGTACGTGTGAGCACCCTCGTACGCGTGAGGATCCCCGTACGCCTGGCCGTAGGCGTCGTACTGGCCGTGGTCCCCGTGATTCCCGTGCTCGGGCCGGTGCCCGTACTCCGGCCGGTGGAGTTCGCGCAGCGGGATCCTGCGCAGCAGGCAGTCCTGCGAGGGTCTGCCGAGCAGTGTGTGCGCGGGCCCCTCGACGGGTCCGAGCAGCAGCGTCCCCGCTTCGAGCCGGCCGAGGAAATGCCAGTGTCCCTTCTCCGCCACGCCGACGGCGAACAGGTCCAGGGCTCCGCCGAGGACGAGCCACAACATGTGCGGTCCCTCCAGCGGCACACTGCGCAGACCCGCGCAGTCGACGGACGCGCCGAGACCGCCCAGCGCGAGGATCACCGGGTCGGCACCGCCCGGTTCCGGCACCGCGCCCTGCTGGTCCGTGGGACGTACGGACGACACGTCAGTGCTCCTTGACCAGCTCGGCGTACGGACCTCCGGCGGCGACCAGCTCTTCGTGCCGCCCCCGCTCGACGACCGCGCCATGGTCCAGGACCACGATCTCGTCGCTGTCCCGTACGGTGGACAGCCGGTGCGCGATCACAACGCACGCGCACCCGCGCCGCCGCAGATTGTCGATGATGACCCGCTCGGTCTCCGCGTCCAGCGCGCTCGTCACCTCGTCCAGGACCAGCACACTTGGCCGCCTGACCAGCGCCCTGGCGATCTCCAGCCGCTGCCGCTGCCCGCCGGAGAAATTACGTCCGTCCTGCTCGACCCGGCTGTGGATGGAGTCGGGACGCCGGGCGATCACGTCGTACAGCGCGGCGTCCCGCAGGGCGGTGATCACTGCCTCGTCCGGTATCGAAGGGTCCCACAGCGCCACGTTGTCGCGGACCGTGCCCTCGAAGAGGAAGACGTCCTGGTCGACGAAGGAGACGGAGGCGGCCAGGGCGCTGCGGGAGATGTCGTCGAGTCGCTGTCCGTCGATCCGGATCGTTCCTTCCCAGGGGCTGTAGAGCCCGGAGATCAGACGGGAGACGGTGGACTTGCCGCTGCCCGACCCGCCGACGAGCGCGACCTGCCGGCCCGGGCCCACCGACAGGGAGAAGCCGGTGAGCAGTGGCTTGTCCAGCGGGCTGTAGCCGAACGTGATGTTCTCGAGCGTCACATGACCCGTGAGCCTGCGTGTGCTCGCGTCCGGCTGTTCCCGTGAGTACAGCGCGTCGGCCGGGAAGCTCTCGACGTCCTTCAGCCGCGCCACATCGGCGGCGAAATCCTGGACCCGGCCCGCCACACCGTTCAGCCGGGTGATCGGCGCGGTGAAGCGCGTCACCAGGGCCTGGAAGGCGACAAGCAGACCGATCGAGATATGGCCCTCCACGGCCCGCAGTCCGCCGATCCACAGGATCAGCGCGCTGTTGAAGGTCGCGAGCAGCGGTGCGACGACGGCCAGGAACGCGCCGGGCACACCGAGTCGCTGCTGCTCGTCGAGTGTGGTGGCGTGCTGGCCGGCCCAGCGCCGGAAGTAGCCGTTCTCGCCGCCGGTGGCCTTCATGGTCTCGATCAACTGGAGGCCGGTGTACGAGGTGTTGGTCAGCCGGGCGCTGTCCGCGCGCAGCTTGTGGGTGTGGGTGGCGCGCAGCCGGATCACTATCCGCATCGCGACCACGTTGAGCAGGGCGATCAGCACACCGATGACGGTGAGCTGGGGATCGTACGTCCAGAGCAGCACGGCGTAGAGGATCACCACGACCCCGTCCACGGCCGCGGCGGCGAGATCCCGGGCCAGTGTCTCCGCCACCACGTCGTTCGACTGGAGCCGCTGGACCAGGTCGGCCGGGCTGCGCTGTGCGAAGAACGTCACCGGCAGGCGCAGCAGATGGCGCAGGAACCTGGCACTGCTCAGGGTGGAGGAGATGATGCGGCCGCGCAGCAGATTCGCCTGTTGCAGTCCGGTCAGTACGGCGGTGAGCGCGACCATCGCGGCCATGGAGGCGAACAGCGGTCCCAGAACGGAGGTCTGACGGCCGATCAGGAACATGTCGATGTACGTACGGCTCAGCGCGGGCACGGCCGCGCCGACCGCGACGAGCAGCAGACTGGCCAGCAGCGCGGCCAGCAGCGTGGATCCCGTACCACGCAGCCTCGCGGGCAGGGCGCTCATGATGCCCGGCTTGCGGCCGCCCGTACGGAAGGCGGCGGTCGGCTCGAAGACCAGCGCCACGCCTGTGAAGCTGGTGTCGAAGTCCTCGGGGGCGACGAAGCGCCGCCCCTTGTCGGGGTCGTTGATGTGTACGCCCTTGCGGCCGAACCCACGCCCCGTACCGTCGTAGACGACGTAGTGGTTGAACTCCCAGAACAGGATCGCCGGAGCCTGTACCTCCGCGAGCGCTGCCGGTTCCATCTGCATGCCCTTGGCACGCAGACCGTAACTGCGCGCGGCCTTCAGGAGATTGCTCGCGCGTGAACCGTCCCTGGAGACTCCGCACGCGATCCGCAGCTCCTCCAGCGGTACGTGCCGGCCGTGGTGGGCCAGGACCATCGCGAGCGAGGCGGCGCCGCACTCCAGCGCCTCCATCTGGAGCACGGTGGGCGTACGGACCGGCTTCCGCTTCTTGGCCTTGGGCTGGGGGGAGGCGCGGCGCGCAGCGCGCCGGGGGGCCTGCGTGCTCTCGGGGCGGTGCCGGCCGCGTCCGGCCGGTGGCAGTTGCTGCCGCGTGCTCATGGAAGCAGCCAATCGATCGGATGCTGCTCGGCCACATGGACGGAGCCGGTGGCGAGGGTCATGGAGTCGATCGCGTACGGCGGGCCGCCGGACGACGACCAGGCGTAGCCCGAGGCGGTGGCGGAGGACCGTTCGAGCCGTACCACGACGGCGATCGGCTGGCCGTCCTTCGAGAACTGCTCGCCGAGCTGGCTGTTGCCGAGGAAACCGCCGATCCGCTGGCGCGTCTGGGGGGTACGGCCCACCGCCTCGACCCGCCCGCGCAGCACCCCGTACTGCTGTGCCGGCACCGACTGGAGGGTGAGATCCACGGCGGCGCCCACCGGAACGGACGCCCCGTTGCCCATGGGCATGTACAGCACGGCGATGAGGGGATCGTCCGCGCGGTCGAAGCGCTCCACGGCTGCCACGTCCGCTCCGGTGGTGACCACGGAGCCGATCGAGGCGACCAGTGTGGTCAGCCGGCCCGCGGCGATGGTGCGCACGACGCTGTTCCCCCGCGCCGTACGGACCTTGAGCAGGGGCGCGTCGGCGGCGACGCGTTGCCCCTCCTCGGCGAGTACGTCGGTGACCTGACCGGCGACCGGGCTCTGCAGGACGTAACTGCCCTGTACGTGGGTGAGGATTCCGGGCGCACTGACCGTGGACGACACGGTGCCGGTCACGGCCCAGACTCCGGCGGCGATCATCGCCACAACGGTGACGGCCAGCGTGAGGCCGCCCCGGGGCCGGGCGTATCGCACCGGCAGATCGATTTCCTCGGGCGACTGGAGCTTGGAAAGGGCCTGCTGGCGAAACTGCACGACGCTCTTCCCTCAACACGTTTCCGTCGACGGCCGTCCCTCGACGCCCGTTCTCCGACGACCGCCCCTCAACGGCCGTGTGTCCCGGATCCTTGGCGGCGGGTCCGGGACACACTGCATGTGATGCGGTCTCAGATGTCTGTCTGAATCAGAGGTCTGTCTGAAGGGGAGTCCTAGAGACCGCCGACGGCACCCAGGACACCGGACGTGCTGACACCGGCGACGGAGTCGACGGTGCCGGCGACCACACCTACGGTGCCGGAGACGGAGACGGGGGCGATGGAGTCGACGGTGCCGACCGCGGTGCCGATCACGCCGCCGAGGAGACCACCGGACACGTTGTCCAGGTCGGCGTCGGAGATTTCCTGGGTGGCGACCTGGGGACTGTTGTTCATGATGTGGGTGCCCTTCGTGTGCGTAATTCGGAATTGCTGCGGTCTCCCGTAGTGCGATGGATCAAAGCACAAAGCCGCGCGGGGCAGCCAATCCGATCGCGGGCGTCCGTGAGCATTCCGGCGCCCGATGAGGCAGGCGTGCGCACATGTCCATCAAGTGGTGGCAGCTCCTTCACACGACGGGCAGATTGAACATTCGCCGCCCGAAATGTCACTGCCCACGAACACGACATTCCCGCACCCGCACCCCGGGAGACCGTCCGGCCCGGGTGAACCGCCCGGGGAGGGGGCGTGTTGCCTGCGTATTCGGTGTGCAGATTCATTGGACGGACGTCTATGCGCGTCACATCACGACGCGCCGCGCTCGGGACTGCGCGGCGCGGTGACGTGCGGTGATGTGCGGGGTGTGCGGCAAAGTACGGCGAAGTAGAGCGAAGTAAGGTGAGTAATTCGGCATGGTGCCGGGATGCCTGGCGTGGCGATGAATGGGGCCTTTACCGGCATACCTCGGGGTATTGCGCGTACTTGGCGGCGCGGCGCCCGTGATGGACCGCCCGTGCCGCGGGTCCGGCCCGCATCGCGCACCGACCGACCGGCCGGTCATCGGACCACCGACCTGGCGGCGCGGAAACTCCCCTCCGACCGCCGACCAGAATTCCGCCGATCCGGAAATGACGTCCCGACTGGTTACAGCGGCAGTCCGAGGTGGTCATATTCCCGTGCGAGACGTCTGGCCGCGCCGCACACTGCTGGCATGGATGAAACCACCGACCCCCTGACCGTCGCGCCCCCGGGACGGTCGAGTGAGTTGCTCGGGTATCCGCCCGATGCCCGGCTGCTGATCGTCAACTGCGATGACTTCGGGTTGTATCCAGCGGTCAACGCCGCAGTGATCGAGTCGATCGAGGAGGGCATCGCCAGTTCGTGCAGTCTGATGGTCCCGTGTCGCGCGGCGTCGCAGGCCATGGAACTGCTCAGACGACGGCCGCAGATCCCGTTCGGAATCCACCTCACCCTGGTGTGCGACATGCCCGGCGTCCAATGGGGGCCGATGACCGCCGAGGAACGAGTTCCCTCACTGCTGGACCCTGCCGCAGGCGCGCTCTTCCCTCCGACACCCGCCGCACGGGCGGCCCTCCTCGGCCAGGCACGGCTCGACGAGATCGAGATCGAGTTCCGCGCCCAGATCGACGCCGTCGCCGTCGCCGGGCTCACACCGACTCATCTGGACTTCCACTGCCTGGCCGACGGAGGCCGCGACGACATTCTCGATCTGACCGTGGTGCTGGCAGCCGAGTACGGACTCGCGGTCCGGGTCTGGCTCGAACCTGGGCGCCGGACAATGCGCCAACGTGGGCTGCCGGTCACGGACAACGAGTTCCTGGACAGCTTCTCCCTCGACATCGAAGGAAAGGCGGCCCGATACGCTCAGTTGCTGCGCGACCTGCCTGCCGGGCTCAACGAATGGGCGGTCCATCCCGGTCTGGGAGACGAGGCGTCGCGGGACATCGACGGTGGCTGGCCCGTGCGCCGGACGGACTACGAGTTCCTGACGTCGCCGCAGGCCCGTGAGGTTCTCCAGCAGGAGGACATAACCGTGATCGACTACCGGACGATCCAGCAAGTCTGGTCCCGCAACGCCGGCCGTCGATGACCGATCACGCGTCCCCCGCCCCGGGTCACGCCATGTCTGTGGCGTTGCGTTGGCGTGCGAAGGATTTGTCCAGGCCCCTCTTCAGGATTCGCGCCACCGGTCGTTCCACGAAGCGGTGGATCAGCCAGCTCAGGGCCAGGAAGCCGGCGATCAGGGTCAGGACCAGCAGGCGGGCGTCCAGTGTGTCGCGCAGGCGGTTGATCAGTGTTGTGCCGGCCGCGTAGTGAATGAGGTAGAAGGGGTAGGTCAACGCACCGGCGGTGACGAGCCACTTGCCGCGGACGCGATCGGTCAGGCCGGTCGCGATCGCGACCATGATCAGCAGGAAGCCGCTGAAGATCAGCACACTTCCCCGCCAACTGGAGACCCGCTCGACCTCGTCGATACGGCTCCCCAGCTCCAGTTGGCCCATCAGCCACGCCATGCCGAGGATGCCCCACAGCAGCATGTCCTGGCCGAACCGGTGCATGAGGTAGAGCGCCAGGCCCGCGATGAAGTACCAGGCGCCGTCCGGGTTCGCGACCAGTACCAGCAAGCGGAAGCCCGACGCCGGTGCGAGCATCGCCGCGACGCCCCACACGCAGCAGAACGTCACGACCTTGCGGTACGTCAGGCCCGTGGCGACGACGACCAGGAAGAGCAGGTAGAAGCGCAGCTCCGACCACAGGGTCCAGTACACGCCGTCGACGTTCGGCATGCCCGCACCGGACTGCAGCATCGTGAAGTTGAGCAGGATCTTGCGCATCTGCTGGCGCTCCCACACGCCGGGCAGTGCCACGAGGAAGCCCGTGGTGAGGACGATGGCGAACCAGTACGCCGGGTAGAGCCGGATCACCCGCGAGACGAAGAACTGCCGCGGGGTACGGCCCCAGCACGACATGCAGATCACAAAGCCGCTGATCACAAAGAAGATCTCGACGCCGATCCAGCCGTAGGCGGCGAACCGGAACACCGTCGGCATGATGTCGGACGTCGGCCGGTCCCAGATCACGTTGCCCGGCTGGTTGACCCGGTAGGTGCCGGCGTAGTGGTGTACGGCCACCATCAGGGCGGCGAGCAGGCGCATACCGTCGATGGCGTACAGCCGACGGTCCTTCCGCGCGGGGACCGAGGTCTGCTCCTCCTTCGCCATGGCGGGCCGCGCCGACGGCTGGGCCACCGCGCGCGGCAGCTCCAGCGTGGGTGTCTCCTGCATCCCGCCCACCCCCCGCATCAGCATCTGCTCGTCCCCGCCGTGGAACCCGGCGTGGAACCCGGCGTGCGGACGGCGATCAGTGATGGCCGATGGTCGAACGCCCGCACCTCCGGAGCGGCGAGAGCGGTTGGCGGCAGGGCAGCGGACGCTGTCCCGGTCGCCGTCGCGGTACGTGTACGCATGTGAGTCCGTATCTGAACCGGGGCTTGACGGAAGTACACCAAACCCACACGAATCGGGGAGTATCAAACCTCAACACCTGAGACCCGTGGCGCCCCCCGATGGTTGTAGACCGAACCCGACCGAACCGGAGCGACGGGAGCGACGAGAGCGACCGGAGCGGACCGGTTATTCGCGAGCCGCAGTGGCTCGGCTTCGACTACCGTGCGGACGACGTCCCGGGATCGACAACGTGCTGGTCTCGTACGGCCGCGAGGCGTTCACGGGGCCCGGCCCCAGCCCCGACCCTCAGCCCCAGGACGGAAGACCCTTCCATGCTCGCGCGTTCGCTCCGGTCCAACCGGGACTTCTCCGTCTTCTGGGCGGTTCAGGCGCTGTCCGAGGTCGGCAACGCCTTCTCGCTGGTGGCGCTTCCGCTGCTGGTGCTGCACACCACCGGGTCGGCGGCGCAGATGGGGTTGCTGACTGCCGTCGCGGGCGCGGCCTCGCTGCTGACCGGTCTGGTGGGCGGCGCCTGGGCCGACCGCTTCGACCGGCGGCGCCTGTTGATGCTGTGCGACGCGGCCCGGCTGGTGCTGTACGGGGCGATCCCGGTCTGCTGGGCCGTGAGCCCGCAGGTCTGGCTGCTGTATGTGGTCATGGCGCTGGCATCGGTCTTTGAGATGCTGTTCAAGATCACATACGTCACCGCGGTGGCGAACCTCGTCGACAGGGACCAGATCGTCGCGGCGAACAGCCGGCTGGAGGCGACGAACGCGATCGCGTACATCGCGGGCCCGGCCCTGGCCGGTGTGGTGTCCGCGCTCCTGGGGCCGACGGCCGCCGTCGCGATCAACGCGGGCAGTTTCGGGATCTCCCTGGTGGGTCTGGTGTTCATCAGGCTCAGGCCCACCACACGGCCATCGGTCGGCGAGGCCGAAGGCACGGCGGCGCGGGCACACGACCTGCGCACCGGCTTCCGCACCGGCGTCGCGTTCCTGTGGCGTACCCCGGTGCTGCGGGCGCTCACCGTGCTGCTGACCGTCACCACCTTCCTCAGCCTCGGTATGACCGACGTGTTCATCTACCATCTGCGGCACGGTCTGGGGCAGGACGAACGTACGGTGGGCTACGTCCTCGCGCTGGGCGGGGTCGGCACCTGCGTGGCCGCCGCCGCGACCGCCCGGCTCCGCCGCTCCTGGGGGTTCGGCCGCTGCTGGCTCGGCGCGATCGGTCTGTGCTCGGCGTCGGTGCTGGTGCTGGGCGGCACCGGAAACGTGTCCGTGGCGGCCGTGACGATCTGTCTGTACTCCTTCGGCATGGCGCTGGGGGGCATCTGCTCGATGTCCCTGCGGCAGCAGATCACGCCGGACCATCTGCTCGGCCGCGTCACCTCCGCGTTCTGGACGATCCACGGCAGCCTGGCACCGCTCGGCGCGGCTCTGCTGACCGCCCTGGCCGGCCGGTTCGGGACACGCGGGCCGCTGACCGGAGTGGCCGTCGGCTTCCTGGCCGTGGTCGCCGCCGCCGCGTTCACACCCGTACGACAGCGCCACCCGGAGCAGACCGCCGTACAGCCCGCGCCGGCGCGGCCCACCGATCCGACCGTGTCGAGAAGTCCGGCGGCGCCGAGCGAGCGGAGCCACGGGGACGACACCGAGGCCCGGCGGTGACAACCGGCTGTACGGGGTCGCGGTCAACCACGGGGAGCAGTACGCCGTCCGCCCCGCACCGCACCCCTGTCGTATCGGCGCATGGCGCGGATCCGAGGCCTCTGGGACCGTGAGGGTCAAGGGAGTTGGTGCGAGAGTGAGGGGCTGCGGTGCCGCGCTCCGGGGTCGGGGCGTGCGGTCGCCGTCCTGTCCCCGAGGTCTCCCGTAGGAGTATGAGATCGTGCCCACCGAGCGCCTGGTGACCTGGATCTGCCACCCGGACGACTATCTGCCGGAGTACGTGGACAAGATCATCGCCCAGATGACCGAGCGCTGGGCGGAACCCTGCGCCCGGCACGGCTTCACCTTCCGGTTCGTCGTGGCCAACGAACTGGTGCCCGCGAGCACGGACCGGCCCCGGCTGTGGCACGACGGGGTGGATCTGCTGGAGACCCGGCAGGCGTACATCGTCGACGACGTCAGCGGTGACCCGCAGGCCACCCACTTCCTGCGGGGGATCTACCGCACGATCGAGGCGAGCGACTCGGTCCTGCTGAACCGGTCGCTGGTCGGGCCCGAGTGCCTGGAGCGGGACAAGCTGGCCATTCTGGCGCGGGCGACAACGCTCGGGATCCGCACGCCCCGTACGGTCGCGCTGCCGTTCGGACGGTACGCGCGCAAGGGGCTGGACGTCGTACGCAAGGAGATCGGCGAGGGCCCGTACATCCTCAAGGCCCGGGAGATGGGCGTCGGCTTCGGGGTGCTGAAGCTGGACGGCTACGAGCAGCTCCGGGCCGCGGTCGACATCGTCTCCCAGACCGGGCAGAGCTATATCGTCCAGGAGTATCTGCCCAACACGGGGGATCTGCGGGTGGCGATGGTCGAGGGCAAGTTCGCCGCGAGCATGCTGCGCAGGCCGGCCGAGGGCGCCTATCTGGCCAATCTCTCCCAGGGCGGCAGCGCGAGCGCCAACCCGGATGTCGCCGCCGTACTGGGCGATGTGGAGCGGATCGTGGCGGATCTGCGGGCCGGATATCTCTGTGTCGACTGGCTGCTGACGGAGGACGGTCCGGTCCTCGGCGAGTGGGGCACCGCCATGGCCGAGTTCTCGTCGATGCCCGAACCGGCCAGGTCCCAGCTCGCCGATGCCTTCTTCCCGTGGGTGGAGCGGCTGTTGTACGAGAAGGAGACGGCAGGGACGGGCACGGCCGGGACTTCCGGCGCCCCAGCCCCCGGAGCCGGGACCTCCGAAACCGGGGCCTCCGGAGCCGGCGCGCCCGTCGCAGCCGGCGAAGGGCAGTGAGCATGGCGGACACCACGACGGAGGCGGAAACCTCGCGGGCCCCGGCCTCGCACCCGCCCGCCGTCGGAGCCGGGCTGGGTTTCAGCCTGCTGTCCAACCTCGGTCTGGCGATCGTCCTGACGCTGCTTCCGGTGACGGTGCTGCACGGCGACCGGATCGTCCCGTCCGTCTTCTCCTTCGCGCTCTCCGTCCATGTCGGTTCGGCGCTCGCAGGCGCGGTGCTCACGCCGATCGTCCTCGGCCGGGTCCATCCGGGCTGGATCCTGACGATCGCGTCCTCGCTGAAGGCCGCCGGTGTGGCCACCGTCGCGATCAGCACCACGGCCCCGGCTCTGTATCTCTTCGCCGTACTGGCCGGTCTGGGCGTGGGCATCTCACGTCCCGCGGTGCGCTCGCTCCTGATGAGCGCGGCGAGCGAGAACCGCCGCGCCCAGATCTTCCAGATCTTCTTCATCCTGCTCAACGCCGCCTATGTGCTGGCCCCGCTCGCGGCGGGACCGGTCGGCAGGAGCGGCGTCCCCGCGCTGTTCGCCCTGGCCGTCGTCGAATTGTGCGTCGGGCTCACCGTCGGGCTGCTGGCGCGCGGACTGGATTTCGCCCTGCCGCCCCGGGGTTCGGGCGGGATGCGCAGACGGCTGGCGATCCTGAGGAACCCGGCCGCGGCGGTGTTGCTCGGCTATACCTTCGCGATCTACTTCGCGATGGGTTTCCTGTACTCGATGGTGCTGCTGTACGAGGTGGTCAACCCCGAACTGGCCGAGCACCGCACGCTGTTCCTGAGCTATCAGCCGCTGGCCATCATCGCCATCCAGCTCGCGCTGCTGCCGTTCTTCGCCAAACTGGCGCGCGGCGCGCTCTATCCGGCTGTCGCGGTGGCCGGAGGCACCGGGCTGGTCCTGTCGTTCACCGCCAGTCTGCCGCTGGTCCTGGCGGGGCTGACGCTGTTCGCGATCGCGGAGTCCCTGGCCTTTCCCAAGATCCAGGTGGAGGCGGCCGACACCGTGCCACAGGGACAGCTCACCGATGTCTTCGCACTGGTCAGTGTGGTGACGGCGGTCGGTGAGATCGTCGGCAACATGGCGGCGGGACTCGCGGTCAGCACCTCGCTGTCCTGGCTCCCCACGCCCGCGCGCTCGGGCATGGGGGTCGGTCTGCTGGCCGGGGTGGTGCTGCTCGTCGGCGGGATCGCCCTCGTACGGTCGATCACCCCGGCCGCGAGTACGGCGACGGCTCAGGAGCCGCGGAAGTCATGAGCCGGGCCTCAGCGGCCGACGACCGACGACCGGCGGACGGCCAGTCAGTGCGGCTCGTCTATGATCCGGGCGAGGAGATATCCCGCGTGCATACGGTTACGGGCCCCGATCCGCGACATGATCTCGGATATGTGCCGCTGGCAGGTCCGTAACGACATGCCCATCCGGCGGGCGATCACCTTGTCCTCAAGGCCCTCGACCAGCAGCCGCGAAATGGAAAGCTGGATTTCCACGGACGTTCCTTTGACCTGACCCCGGTCATAGGAGACAGGAAAGGGACGGGCCGCCGGCCAGGCTCGTTCAAAAGCGTGCACGACGAAACCCACAATGCTCAGTTCACCGACGACCACGGCTCCGTCCTGGTTGCCGTGCAACGGCAGGACCGCGATTTCCCGGTCAAAGATGATCATTCGCATCAGGGCGTCGCTCAGCATACGGACATCGACCCCGAGCGGCGTCACATGCTTCACATAGTCGACGGTGGCCTTACTGAACTGAGCGGTGTGCTGATAAATCGTGCGCATGGAGATCCCGCGGCGCAGCACCGATTCCGTGCGCTCCAGCGCCTCGTCCAGTACATCGGCCGGCCGCGCGCCGCCCGGCTGCGAGGTGAGGATCTCCTGTCGCGCTCCGGCGGAGAGCTCCGTGAGCGCCTTCCGTACGTCCGCGAGCTCAGGCAGCACCTCTATCTGCGGGCGGCTGCGGCGCTCGGCGGGGCTCTGTTCATAGATCCTGGTGAGCGTGTCCAGCTCCGTCATCAGCCGGACGATCCGCCGCTGACGGTCCTCCAACTGCCGTACGGCTGGGGCGATGAGCCAGGCTCCGGCTATCCGCGGCGACAACGGCGCATAGGTTCCGTCGTCGGCCGGCCGGAGCAGACGTAACTCCGTGAGCCGCTCCGTGAGCCGTGCCGCCTCGCTCTCCGTGGTATCCAGAGCCCCGGCGAGACCCGCCAAGGACGCATTCCCGGAACCGCAAACGTATTCGTACGCCTCGGTGATCCTGTCGTCGCCAGGAAACGGGGAGGTGTCTGTCGGCGGCAGTGGCTCCATGATCTCGCTACCTCGCATCCAAAGAATCCGAATTATTGATATTTGAGCGGTTGAATCTACTTTCCACCCGACGCATCCCCGCCTGGCGGCGATGCGACATGGCGCCGGTCTGGAGACACCCCACGACCCATGGCACATTGACGATGCGTAGGCATTGATGGGTTCAGGGGGGAAGCAAGTCGTGCAGCGCGTGACCGATCATTTCGTTGATTCCACTGTTCCCGCTCGTTTCAGGTGGGCAGGAATTCCCGGACGGGACTGGCATTCCGACGATCTGGGCTGGGGCTGATGTCCGGGCTCCGCTACGGAGAGTACATCCTCGTTCACCGGCTCGACAGCGGCCGAGTGGCGGAGCTGGTACTGAACCGTCCCGACCGGATGAACGCCGTCTCCGCCGAGTTGGGGGCCGCCCTGGCCGCGGCCACCGCGGATCTCGCGGACGACCCGTCCGTCGGTGTCACCGTGATCACCTCCAGCGCTCAACGCGCATTCTGTGTGGGCGCCGACCTCAAGGAACGCCGGGGTTACAGCGAGGCGGACCGGACCGCCGCCCGCCCCGGCAGCCGCGCGGTCTACGCGGGTGTACTGGCGCTTCCGATGCCGGTCATCGCCGCGGTCGCCGGCTACGCCCTGGGCGGCGGCTACGAGATCGCGCTCTCCTGCGATGTGATCGTGGCCGACCCCGGTGCGACCGTGGGACTGCCCGAGACCACCGTCGGGGTCATCCCGGGCGGTGGCGGCACCCAGTTGCTGCCCCGGCGGGTGGGTGCGGCCAGGGCGGCGCATCTTGTCTTCAGCGGACGCCGGGTGCCCGCCGCCGAGGCGTACGAACTGGGCCTGGTGGACTTTCTGGCGCCGGCCGGAGAGGCCCGTGCCATGGCACTCGACCTCGCCCGCTCGTACGCCGCCAACTCACCCGTGGCGCTGCGGGCGGCCAAGCGCGCCCTCCGGCTGGGCCAGGGCAAGGACCTCGTGGCGGGCATGGAGGTCGAGGACGCCGCCTGGCACACGGTCGCGCTCTCGGCCGACTGGGCCGAGGGCATCGAGGCCTTCAACGACAAACGGACACCCGACTGGCCGGGCTACCGGGACCGTACCGAACACCGCTCCACAGCAGACCACTTCACAACGGAACGCTCCACAACAGACCGCTCGACGGCCGACCGCTCGACGGCCGACCGCTCGACGTCGCACCGCTCCACCTCGGACCGTTCCACGGCCGAGCACTCGACCGTCGACCGGTCCACAGCGGACAGCCGCCTCTGACCCTGCGGCTGTCTTTCGGGAACACTCACTGCACGGGGGAAACGTGTTGCGGGAGACCACTCCATCACCGAGATTCCACGACAGGGCTTCGCGTGACCTGACGTCGGGCGGCCCGTCCGCGATCGAACTGGCCGAGAATCTCGACACGCTGTCACGAGCCCAGCTCGAGGACATACAGCAGCGCAATCTCGCGGCGACCGTCAACGCCCTGCGGCAGCATCCGGACGTGGCCGCGAGCTGGCCAGGCGCGCTCGATCTCCGGGTGGCGCGCGATCTGGTCAAGCTGCCGCTGTTCTCCCCCGCCGATCTCCAGGAGACCTGTCCGCCCGCCTCGGAGAACCTGGTCCTCGGTGATGCCTCGGCCGGGCTCGTCCTGCGGTCCAGCGGGACCTCGGGACTCCGCAAGATGATCTACCACTCCTGGGAGTTCAGCCGACGCGTGTCGTATCTCGGTGCCCGCGGTGTACGGAGCGCTCTCAGGCCGCGTCCGCGGCGCGTCGCCAACTTCCTCTACCCGGGGGAACTGAACGGCGCGTTCGGCTTCGCGCAGGAGGTCACCGAGCTGCTGCCCGCCATGGCCTTCCCCATGGGAAGCAGCGCCCTCGCCTCACCGGAGACGCCCGAGGTGCTGCGCGACCACCAGGTCGACACCGTCATCTGCTCGCCCTCGGCGGGCACCCAGCTCCTGACGGGCGACGGGACCCGTGAACTCCTGGCGGGTGTCGTCACCAACTTCCTGTACATCGGAGAGATCCTCGGGGAGAGCCGGGAACGCCGGCTCGCCGCCGCCCGGCCCGATCTGAAGGTGCGCTCGTTCTCGTACTCCACCAGCGAGACGGGCCCCATCGGCTATCAGTGCGCCTATCAGCGCGGTTCGACCCACCATCTCCACGAGGACGTGCTCGTGGTCGAGGTCATCGACACCGACGCCGAGCGCACCCAGCCCGACGGACGCGTCGGCGAGGTCGTCGTCACGACACTGACCGACTCCGGGATGCCGCTGCTGCGCTACCAGATCGGTGACGAGGGCCATATCGAGACCGAGCCCTGTCTGTGCGGCAGCGCCGCCAGGCAGTTGACCCTCACCGGACGCGTCGGACAGTCCATGAACGTGGACAGTACGACCATCTCGCGCGACCTGGTGATGGAACGGCTCGGGACCCTGGGCATCACGGACCCGGCCGACTGCCAGTTCCAGGTGGTCCAGCACGCTCCGGACGGTCCGCGCGGTCCCGGCTTCTCGATCCGGCTGCTGCTCTCCGACTGTACGCCGGCGGGGGTCACGGCCGAGGACGCCATCGCCGCCCTGTACGGCGCGTACCACATGGGGAGGGTCTTCACCGCGCCCTCCTACCGCGGTCTGACGCTGGAGCGGGTCGACGGCTCGGCGTTCCATCACACCCCACGGGGCAAGACACCGTTCTTCGTGGAGCGGCCCGCGCACTGACCGGCCGACGGACGTGCCGGCGGCCGGCTCCCCCACCACCGGGTGTCGGCGGCCACCGGCCACGACCGTGCGGAGCAGGCGGGACGACGCGGACCCGAAAGCGTCCTGCCCCTCTCCCGGCCCCCGTCCCCAGCGACAACAGCACCATCCCCAGATACCTCACTGGAGATATCCGATGCCTCGTACGACCGAACGCGGCAACTGGGTAGCAACGCGCGTCGACAAGACGTCGGACGCGCTGACCCGGGCCATCGCCGCCGATCTGACCAGCCATGTCTTCGCGGCGCGGGAGGGCAAGGAGGTGATACTCGCCGACGGCTCACGCGCGGTCGAGTTCATCTCCTGCTCCTACCTCGGACTCGACACGCATCCGGCGCTGGTGGAGGCCGCCGTCACCACGCTCCGCCAGGTCGGGGTGCAGTTCTCCTCGTCGCGCACCCGCATGCGCCACGAGGATCTGGAGGCCCTCGAAAGCCTGCTGAGCGCCGTCTACGGCGACCGCCACGCCACCTGTTTCACCTCCGTCGGCAGCGTCCATCTCGGGGTGCTGCCGCTGCTGGGCAGCGGGGTGCTGCCCAGCTATCCGATCGCGAAGAACGGCGCGGCGTTCCTCATCGAGCGCACGGCGCACGCCTCCCTCCAAGTACTGCGCGGCGTACTCGAACAGATCGGCACCGTCGACCGGTTCGACTGCGAACGGCCGGACGAGCTGGCGGTGGCGCTCGCGGCGGCCCGCGAGGCCGGGCGCACCCCGATCGTGCTCGTCGACGGTGTCGGCTCCATGGGCGGTCTGATCGACGTGCGCGGGCTGTACGACCTGTGCGCGGCGGCCGACGGCTATCTCTACGTGGACGACGCGCACGGGGTGTCGATCAGCGGGCCGCGCGGGGCGGGCTTCGCGTACGAGGAGTTCCGCGATCTGCCGGGCGGACTGCCCGCGTCGGTGCTGCTCGTCGGCTCCCTCGCCAAGGCCTTCGGCGGGAGCAACGGCGGCTTCGTGGTGCTGAACAGCGAGGAGGACACCGTACAGCTCCGCAGGTTCGCCAATCCGCTGATCTTCGGCGGCCCCATCGCCCTGCCCGTGGTGAGCGCCTGCCGGGTGTCGGCGGAGCTGCATCTCGACGGTACGGTCGCCCGGCTCCAGCGGGACCTGTGGCGCAACACCGAGCTGTTCGACTCCCGTACCGGGGGCGCGCTCTTCAACGCGGGCACCCGCTCCCCCATCCGCGGGGCGCTCTTCGAGAGCGAGGAGGACGCGCTGCTGGCGGCGGGGCGGCTGCGCAAGGCAGGTGTCATCGTCACCCCCGCGTTCTTCCCGACCGTGGCGAAGGGCAGCGGTCTGATCCGGATGGCCGTCTCCGCCCTGCACACCGCCGAACAGATCGAACTGGCCACCAACGAGCTGGGGGCGCGGGCATGACGCGGGGCGCCACGGGTACGGCGGGGCCGGGCACGATGCCCGTGCCACGGCTGCCGGGCGCGGCGGACGGCGGGCGGCTGAGCACCGCGAACGCCGGGCCCCGGCCCGCCGTCGCCGGCTTCGGTACGGCCACTCCCCCGAACTCGTACACGCAGCGGGAGATGCTGGATCTCTTCCGGATCGAGGACCCGCGCATTCGGTCCGTCTTCCTCAACAGCGCGATAGAACGGCGCTATCTGACCCTGCCGCCCGAACTCGCGGACGGCACACGGAAGACCGAGACCCAGGGCGAGCTGCTCGCCAAACACAAGGAGCAGGGTGTACGGACCGCCGCCCAGGCGCTGGAGACCGCCCTCAAGCGGGCCGGGCTCGCCCTCGCCGACATCGGTTACCTCTGCTGTGTGACCACCACCGGACTGCTCACCCCGGGCTTCTCGGCCCTGCTGATCAGGGAGTTGGGGCTGCCGGTCGCGGCCGGCCGGCTCGATGTCGTGGGCATGGGCTGCAACGCCGGGCTCAACGCGCTCAACGCCGTCGCGTCCTGGTCCGCGGCCAACCCCGGGCAGGCGGCGGTCATGGTCTGCGCGGAGGTCTGCTCCGCCGCGTACGTCTTCGACGGCACCATGCGCACCGCCGTCGTCAACAGCCTCTTCGGCGACGGCGCGGCGGCGGTCGTGCTGGTCACCGACCCGGGCGGCCGGGCCCAGGAGGAGGACGAGGACGGCGCGCCGAGGGCCACGCTGCTGAAGTTCGCCAGCCGGATCATTCCCGAGGCGGTGGCGGCGATGCGCTACGACTGGGACGACACACACGGCAAGTTCAGCTTCTTCCTGGACCGCGATGTCCCGTATGTCGTCGGCGCGCACGCCGAGGAGGTGGTCGGCCGGCTGCTCACCGGCACCGGGCTGCGGCGCGCCGACATCAGCCACTGGCTGGTGCACTCGGGCGGCAAGAAGGTCATCGACTCGGTCAAGGTCAACCTGGGGCTGAGCCCGCACGCCGTACGCCACACCACCGGGGTGCTGCGCGACTACGGGAATCTGTCGAGCGGATCGTTCCTGTTCTCGTACGAGCGCCTGATGGAGGAAGGGCGGGTGCGCCGCGGTGACTACGGCGTGCTGATGACGATGGGCCCCGGCTCGACGATCGAGACGGCGCTGGTCCAGTGGTGACGCCGCCCGGCACGACGGCGGCCCCCGACACGAAGGCTGAGGAAACGATGACGCTGTCCGGAAAGCTGCGCGAGGGGGCCGCCGCGGTCCTGACGATGGGCGGGGACGAGGAGCTGACGCCCGAGCTGGTGGCCAGGGTGAAGGCCGCGGCCGAGGAGGCGGAGAGCGCCGAGAGCGGGGTGGTGCTGCTCCTGCTGGGCACGGGCGCGGGCACGGAGTCCGACGGCCCGGCCGACGCGGAGGACCGCGCCGCCGGGGCCGGCCAGGCAGGCGGTACGGAGTCCGGGGCGCGGGCAGGTGCTGCCGCGTCCGGCACTCCGGCGAGCGCCTCGCCGGCCGGTACGGCGCCCGTCGGTACCGGCATCCATCTCGTCAACACCTGGGAGCGCGCGCTGCGACGGCTGGAGACGGCCGACCGCCCCACCCTGGCGCTGGTGACCGGCGTGTGCACGGGGCCCGCGCTGGAGGCCCTGCTCACGGCAGACCACCGGATCGCCGACGACGGGGTCCGGCTGCGGCTCGCGGGCGGCGAGGACGGTGCCTGGCCGAGCACCGCCGTACACCGGCTGGCCCAGCAGATCGGCACCGCCAGGGCCCGCCGGCTGCTGCTCCGGCGCCCCTGGCTGGACGCGGAGGGAGCGGCCGGACTGGATCTGCTGGACGAGATCGTGGCCGGTGCCCGGGAGGCGCTGGAGCGCGCGGCGGAGGTCGCCGAGGAACTGTCGGCCGTGCCCGGACGTGAGTGGTCGATCCGGCGCAGGCTGCTGTTCGACGCGACGCTCAGTTACGAGGAGGCGCTGGGCGCCCATCTCGCCGCCTGCGACCGCAGTCTGCGCCGCCGGACGCTGAACGGCCCAAGCTGAACGGCCCGCCCGGTACGGCCCGAGCTGGACGGCCCACGCCAACGCCGCCCGACCGCCGAACGCCGCCTGATCACCGCCTCCTCCGGCCATCGCACGCCCGCCCGCCTCCGTATCTCCGTACCTCCGAGTCTCCGAAGGAAACACGTGTCGACGACTGGCACTCCCTCGTCCTCCGCCGCCGCACAGCGCGCCGGGACGCTGGTGAGCAACGACGGTCCGGTACCCGGCAACACTCTCACCGCCGCCGCCGAGGCCCTGGCCGCGGAGATCCGTATCCGTGAAGCCCCGCTCGCCGGTCTCCCGCCACGCGCCGCGCGCTCCGCCGAGGAGCAGCGCCTGGCCGCCGGGATCCACCGTGACTGCCGTGGTCTGCGTGCCTCCTTCCTCCGCGCTCACGCCGCGGCCGTCTACGACCGGCTGACGGACGGCCGTACCGTACGGCTGGGGCTCACGGCCCTGGCCGAGGCGGCGGCCGAGACGTTCCCCGGCCTGGTGCCGACCCGCGCCCAACTGGCCGCGGAACTGTGCCACGTCCAGGCGGAGAAGGAAGGCCGGGAGATCGACCAGGGCATCTTCTTCCGGGAGATCCTGCGGCTGCCGGAGGCGGGCGGACATCTCGTCGACGTCCTGCGCGACCCGACGGGCCGGGCCCGTGCGCTGCTGCCGGACTTCCACACCACCGGCCGGGCCGAACTGGGCAAGGTCACCGTGGAACGGCGCGGCGACGCGGGCCATGTGACCTTCCACAACGAGTCCTGTCTCAACGCCGAGGACAACGAGCTGATCGCCCAGCTCGACATCGCCGTCGACCTGGTGCTCCTGGACGACTCCATCCGGGTGGGGGTGCTGCGCGGCGGCCCCGTGCCCCATCCCCGCTACCGGGGCCGGCGGATCTTCAGCGCGGGCATCAATCTCGCCGAACTCCACCATGGCCGCATCTCGTTCACCGGTTTCCTGCTCCAGCGCGAGCTGGGTTACATCAGCAAGATGTACCGGGGGCTGTCCACCGGGGGACGGCCCGACACCTTCCCCGCCCATGGCGTGGAGAAGCCCTGGGTGGCGGCGGTCGACACCTTCGCGATCGGCGGCGGCGCGCAGCTCCTTCTGGTGATGGACCAGGTGATCGCCGCCGCGGACTCGTATCTCAGCCTGCCCGCGGCCCAGGAGGGCATCGTGCCGGGCGCCGCGAACTTCCGGCTGGGGCGGCTGACCGGTGCCCGTACGGCCCGTCAACTGGTGCTCGGCGGGCGGAAGATCTGGGCGGGCGAGCCGGCCGCGCGGCTGCTGGTGGACGAGGTCGTCGACCCGAAGGCGATGGACCGCGCGGTGGACGAGGCGGTGGCCAGGCTCGCGGCGCCTGCCGTGCTCGCCAACCGCCGGATGCTGCGTCTCTCGGAAGAGCCCGTCGACGCGTTCCGCTCGTACATGGCGGAGTTCGCGCTCGCGCAGGCGGAGCGGCTGTACGGGGAGGACGTGCTCGACAAGGTGGGCAGGTTCACGGCGGGCCCGCCGGCCGGAACGGACGGCGCGGGGGCGGGC
>NZ_LATD01000152.1 GCF_000981895.1 Streptomyces odonnellii | reverse complement strand
GCCCTCGAATGCTCCCCGCACGCCCCCCAACGCCCGCACCCGTACTACGTACTTACCGCCGACGCCCACGCCCGGCCACCCCCCGCTCAACACGGACCGACCGTGCACCGGCACTCCGTCCGGCATCGCCCGCGCCCGGTTGGCGCTTCGTGCCCGGTCAGCCCTTCGCGCCCGGTTCAGCGCTTCGCGACGAAGACGTGCGACGCCACCTCGGTCTGGAGCTCCGCCGCCTCACCGCTGCTGCCCACCAGCACCCCGGCGGGCGACTCCGTCACACTCACCACGGACCCCGGCTGCACCCCGGCGCGCCGCAGTGTGTACATGAGCTGGGCGTCCGTCTGGATCGGCTCGCCGATCCGCCGCACCACGACCGTCTTGCCCTCGGCGCCCGGGTCCAGCTCCGCCAGGCTCACCATCCCCGCGTCGAGGAACGGATCCGCCTCGGTCTTCTCGCCCAGCTCCTCCAGGCCCGGGATCGGATTCCCGTACGGCGACTCCGTCGGGTGCCGGAGCAGCTCCAGCACGCGCCGCTCCACCGCCTCGCTCATCACATGCTCCCAGCGGCACGCCTCCGCGTGCACCTGCTCCCACTCCAGGCCGATCACGTCGACCAGAAGACACTCGGCGAGCCTGTGCTTGCGCATCACACGGGTCGCCAGCCGGCGCCCCTCCTCGGTCAGCTCAAGATGCCGGTCGCCCGCGACCTGCACCAGCCCGTCCCGCTCCATCCGGGCCACGGTCTGGCTCACCGTCGGCCCGCTCTGGTCGAGCCGCTCGGCGATCCGGGCGCGCATCGGGACCACACCTTCCTCTTCCAGCTCCAGGATGGTGCGGAGGTACATCTCCGTCGTGTCGATCAGTCCGGACATACGTGCCCCTCGATAAATCGTGCGCTGGCCCTGAATGCAATTCTGACGCATACCACCGACAACCGTGCCGCGCGGAAGTAAAGCCGAGGCGGCGCGGCCGTATGAAGGACGGACGGCGGTCACGCACGGCGGGCAGCCGTATTGACAGAGTAATGGTCCAGACCTCAACGTGATCCGCGACACAGACATCACCCGCTTCCGGGAACACCGCCCGGAACTCCAAGCACCCCCGCAAACCCCCACGCCTGGGAGGGCCTCCCCGATGAGCGAGAGCAAGCTGTCCGGTCAGTTCTTCGACGCCGCGATCGGGCTGCTCCGCCGCGTACGGGACGAGGAGTCCGCCGCCGTCGCCGCGGCCGGCACCGCGATCGCCGACACCGTCGCCGCCGGCGGCCGGATCTTCGCCTTCGGCGCCGGGCACTCCTCGCTCGCCGCGCAGGACATCGTCTACCGGGCGGGCGGTTTCGCGCTGGCCAATCTGCTGCCCGTACCCGGCGCGGTCGGTGTCGACGTCATGCCCGCCACGCTCGGTTCCGCGCTGGAGCGGGTCGACGGTCTGGCCACCGCCGTACTCGATTCGAGCCCCGCCGAGGCCGGGGACGTGCTGGTGATCATCTCCCTCTCAGGGCGCAACTCCCTGCCCGTCGAGATGGCGGCCCATGCCCGGGCCCTGGGGCTGAAGGTGATCGGTGTGACGTCCGTGGCCTATGCGACGGAGACGACCGCCCGTAATCCCCTGGGGAGCTTCCTCAAGGACCACTGCGACATCGTCCTCGACAACAAGATCGCGGTCGGTGACGCCGAACTGACCGCCCCCGGCATCGAGGCGCCCTTCGCCCCCGCCTCCACCGTCGTCACCAGCGCGCTGATGCAGGCGATGATGGCCGCGGCCGCGGAGGAACTCGTCCACCGGGGCATCGAGCCCCCGCTGCTGCGGTCCGCCAATGTGGACGGTGGGGCCGACTGGAATCGCCGTGTAATGACGGAGTACTCCGACCGTATCTTCTACCGTCACTGAACGGACGCCCCGTTCGAACGGCGACCGCACCGAAGTAGCCAAAGCAACGACGGGTGCCGGAGCGGCTGATCAGTCGAACGACTAGAACAAATGGCCGAGGCCTGCGGGAACCTCCCCCCGCAGGCCCCGGCCGTTCCCGTACCCGCGACCCGCGAATTTGCGTCACCAAAGGCCCGGTTGGCGGATTTCTGATCTTTCACGAGAAGGTAATGTTCGTGCAAAGTAGGAGAACCTGCGGTGTTGCATCATCGGAGCTGACGAGGTGTCGGCACATACACCGCGGGCCGGCACACCACGCACCATGAACCACGCACCACGGAAAGCACGGAGGAAAGGCGAGCCATGAGAATCCGACTGGACCGCGAGTCCACCGTCCGGCCCGAATCGCCCGTCCTCTGACCGGTTTTCCCGGCCGACCCACGCAGGCCGTCCGACGGCCACCCCCGACTGCCGCGACCCGGCAGGGGTGACGCCCGCCCGACGGCCCGTGACGCACCCCCATTTCGCCCCCCACTGACCCGACCACACCGCGCCCCGGCACGTCCGCCGCGCAGGAGGCAGGCCATCATGAAGTCACTCATCGACCACGCCCGAACCTTCTCCGTCCAAGTGGCCGAGCGCCACGAGGAGTTCCGCGAACTCGCGGCCGGACAGCGGCCGCAAGCGCTCTTCATCACCTGCTCGGACTCCCGAGTCATCCCGTCCCTCATCACCGGCGCACGTCCCGGTGAGCTGTTCGAGCTGCGCACGGCGGGCAATATCGTCCCGCGGTACGACGTGGAGCGGCCCAGCGGCGAGGCCGCCACCATCGAGTACGCGCTGCGTGTGCTCGGCGTCCGCGACATCGTCGTCTGCGGTCACTCCCACTGCGGAGCCGTGGGCGCGCTCGTCCGCGGCGAGGACCTGTCCGCCGTTCCCACCGTCCGCGGCTGGCTCGACCAAGGCGTCCCGTCGCTGCCGGCCGCCAAGGGCCTCGCGCACGCGGTGCGCCACCACGCCGCGGCCCAGCTCGCCACCCTGCGCGGCTATCCCGCCGTACGGGAGCGCAACGCCGAGGGACGGCTCTCCCTGCACGCCTGGTACTACGAAGTGGACACGGGCGCGATCAGCGTCCACCGGCCCGACCTGGGCGGGGAGTTCAGACCGCTGTGACACGGCGGCCTCGGCCCGGACGAGCACATCCGACGTCTCGTCCGCCTCAGTACGACCCCACTCCCCATTCGTCCGCTCGTGCGCGCGGACCGCACCCTCTAGGAACGCCCCTCATGTTCTCCCAGTTGTCCCAATTGAAGGACCAACGTGTCCTGAGGCGCGACATACTCGCGTCCCTCGTCGTCTTTCTCGTCGCGCTGCCGCTCTGTGTGGGAGTGGCGGTCGCCTCCGGTGTGCCGGCCGAACTCGGCCTGGTCACCGGCATCGTCGGCGGTCTGGTCGTGGGCTTCCTGCCCGGCAGCTCGCTCCAGGTCAGCGGCCCGGCGGCCGGCCTGACCGTCCTCGTGTACGAAGCGGTCACGGACTTCGGCCTCGGCGCCCTCGGCGCCATCGTCCTGGTGTCCGGACTGCTGCAACTCGCCCTCGGGGCCCTCGGTTTCGGCCGCTGGTTCCGGGCCATCTCGGTCGCGGTGGTCCAGGGGATGCTGGCCGGGATCGGTCTCGTACTGGTCCTGGGCCAGGTGTACGCGATGGCCGACACGGCACAGCCCTCCGGCGGGCTCGGCAAGCTCGCCGGACTGCCCGGGCTGGCCCTGGACATCATCACGGACGGTACGGCGCTGGTCGCGTTCCTCGTCGGGGCGGGGACCGTCGCCGTACTGATCGTCTGGCCCAGACTGCCCGCCCGGGCCCGGGTCGTCCCCGGCCCGCTCGCCGCGGTCGCCCTGGCCACCGGGGTGACCCTGCTGCTGGACCTTCCGCTCGCCAAGGTGGAGGTCCAGGGCCTGCTGGAGTCCATACGGCCGCCCGGCACCGAGGACTTCGGGCAGCTCGCGGGTGTGGCCGCGATCGGCACCGTCCTCGCCTTCACCCTGATCGCGTCGGCGGAGAGCCTGTTCAGCGCCGCCGCGATCGACCGTATGCACGACGGTCCGCGCACCGACTACAACAAGGAGCTGATGGCACAGGGCGTGGGCAACACGGTCTGCGGGGCGCTCGGCGCGCTGCCGATGACCGCGGTCATCGTACGGAGCGCGGCCAATGTGCAGGCGGGGGCGCGCACTCCGCTCTCCCGGATCCTGCACGGCCTGTGGCTGCTGCTGTTCGCGGCGCTGCTGCCCGCGGCGATCGGCGTGATCCCGCTTGCGGCGCTCGCGGCCGTCCTCGTACACGCCGGCTGCAAGCTGGTGCCGGTGAAGGACATGGTGCCGCTGTGGCGCGAGCACCGCGGCGAGGCGGTGATCCTCGCGATCACGGCGGTGGCGATCCTGGTCACGAATCTCTTCGAGGGCGTGATCCTGGGGCTGCTGCTCGCGGTGATCAAAACGGCGTGGGAGATCTCGCATCTCCATCTCGACGTACGCGAACTCACCGGTGGGCGGATGGTGGTGTCGATCACCGGCAACGCCACGTTCCTGCGGCTGCCCAAGACCATGGAGCAGTTGGAGGCGCTGCCCAAGGACCGCCCGATCGAACTGGACCTGTCCGGGCTCCACCATGTCGACCACGCGTGCCGGATCGCCCTGGAGAACTGGGCGCTGCGGCACAACGACGCGGAGACGGAACCGGTGAGGATGAACCCGCCGACCACGGCCTGACAGGCCCGACACCGGCGGTACGGAGCTTGCACCAGGGCTGTACGAGTACGGAGCAGCCTGTACGAGGCGCCGGGCGGCGCGTCCCAACCGCCCGGCGCATCCGGGGCCCGCCCGCGCGACGGCACGTTCAGCCGTCGTACGCCGGGGCACGCGCGAGGTCACCGCGTACGACAGAGCCCGGACGAGGGGCAGCCGTCGTACGGGCAAGGCCCGCGCAGGGCGGGCGTCGTACGACAGTGCCCGCCCGGCCCGGCGCTCTCCGGCGCGTCCCGGCCCGCCCGGAGCGCGCCCCGGTGGCGGGCACGCGCTTCCCGGCCAGCCGGCTCAGGCCTCGCCGGCTCAGGCCTAGGGGGTGTCCGGCAACGCCCGGGAGAGGTCCAGGGACGCCGCCACCCGGACCGTCACATCCTCCGCGTACACCGCGTCCGGACGCTCGAACGCGGCCCGGCTCGCGCCCCGCAGAAACGTCACCACGCCCAGCGACCGCCCCCGGCTGCGCAGCACCGTGCACAGCGCGTGCACGGCGTCCGCCGGCCACTGCCGCGAGGTCGCCCAGGTCGGCGAAGGAGCGGCACCCGCGGGCGCGCTCGCGCGGACCGAGCCCGTACGGTCCATCGCCTGGAGCGCCGGATGCCCGACCGCGTACCGCACCGGTATCCCGCCCGCCGCCACCTGCGTACTCGGCCCGGAACCGCCGCCCGCGGGGGTCGCCACCGCCCGTACCAGCCGTACGGGCACGTCCGGCGCCGACGAGAACGAACCGGCGTACGGCTCCCCCACCACCAGATCGATCAGCGCGTGATCGGCGAAGCCCGCCAGCGCGAAGTCCAGATAGACCGTCGCCGCCTCCATCGGGTCCTCGCACTCCACCGCCGCCCGCCCCGCCCGGTGGAGCTGACTGGACCGGAACCGCAGCCGGTCCGCCTCCTGCGCGGCCCGCTTGGCGTCCGTCGAGTCCTGGAACATCCAGCCCACGCCCAGCGGCACCGGCTCCTCCGCCAGCGGCGAGGCCAGCCGCAGAAAACCGCTGCGCCAGCAGCGCCGCCGGTCGCCCTCGGGCGTACGGACCGTCACCCACAGCTCGGTGGGCGACTTCGGCGCGCCCTCGGCCAGCACATGGTGGAGCGCGGCCTCCAGCTCCTCGACGCCCTGGATGACCAGCTCGCCCAGGGGCCGCCCCAGCACCGCCGTACGCCCGGAACCGAGCGCACGCGCCGCGTAGCTGTTGACGACCGTGGGCCGCAGATCGACATCGACAAGGACGACACCCCAGGACGCGTCGTCGAAGAGCGCCTCGCTGAGCGCGATGGACCGTTCCAGATCGATCTGCTCATGGACCTCGCTGAACGCGCTGTACACCCCGACGGGCTTGCCGTCCGACCCGCGCATCCCGGCCGACTGGGTACGGATCAGCACCCGCCCGCCGTCCTTGCGCAGCAGCGCGAACTCGTCGACCTGGCGCCCCGGCGTGTCCATGACGGCCATCAGCCGAGCCTGTACGTCATCCGCGTCGGCGCTGCGCACGGCCCACCCGGCGAACCCCTGGCGCCCCACGGCCTCCTCGGCCGACCAGCCCAGTATCCGCTCGGCCTCGCGGTTCCAGTGGGTGATCACACCGTGCGCGTCGAACGCGCACAGCGCCGCGTCCATCCCGTCCAGCAGCGCGGCGAGCAGGTCCGACCCCGCCGCATCCCGCTCCGCCTCGTCCGCGGCCACCGCCCCGGCCTTCGCCTCGGGATCGGGCTCCGGCCCATCGGGCCCTCGCGCGTCGGTGGTCTCACTCCGAGAAGCACTCATCCTGGCACCCCCTGCAGGGCGTCTCCGCCTGTGCTGACGCACGCACCGCCATTCAACCCGAACGTGACCCAGCACACACAAGGTTCCCCGAAATCGTTGCTTCGCACAATTCTCCGCCCGGTACGCGATCGTCGCACCACCGGACGCGTGCGGGGGTGCGGGGCGGGCGCGTCAAGGTCTCCGTAATTCCCTTGAGTCGTGCCGCCGAGGCGCCTAACGTGTGGCGCACACCGAAAGGAGGTGATCCGGAAAATGGTTTCAGTCCGGACAAGTGAGGTGGCTGCGGGCTAACGGCCCGTCGTCGTACTCTCCGCAGTACTCGGCCGGTCGAAGGCCGAAATCCCAAGCAGTCACCGACCCGCGGGCTCGCCGGTACGTCCGGCCGGCTCCTCTCCGGAGGAACCCGAGCCCGCGGGTTTCTGCGTTTTCCGGTGCCTTGCGCGCCTCGCGGGGCCGCCGGTGTCCTGCGGGCCCTGGCCCTGGGCCTGGGCCTGGGCCTGCGGCTACGGGCAGAGGCGTTCTATGCGCCAGGCCGTGCCCTCGCGGATGTAGCGGAGGCGGTCGTGGAGGCGGTTTTCGTGGCCCTGCCAGAATTCGACCGTCTCCGGGGTGACGCGGTAGCCGCCCCACTGCGGGGGCACCGGGACCTGTTCGTCGTCCGGGTAGCGGGCCGCCAGGGCTTCGTAGCGGTCGAGCAGGGCCTCGCGGGAGCCGATCGGGGACGACTGGTCGCTGGCCCAGGCGCCGAGCTGGGAGCCGTGGGGGCGGGTGCGGAAGTACGCGGCCGTCTCGTCGCGGCCGGTACGGGCCGCCGTGCCCGTCACGATGATCTGGCGGGCCACCGGGTGCCAGGGGAAGAGCAGCGAGACGTGCGGGTTCGCGTCGATCTCGTGGCCCTTGCGCGAGGTGTAGTTGGTGAAGAAGACGAAGCCGCGCTCGTCGTACCGTTTCAGCAGCACCAGTCGCGAGGACGGGCGGCCGTCGGGGGTCGCCGTGGACACCACCATCGCGTTCGGCTCATGCAGGTCCGAGGCCGCGGCGGCGATGAACCAGCGGTCGAACTGTTCCATCGGCGCGGCGGCGAGGTCCGCTTCCAGCAGCGGCGTGGTGCGGTACTGCTCGCGCATGGCGGCGGGGTCCGTGACAGGGCCCGTGGCGGGATCCCGATTCTCGTGAAGCACGGGGCCATCCTGCCGTAGCGCCCCCGCTGCCGTGGCACCACTGCTGTAGGGCCGAGTTTTCCCGGCACTGAGTGCCGCCAATCCTTCGGGGGCGAAGTCTGGCAGTGTGCCGGTTATCACGCTTCCCCGCATCGGAGGAACTCGCCAAAATCTTCGAGTGAGGCACTGTGGCCTTCGAACACCGGAGGCTGTCGTTCCTGCCTTCCGGACCGCCGCAGTACGGAGGCATCCACCCGGGGTGACCATCCGTCGCACTCTTCATGAGGAGCCGCTCATGTCCGACCTCGCCACCTCCTTCGTACCTGGCCTCGAAGGAGTCGTCGCGTTCGAGACGGAGATCGCCGAACCGGACAAGGAAGGCGGTTCGCTCCGCTACCGGGGCGTCGACATCGAGGACCTGGTCGGGCAGGTCTCCTTCGGCAATGTGTGGGGCCTGCTGGTCGACGGGGCGTTCGATCCCGGTCTGCCGCCCGCCGAGCCCTTCCCCATCCCGGTGCACTCCGGGGACATCCGGGTCGATGTGCAGTCCGCGCTGGCGATGCTCGCGCCGGTGTGGGGGCTGAAGCCGCTGCTCGACATCGATGAGCGGACGGCCCGTGACGATCTGGCGCGCGCCGCCGTGATGGCGCTCTCGTACGTCGCGCAGTCGGCGCGCGGACAGGGGCTGCCGATGGTGCCGCAACGGGAGATCGACAAGGCGCGCACGGTCGTGGAGCGCTTCATGATCCGCTGGCGCGGTGAGCCCGACCCCCGCCATGTGAAGGCCGTCGACGCGTACTGGACCTCGGCCGCGGAGCACGGCATGAACGCGTCGACGTTCACCGCCCGGGTCATCGCCTCCACCGGCGCCGATGTGGCGGCGGCGCTGTCCGGCGCTGTCGGCGCGATGTCGGGGCCGCTGCACGGCGGGGCGCCCTCGCGGGTGCTCGGGATGATCGAGGAGATCGAGCGTACGGGCGACGCCACCGCGTATGTGAAGCGCGCCCTGGACAACGGCGAGCGGCTGATGGGCTTCGGCCACCGGGTCTACCGGGCCGAGGACCCGCGGGCGCGGGTGCTGCGGCGTACGGCGCGGGACCTGGCGGCGCCGCGGTTCGAGGTGGCCGAGGCGCTGGAGAAGGCCGCGCTGGAGGAGCTGCACGCGCGCAGGCCCGACCGGGTGCTGGCGACGAACGTGGAGTTCTGGGCGGCGATCGTGCTGGACTTCGCGGAGGTGCCGGCGCACATGTTCACGTCGATGTTCACCTGCGCGCGTACGGCGGGCTGGTCGGCGCACATCCTGGAACAGAAGCGCACGGGCCGCCTGGTCCGCCCGTCGGCCCGTTACATCGGCCCGGGCACGCGTGACCCGCGCGAGATCGAGGGCTTCGGCGAAACGGCGAGCTGATGGTTTTGTGGCGATCGTGTCCTCGATCGCCGGACAGGGCTGAGCAGGCCGTGCGGTAAACCCGGCCCGTCCGGCGATCGAGGACGAACCGGCACCCGGACGGGCCCGGCAAACGGCCATGGCCTGAAGGGCCTCAAGGGCCTCAAGGCAGAACCCCGTCCAGGATCCGGGACCACTGGCTCACCACCCGCTCCCGCCGGCGGCTGTCGTCCGTCAGCAGCGTCGCCAGCCCCAGCCCCCGTGCCATGTCCAGCAGCCCCTGGACCGTTTCGCGTACGCCCGGAACGGATTCGTCGGCCGCGAGCAGTTCCACCGCGATGCGGTGGGCCTCGCGGCCGACTCGCGCCTCCAGTTCGGTGACCCGGGGGCGTAGCTGGTCCTCGTCGCCGGCCGCGACCCACAGGTGCAGGGCCGCACGGAACAGCGGTCCCGTATAGAGCGCCACGATGCCCTCGACCGCCTCGCGCCGGTGCCCTGGCCCGGCCGGGACGAGGGCGCGCAGCGCGGAGGACCGTTCCTCCGCCACGTACTCGACCGCCGCGGTGAACAGGTCCTCGCGGGTCGGGAAGTGGTGCTGGGCCGCGCCCCGCGAGACCCCGGCGCGCTCGGCGACGACCGAGACCGTGGAGCCGCCCCACCCGTACTCGGCAAGACAGGCCACCGCGGCCTCCAACAGCCGCCTGCGGGTGGCACGCCCTCGGCCCTGCTTCGGCACGGCGGACACGGCGGCCCCGCTGGACGCGGTAGACCGAGGCAAGCCTGCCGCCCCGGGCGACCCCGCCGCGGCGGACCCGGGCGCCCCGGCGGACCCGGCTGCGGCGGACCCCGCCGACGCCGTCGACCCCCCTCGTACCCGCCCTACCGCACCCACGCCGCGTCCCGCCGTTCCATGAACGCCGTGATGCCCTCGCGCGCCTCCGCCGTCACGAAGAGCGAGGCGGACCGCTGTACCAGATCCTCCGCGTACTGGTCGAAGGCCTCCAGCACCCCGACCGTCAGCAGCTTCTTGGACTCGGCGAGACCCTGCGGGGACGCCCTGCGCAGGCCGTCCAGTACGGGCGCGAGCGCCTCGTCCACGTCCTCGGCCGCCTCGGTGATCAGCCCGGCCTCGGCCGCGCGCCCGGCGTCGAAGCGTTCGCCGGTGAGGCAGTAGCGGGCCGCCGCACGCGGTTCCACGCGGGGCAGCAGCGGCAGCGAGATCACCGCGGGCGCGACGCCGATCCGTACCTCGGTGAACGCGAAGTCGGAGGTACGGTCCGCGATCGCGATGTCGCACGCGCCGAGCAGCCCGAGCCCGCCGGCCCGCACATGGCCGCTGACGCGCGCCACGACCGGCTTGGGCAGTTCCACGATCTGCCGCATCAGGGCGACGAAGGCGTACGGGCTCGCCGGTTCCTTGAGGTCGGCGCCCGAACTGAAGGTGGTACCGGTGTGCGTGAGCACCACGGCCCGTACGGAGGGGTCGGTGCCGCAGGCTGTGAGGGCGTCCCCGAGCGCGGCGACGAGCCGCGCGGACAGGGCGTTCCGGTTCGCCGGGGAGTCCAGGGTCAGCGTGGTGATGCCCCGCTCGTGCGCGGTGATGACCGGTCTCGTGTGATGGCTTGTGCGGTGGCTCGCGTGACGGCTCGTGTGACCCTCCGTGTGATGGTCCGTCATGTGGTCCTTGGTGCGGTCCGTCACCTGTTCTCCCTCTCCCTGGACCACGTGTCGCGCCCCCGCGGGCCCGGCGCCTCGGGACCGTACGACGGCTGGTCGTACGGCACCGGGGCCTGCGGCCCGTACGACGCGGAACCCGGAGGATCCGCAGAGCCCTGCGGCACAGCGCCCTGCGGATCGGCTCCGTGCGTTTCGGCCCCGTACGGATCAGCCCCGTACGGCTCGTACGGCACAGCCCCCTGCGCCCCGAGCTCGCGCAACTCGCGGTTCCTCTCCTCGCGGTCCCTCAGTTCGCGTCTGAGGATCTTGCCGGACGCGGCACGGGGCACGCTTCCGATGAACTCCACCCGGCGGACCTTCTTGTACGGCGCGACCCGCTCGGCGACATAGGCCATCACATCACCCTCGGTGAGCGCCTCCGTACCCGGCCGCCGCACGACATACGCCTTGGGCACCTCGTTGCCTTCGGTGTCGTACACACCGATCACCGCCGCGTCCGCGATCGACTCGTGCGTCAGGAGCACGGCCTCCAGATCGGCCGGGGCGACCTGGTAGCCCTTGTACTTGATGAGTTCCTTGACCCGGTCCACGACGTAGAGCCAGCCGTCGGCGTCGACCGTGCCCACATCGCCGGTGTGCACCCAGCCGTCCGCGTCGATCATCTCGGCGGTCGCCTCGGGCCGGCCGAGATAGCCCTTCATGACCTGCGGGCCGCGCATCAGGATCTCGCCCTCGGTGCCGGGCCCCGTGTCGAGATCCGGGTCGTCGAGGGAGACGATGCGCAGCTCGGTGCTGGGCAGGAGCTTGCCGACCGTACCGGGCGGCGGGCTGTCGGCGGAGAGCGGTACGACATGGGTGCCGGGCGACAGTTCCGTCAGCCCGTACGCCTGCCGTACGGGCGGCAGGTTCAGCCGGGCCGAACAGGCGGCGGCCAGCCGTGCGTCCAGCGGGGCGGCGGCGCTGAGGATGTAGTCGAGCGACGACAGGTCGTACCGCGCGACGGCCGGGTGCTTGGCCAGCGCGAGCACGATGGGCGGGGCGACGTACAGCCCGTTGATGCGGTGCCGCTCGATGGCCGCGAGGAACTGGTCGAGGTCGAAGCGCGGCAGCACGACGACGGTCGCGCCATGGCGCAGCGGAGCGTTCATCAGGGCAGTGAGCCCGTAAATGTGAAAAAAGGGAAGAACGGCGAGGATACGGTCACCGGGCCCCATCGGCATGACCGGTTCGAGCTGCGCCAGATTGGTGGCGATGGAACGGTGCGTGAGCATCACGCCCTTGGGGAGACCGGTGGTGCCGGAGGAGTACGGGAGGGCCGCGATGTCCTCGCCGGGGTCGATGTCAACGTCCGGCGGGGGGACGGCTTCACCGGCCGACGCGGCCATGTCGAGGACCGAACGATGCCCGTCGGCCGCCCGGTCGCTGACGAAGATCTCCCGTATCCCGCCCACGAGTTCGGCAGAACGGCGCACGACGTCCAGCAGCGGCGACACGGTCACGATCCAGCGCGCGGAGGAGTCACGGAGCTGGGTGGCGAGTTCCTCGGGGGTGGCGAGGGGG
>NZ_LATD01000151.1 GCF_000981895.1 Streptomyces odonnellii | reverse complement strand
CCCGGATACTGATCGGCAGCCGTCCCGCCCCCGGGCTGCCCATCGCCGCGCTGGAGGCGGCGGGCGCCATGGTCGTCGATGCCGAGGCGATACGTTTCCGCTCCTGGGAAGCCGAATGCTTGTTCGATAAGCTTTACGACACCACGTTGAGCCCCGGTATCGCACTGCCGCTCATCAGGGCGTCCGGCGGCCGGGCGGCCACGCTGCGGCTGTTCGCCCGCGCCGTCACCGCCCGTCCCGACGCGGGCCAGGAGCGGATCCTCGCCGACGCGATGTTCGCTCGCGATTACCTGGAGCGGGAGGTCCTCGCCCCGCTGCCCGGCCGGCTGCGTGACTTCCTGGACGCGACCTGTCTGCTGGACCCGCTGACCGTCGCCGGCTGCCAGGCGCTGACCGGCCGGGCCGACAGCCGCGACGCCCTGTGGAGCCTGGCCCACGACCACGGGGTGCTGCGCGCCGAGCCGGACGGGCGCACGTATCTCACCGAACCTCTCCTGCGGGACTGTCTGCGTGCCCGGCTCGCCGAGACCGTGGACGGCGACGAGTTGGTCCGGCTGCGGGGCCGGGCGGCGGCGTGTGGTGCCGTCGGCCGCGCGGACAGCCCCGCCCGTACACAACCGCGGCCCCACACCGTCGGATGGACCGGCGGGCCCTCGCGATCGGGGGCCGGGTCGGGGGCCGTCACCGACTCCGCCCCGGCCACACCCGCCACCGGCCAGAACACACTGCCGGCGACCCCGGCACCGGCGGCCGTCGACACACGAAGCGGTGCCGACGGCGGTTTCGGCGAATCGGCCGCCCTCCTCATCCAGGGGATCAACGCCGCGCTGACCGGCGGCGTGGCCGTCGATGCCGCCCTGCGCCGCACCCTGGTGGGGGCCGGAGACGACGCGCTGGTCGGGCTCTCCGTACGGCTGACCCGCACCGCGCTGGCCATCATGGCCGCTGGACCGGCCGGTCCTGTCCCCTACCAGGAGCTCCAGCGGATCGCGTACGACGCGGAGCGGCTGGACCATCCATGGCTCAGCCGGGCCGCCCGCTGTCTGCTGGGCCTGGGCCCGCACCCCGAGGACCCCGGGCAGACGGCCGCCGTCCTCGACGAGTGCACCCGGCTCGGCGACCGGGAGGGAGCGGCGCTCGCCGCGCTCGCGCAGTGCCTGCGATCGGTACGGGACGGCCGTCCCAGCGTCGGCAGGTTCGAGGAGGCCGTCCGCCAGTTCCGCGCGCTGGGCTGGGGCGTCCTGGAGGCGTGGTGCCGGGCCGCCCTCGCCGTCGTCGAGACCGGGCGCGACCTTCCGGACGCTGCGCAGCGCGCCGTCCAGGCCGAGGCGTTCGCGCGGTCGGCCGGCGTACCGGGTGCGCGGGCGCTGGCCATGGGCGCGATGGCTCTGGCGACGCCGGAGACAGCAGGGCGGGCGGAGTTGCAGGAGGCGGCCCGGTCGACCGCCCGGTCCGCGAGGCTGCCGGAAACCGTGCTGGGGAGCTGGCTCGCGGCCCTCGCTCCGTCGTCCGGCCAAGCCGCCGACGGGCCCAGAACGGAAGTGAGACCCCGGACCGGGGCGTCGAAGTCCCCCGCATCGGGGACCTCGGCGGCGGAGCCGGTGCCAGGTGTGACGGTGCTCTGTTTCGGTTGCTTCGAGTTCGCCGTGGCGGGGCGCGAGCCGGACTGGTCGCGGCTGCGCCCCAAGGCCAGGGCGGTGCTGCGGCTGCTCGCGGTACGCGCCGGACGGCCCGTCCACCGTGACCAACTGCTGTCGGCCTTCTGGGAAGGACTGCCACCGGCGTCGGCGCTGCACAACCTTCAGGTGACGGTCTCCAGCCTGCGTACGTTCCTGGAACCGGAACGGCCGAGGGGCGGATCGCGGCTGATCGTACGGCAGGGGGACTCCTACCGGCTGGCCCTGCCGCCCGGCAGCGTCAGTGACGTGGCGGCGTTCGAACGCGCGGTACGTGACGGCCGCCGCGCCCGTGTCCAGAACAGGCCGGACGACGCGGCCGACGCGTTCCGCCTCGCCCTGGACCAGTACACGGGCGAGCTGCTGCCCGAGGACGGGATGGCCGAGTGGCTGGCCGCCGACCGGGAACGGCTGCGCCGGGAGGCGGCGGGCTCGGCGGTGGCGCTGGCCGAGATACGGCTCGGCCAGCGCCGTCCGGCGGACGCCGTGGAGGCTGCCGAACTCTGTCTGGAGATCGACGGATTCCGCGACGCCGCGTGGCGCGTCCTGATCCGGGCATGCGAGCAGGCCGGCCTCACCGCCGACACCGCCCGGGCCCGTCGCGGCTACGCGGACATGCTCGCCTCCCTGGGCCTCCCGCCGTCCGCCTCCGTCCGGCACCCGGTGTAGTGGAGGGCGGCGGGGTACGGGACCGACCACACGCGTAGGCCATGTCGGCCACATGGCGTCGTCCGCGCGCAGGGCGGGGTGCGCGGCGGCTGGTGCGTGCGATCGCAAGGCGGAGGATCGCCCGCGTACTGGACGTACTCGGGCGACTCCGACAACGCAGCGAGCGTGCGTGCCAGGCGTCGCGCGCCAGACGGGATGTGGCAGACACGGCCCAGGCCGTGTCCGGCGGATCTTCGATGGGGCAAGGTGCCGCGTGCGGCGGCAGCGGCTGATGTCGCTGCGGCGTCGCGGGGTCACGAAGATCCGCCGTATTGGACCCGGGCCGGGACGGGACGGGCCCGCCCCGGGGCCCCCGGGGTCAGCGCCTGCCGAAGAACTCCACCTCCGCGATCGCCGTGTGCCGGTTCTTCTCCCCGGCGCCGTAGCTGGACCTGATGATGAACCGCACCGCCCGGATGTTCGTCCCCTTGAGGTCCAGGGTCTGCGGTCCCGGCATGTCCTCAAGCTTCAGTTCCTTCTTCTCGACCTCGCCGTTGGGGCCGCTCAGTTCGACGTCGAGCACGGAGGGCCGGGCCTGCTTGAGGAAGTCGTCCTTGTCGGCGGAAATCCCGCCGTGGATGATGACCTTCTCCAGCCTGACCGGCTGCTCGAAGCGCGCCTCCAGATACTGGCCCTGGCCCGCCCCGGCCGCAGCGGGCGCCCAGTACCCGTTGTTCGAGCCGTCGAAGGCGTCCGCCGCCGGATGGGCCTTGAGCTGGCTGGACGCCTCCGAGAACGCCGGGTTGACAGGGGTGGTCTTGGCCGTCCGGTCCAGGACGGAGTTGAAGGCGGTGCTCAGATACGACCGCGCGAGGAACCCCCCGCCCAGGAGCAGCACCAGCACAAGCGGGATCGCGAGGCTCGGCCGGCGCCAGGCCCGGCCCGCCGGGCGTTCGCCGGCCGTCAGCCTGCGGGGGGTCCGCCGGAAGATCCGCCGCAGCAGCCGCTCCCACCACGACAGCCGCTCCTCGTTCGCCTTTCGCGCGACGAGGACCGCGCCGCAGCGCGCGCACAGGGTGCGGGTGCGCGGGTTGGGCTCCGAGCAGTCCGGACAGACCAGGTCATGGGCCACGGTCCGGGAAACGGCCGCGGTTCCGGTGTCCGGCCCGCCCGAGTCCCTGTCCGACGCCGGGTCGTCGTCGGCCGGGTCCGTCGGCCGCTCCCCCGGGCGCCGGACGGTACCGGGGACCCCCGTCGGCGTCGGCGGTGTCCGGGGCCGTACCGGGGCGACCGGTCCCGCCGGCCCCGCGGGCTTCCGCGCCGCCGGTTCGGGCTGTGCTTCGGGCCCGGCTTCCGGTGCGGCCGCCGGAGCCGGGGGCGGCGCCTGGGCCGGTGCCCGGTCCTCGGCCGGGGGTTCGGCCGGCGCCACAGGAACCGGTGGCCCGGCGGGTACAGTCCGCGGTTGCGCCGATTCCGGCGCGGGACCGGCCGGGGAGATCCGGGCGACCGGGGGAACCGCCGTCCCGGTCCCGCCGGACGGCGGCGCCGCGGGTGCCCCGGTCTGCGGGGCCGCCACGCCGTTCACCGCCCCCGCCGCCCCGGAAGCCACGGACCGTTGGGCCGCAGGCCCGGAGGCCGCGGCGTCCGGAGTCGTTCCGGCCCCGGAGTTCCCGTCGCCACCGCCCCGCGTGTCCGGCTCCCAGTCCAGGAAGAGTTCGCAGGACCCGCAGAACGCCGTGCCCGGCGCGTTGCGGTGGCCGCAGTCCGGGCAGATCAGCCCGGCGCCGCCGCTCATGACGCCTCCGCGAGGGGCAGCAGTTCGACGTCGTAGCCGACATGCGCCGGCACTTCCTCGCTCACCAGCCGCCGCAGCCGGTCCGCCTCGGCCTCGTCCGGCTCGGCCACCCGCAGCCGGACGGTGACCCGGGGCCGCGTGTCGGCCTGGCCGGGCAGCGGACTGCGCGGGGTCACGGACCACGACGCGCCGCCCGTCTCCTCGATCTCCGGTTCCGCGCCGAATCCGAGCCGTACGGCGTCGGCGAGCCCGCGCCGGGTGCCGCGCCGCCGGTGCCGGTCCATCGCTCCGGTGACGGCCGCCCGCCGCTGCTCGACGGACCATCCGTCACCGGTTCCGGCACCCTGCTCGCTGTCCATGTCGACGGCCACCCAGGTCGCGATCCACGACAGGAAGTCCTCAGGCGCCGTGCGCGGATCCAGATGGGCGGGCAGGTTGTCGAGGGTGAGCAGCACCGGCGCCAGTACCTCGTCCAGCCCCTCCAGGAACCGTTGCAGGAAATCCTCCCCCAGGTACACGGCGGGGAGTTGGTACATCAGGGGGTGGGGCGTCGGCAGCCCCGGGACGGTGCCACGCATTCAGGCCTCCCGCACTCTGAGTTGGTGCTCGTAGGAAAAAACCAGGGCGTACGGGTCGAGCACGATCCTGGTGGTCTGCTCGGCGCGCTGCCCGGTCAGCGGGTCGGCCGGGAAGAGCCTGACGTCCTCCACGAGGTCGACGCCGGGCACCCGTTGGAGCACCGCGTACACCTCGCCCGCGTGGATCGGCCGGCCGAACGGCCAGCCCTGCCCCGCCGGTCCGCCGGTGAGCGGGTTGAAGTACCCGTACAGGGCCGCCAGCGCCTCGGTGCGGATCCAGTCGGCGACCGTGCCGCGGGCGGCCAGGACGGACGCGACGACGGTGACGCCCTGGTAGTAGGGCGGCTCCACCACCAAGCGGGTGCCGATGGGGCGCCGTTGGTCCAGATAGTCGGCGACGGCGCGCAGCGTCTCCTGGGGCGGCACCATGTCGTCGAACCGCAACCGCCCCTGGTCGTCGCCCTGGACGGCGGGCACCACCAGCAGCCGTACCCCGCTCTCCTCGCCTTCCCCGGCGGGGACGCAGCAGACCCGCGCGGCGTCCGGCGCGACCTCCCGGGCCAACTGCTCGTAGTCGCGCGGGACGACCGCCCGGTACAGGCTGCGCAGCGTCATCGGCCCGCGGACCTTCGCGTTCTCCACGCTCTCCCCGTCGACCCCGCCGACGGCCGCCCGGCGGTTCTCGACCCGCGCGACGAACGGCAGCGAGCTGCGCAGCACCCGCAGCGCGCCCTTGGCGACGTTGCCCCGGCGTCCCCCTCCGGTGCGGTAGGCACGGATCCGTACGGGTGCGCCCTTGGGGGGAACAGCGCCGTAGAAGCGGATCGTCCCGTCGGGCTCCCGGACGGCCGGGCCGAAGTCGACGCGGCCGGAGTTCGGGTCCAGTGTCATATGCGTTTCGTCCGGGCCGGACTGGGCGAAGTCGTCGACGCGACTCCACTGCGACCAGCCGGAGCCGTCCGCCACCTGGACGACGAACGGCTCGTCGCCGGGGACGACGGGCGGCCTCGCGACATGGAACGACTGGCCGGGCACGCCCTCGGACAGCCCCAGGACCTCGTCCCTCACCGTCTCGGCGTGCACGGCGTCGACGGTCCCCCCGATGGTGAACGCCTCCGCCTCGCGCACCGTGGGCGATTGCAGATAGGTGGGCTGGTCCGGCTCGGCGGGTACGAGCCGGCAGCGCACCCACCCGCCCGGCCTTTTCACCATGACGGACTCGGTGTGAGTGCCCGGCAGGTGCAGGACGACCTGGCCGGGGCGGTTGAAGCCGCCGGTCGTGTCCTCCTCGACGTCGCAGCGCGCCCACGCCTTGCCGTCCCACGCCTCCCAGCGCAGTGGCGGGCGCAGGGGGTCGACGCCGACGCCGTCGACACGGCAGTCCAGGCGCAGCACGACGACGCCGGCGGGGACAGGGTTGGTCAGACCGAAGTACAGGGCGTCCCCGGGGGCGGGCGTCGCGCCGAAGCAGGGGACGTCCCGTGCCAGGGCGAGTTCCTGGGTACGGTCGACGTTGTCTCCCCCGCTGTGGCGGGTGGCCAGCCGGTCCAGCGCGCACGGCACGATCGGCAGTTCGCGGGACGTGGTGAAGACGACCGCCTCCTCGCTCTCGGTCCGTACCGTCGCGACCTCGGCGCCCGCTTTGACACGTACGGTCTCGGGCTGCGGCGCGGACAGCCAGAACGTCACGTCGGTGCGGGCGGCGGTCGGCGGGTGCAGCCGTACGCCGATCAGGTCGAGGAAGGAGAGATAGCTCTTCTCCGGCACGCGGTTGAGCCGGTAGAGAAGCTGGTCGACCATGGTGGCGAACGCCTCGATCAGGGTGACGCCGGGATCGGAGACATTGTGGTCGGTCCATTCGGGGCAGCGCTGCTGAACGAACCGCTTGGCGTCGTCGACGAGCCCCTGGAACCTGCGGTCGTCGAGATTGGGGCTGGGCAGTGTCACGAACCTGCGCCTTCCTCGTGCGGAGGGATCACATAGAAGGGGAAGACGAGGTTGCGCGGGTCGTTGGTGCCGCGCACGACGTAACTGATGTCGATGTACAGCACACCGTCCTCGACGGCGTCGAACCGTACGTCGATGCCCGCGACCTCGATCCTGGGCTCCCAGCGGTCCAGCGCGAGCCGGACCTCGTAGGCGAGTTGGCCGGCGGTGCCGGCGTCGGCGGGCGCGAACACATAGTCGTGGACGGCGCAGCCGAACTCCGGGCGCATGGGCCGCTCGCCGGGGCTGGTGGCGAGCACCAGCCGGATGGATTCCTCCAGTTCCCGCTCGCCGTGCACCAGGGCGATGGATCCGGTGGCGTCGGTACGCGGCGGAAACGCCCAGCCCGCTCCGACGAACTGCTCCCCCATCGGTCCGTCACCCGCCGATCAGAACGGTCGGGCAGCCCACGACGATCGGGGCTCCGCAGGCGGCGGTGTCGCCCATCCGCGCGGCGGGCCTGCCACCGATCAGAACGGTGGGACAGCCCGGCGGGATGATCACGGACGGCGGGTGGACGGCCGGCGGCGGGAAGGCGCAGGTGTGGGTGGTGCCGACGGTGGCGGCGGGCATGCCGCCGATGAGGACGGTGGGCACGCCGGGCGGGCCCACCACCCCCGGATGGCCGGTGGCATCGCCCACGCGGGCGGCGGGTGGCATGACGGGCACTCCCTTCGGTCGTGACTCGCGCTGGTTCGTTCCGTGGGCCGTTCCGTCGGCAAGCCGATGGAACGGCCCGTCAGTTGATCTTGACCAGACCGGCGTTGATCGAGCACATCGCCCCGCCCTTGATCTCCGTGCGGGAGGTGCCGTTGACGGCGACCTGGGTGCCCTTCACATCCACCCCGCCGCTTGTCTTCAGCCCCACCTGGCCGCTGCCGCCGTCCACCTGGACACCGGTCTGCGCCGTCACCTTCACCGACTTGCCGATCAGTTCGAGCGTGCCGCTGCCCGCGTCCATCAGCGCGCCGTTGCCCGCCTTGACAGTGACCTTGTCCTTGGCGTCGATCTCCACCGTGCCGTCGCTGTGCACGACGATCTTGGTTCCCTTGCGGTCCAGGTCGATGGTGAGCTTGCCGTCGCCGGTGACCATCCGGACGCCCTGGGCTCCGGAGGCGTTGTCGAGCAGTTCGAGCTGGTTGCCGCTGCGGGAGGAGAACGACCGACGGTTGACGGCGCCGCTGGTGCCGTCGATCAGTTCGCCGCTGCCCGTGGACGGCTTGTCCTGCCCGTTGAACAGGCAGCCGAGGATGTAGGGACGGTCGAGCCGCCCCTGCTCGAAGCCGACGAGCACCTCGTCGTTGACCTCCGGGACGAACGCCGAGGTGCCCTTGCCGTTCTTGCCCCCGCCGCCGGCGGACTGCACGGTGCGGGCCCAGTCGCTGACGTACTCGTCGGACAGCCAGGGGAACTTCACCTTGACCCGGCTCAGCTTCTCCGGGTCCTTGGTGTCGGTGACAACGCCGATGACGATCCCGTCCGCCTCGGGGCGCCGGCCGGTGGCGCCACCGGCCAGCGCCGACAGTGAGCGTTCCTGCTGACCCGAGACCGTCACCCAAGTCTCATAGCCGCGCAGCGCGTCGAAGACATGCCTGGACGACGTGACGGTGTACCGGCCCTCGAACGGCGCGCCGACCCCGGAGAGCGCCACCGCGCCGCCCGCCCGGACCTCCGGATTGCCCTGGATCACCGCCTCCATCTCGGCGAACGACCCGGCGATCCGCTGTGCCAGGGCCTTGGCGACCTGCTCGACCCGGGCCTGCTCCCGGTAGGCGGTGTCGGTCACCACGAAGTCGGCCTTGCCGAACGGGCTGACCGCGTCCGCCGGGCTGATACCGAGCTGGACCGTGTCGGCCTTGCCCGCGTCGGCCCGGCCGACCAGCGCCTGCTTGGTCTTGGTGTCCCAGCCCCGCACCTCCACCTGGGAGACCTGCTCGGCGGCGGTGACCCCGGCCCGGCAGCGCAGCAGGTTCTTGCCCAGTTCCAGCACGAGCGGATTGCTGTGGGAGCGGGCCGAGGAACCGGGCGCGCCGGACGCCTCGGTGGGCCTGGTGACATGCAGTGCGCCGTCGATGACGTACGCCTCCGCCCCGGCGTCCTCGGCGAGCCCGCGTACGAACTCCCAGTCGGTGACATTGGGTTGCACCACATGTTCGAGGACCGGCCCGGAGACGTCGATCTTCCCCGTGGACAGCCCGGCGCGCTGGGCGACCTGGCGGCAGATGTCGGCGACGGTCATGTTCTGGTAGCCGACGACCCGGCGGCCCCGGAAGAGCCGGTGCGCCTTGTCCGCGCCACGGACGATGGTGAACGTCCCGGTCTCGTCGAAGTCGAGCTCCAGAGCGGTGACCTCGCCCTTGAGCAACGGTTTCGGCGACCCTCCCGATCCGGACCCGGCCAGCAGCCGCACCTCGACACCGATCTTGATGCGTGCCTTCTCCAGCAGGACCCGGCTGGGGTCACGGAAGCGCAATACGAACAGGTCGGGCAGGGTACGGCTGTCGTCCACGTACCCGTCGACCAGAGTGTTGGCGAGATCCGCCGGCAGCTTCGTCCCGCCGATCTCCACGACCAGCGTCTTGGCGACGGTGTCGTTCGCCATCAGGCATCACTCCGGCCGGTGCCGGACCCGTACGAGGCCGCTTCCGCCACGGTGTCCAGCTCGTCGGCCGAGGGCAGCAGCAGCTCCCGCCCCTCCGCCAGCCGCAACGGGTCGTCGATCCCGTTGACATCGGCGATGACCCGCCAGGCCGCCGGGTCGCCGTACTCGGCCCACGCCAGAGCCTGGAGCGTGTCACCGGAGCGGAGCCGGTGGACACGGCGGGCGGCGAGCGCCCCCGATGTCGGGTTCTGGCCGGCGGTCTCGCCGCTGATCTCCTCCATCGTCACCTGGCAGACGGCCCGGATCGGCACGCCGGAGGTGGTGAACAGGGTGTACTTGACCTGGACCTGGCTCACATACCCGGGGAACCCGGTGATGCCGCCCCAGTGGAAGACCACCCACGGCGGCGAGGACCGTTGCGCCTGGCGGGTCTCGCTCGTCGGCACGCAGCAGGCGAACAGTTCCTCGACCGCCTTGACGACGCTGGTGTCCTGGGTATCGCTCGCGTCGAAGAACATCTCGACGGTGAGCTTGCTGGGCTGCGGCCCCTGGTACTCGGGCGGCCCGGCGCTCTTCGCGCCCTTGGCGGGAGTGCGCTTCCAGGACGCGGACTTGTTGAGGCTGAGTTCCTTGGGGTTGAACTGGAAATCGATCCGGCCGCAGGGCCCGCCGGGGGTGAGGCTGCCTCCGGACGGCGGGGTACGCAGTTCGAGGTAGGCGTGCTCCAGCTTGGGCCGTACGTCGCGGCCCCCGGCAGCGGACTTCCCGCCCCCGGCCGCGCTGAACGCCACGGGCCCGCTCATGCCCCGACCTCCGTCGTGAAGCCGTGGTGCGCGATCTCGATGGTCTCGACGGCGACCTTCGGCGACTCCGGATTGAACGTCGGCCCGGTCCAGCGCACCGGCACCACCTCCAGCAGTCCCCAGCGGGCGACCATGACGCCGTCACCGGTACGGGCCTCGATGTGTGCGGTTTTGCGGGCGAAACCGGTGGTCATGCTGGCGAACCAGGTGGCGACCTTCTCGGTGTCCTTGGTCAGCGGCCGGGACAGCTTGACGTTCGAGTACTTGAGACGGGTCGGCAACTGCCAGACATGGCCGTTGTTGCCGCCCTCCTCACGTGGTTCGAGCACGACCTCGCAGCCCAGGCCCTCACAGGAGTTGAACGAACCCAGCTCGATGCCGTCGATCGTGACGACGAAGCAGACGGAGACCGCCGGATCCTCGGTAATGGACATCGGATGCTCCGCCTTTCTGTCGCGCTGCTGCCGGGTGTCGTGCTGTTGGCTGTTGGTGCTGTGCGTGCGGTCCGTGCCTGGTGGTGCCCTGGTGCGGTCGTGCTTTGGAGCTTTCCTGCCTTGGTGCGGTCCTGCCTTGGTGCGGTCGTGCTTAGGTGCGGTCGTGCCCTGGTGCCTGTCAGTGCCGGGTATTGATCAACGACCCGGTGCGTTCGCGTTCGATGCGCAGCTCCGCCTTGAGCAGCCTGCTGAGCGGGGCGACCAGCGCGCGGACGAGTTCGTCGGTGACCTTGGGCGCCCCCGCTCCCTTGCCGCCGTCGGTGCCCTGGGTGCCGGCGGCCCCGCCGGAGGTCCCTGCGGGTGCTTCCCCTGTGCCCCCCGTGCCCCCGGTAGGCTCGGGCGGCGTCGGGGGGTCGACGGGCGGCGGCTCGGTGACGGGCATGTCGCCGTCGGCGCGCTGCACCACGGGCTGCGTGAACACCACGGACCCGTCGGGCAGACGCTGCGCGATCCCGGCGTCGACGGCGACCGTCCCGGCGTCGAAGGGCGGCGGGGAGGGGCCCGGCGAAGGGGCGCGCCGGGGCGGCATCGACGCGACGGGCGACGGGGCGGCCGACCGCTGCACCGCGAACGGGGCGGGCGACATCGTCGGAGGTGAGGCGAACGTCATCGGTGAGCCGGCCGTGACCGGGGAAGAGTGCGCCATCGGGTACGTGGGAGGTCGGGCGGCGGCAGTCGTCGCCGTACCCATGTCCGCCGCCCGCTGCACGGAGGCACTCACGCCCTCGGCACCGAAGCCGCTTCCGCCGTAAGCACCGCCGCCCCCGGCTCCACCACCGTAAGCACTGCCACCGGAACCACCGGACGCCTCGCTCGGGGCCCGCTCCCACCGGATCGGAACCGGGGCCGGAGCCGAAGGCTCGACACCGACAGGTGCGGCGGAGGACGGAGAAGAGGACGAGAAGGAGGACGGCTCAGGCACCGTGTAGAGAGGCAACGACCGTTGGGTGACGAGCGGGACCACCGGCCCTTCGCCCCGGGAGGCCGGGCCACCTGCGGCGGGACCTACGGAGGGGGGTCCCACGGCGAGAGGTCCGGGAAGCGATGAGTCGTCGACCGCGTCGAGCCGCCGCAATGGCATCGGCGTCGCCGCCGTCACCATCTGCCCGGGACCGGGCGCCTCGGGCACCGCCGTATCACTCACTCCGCTCACCGCCAGCGTCTCGGTGTCCCCCAGGAGCGGAGCCGTCTCCTCGTCAACGGACCGCGCCACCACAGGAACCCCGGCAGAATCCGACGGAGCGTAAGCGTGGGCGGGCCCCTCGGGGGCGGGCGCCGGTACGGCCTCCGGCCCGGCCGACGCCGCACCGGGACTCCGCCCGGGAGGACCTCCGGCGATCGATGGGACACCCGGATCGGCGGCGCGCGGCGACGGGGCGCCTGAAGGCGCGTCAGGCACACCGCCGGGGACGCCGAGTCGCTGCACCACACCGGGCCCGCCGGCGTCCGCCGTCCCGGTACCGCTGTCAGCTCCGCCATCGGCTCTGCCCGTGGTGAGCGGCCGGGCATCACCGAGCAGCGGCGCCATACCGTCGTCGGGTGATCCGGACGCGGCGGACGTCCCCGATGGATCCGGCAGGCCCGGCAGGTTAGGCAGATCCGGCAACTCAACGGCCCGGGACACCGGCATCGAGGCGGGCTCCGGCGCAGCACCCGGCATCGGCTCCGCCCCCGGATCACCATGCCCGTCAGGGCCGTCCGGTGCCATGCCCTGGTCCGCCGTGGCCCGGTGAGGACCCGTCGAGGGGGCAGCGGCCGTACCGGCCAGCGGAGCCGCTGGGCCGAGCAGCGGCCGGGCAGTCGGAGGCAGTGCGGACAACGGTTCGCCCAGGCCACGGTGCGGCGGGCGCCCAGGAGGCGTGATGCCTCGCTGTACGACGGGACCGGGAGGCGGCACGGGCGGCACCAGCGGCACAACAGGAACGCTTGTGCCCGAGGCCGGGGTCGGGCCGGGCCCCTGTCCCTGGCTCAGGTCGGAGAGCGGAGGAGCGAGTGGGAATGAAACGCTGTCAGAGGCCCGGGGCGCCGCAGGAAGCGCGGACCGCTGGACAACAGCGCCTTCACCGGCCGTCGGTACGGAATCAGCCCCCGCCTCCGTGGCCTGCGGGCCGAGCAGATCGACGACAGGTTCGACCGGGGCGGCGGGCGCCATGGGCCCGGGGTCGTCGTCCGGTACGGGCGCCGGCACCGCCACCAGTTCCCGTACCGGTACGTCCGGGCGCTCGGCGACGGTCAAGGGCCGCGGGGGCGCGGGCATCGACGGAACGGACGGCACCCGCATGACCGTCACAGGAGCGGACGACGCGGGGACGGGGGGAGAGACGAACGTGCGCTGGAGCGGCGCGAGGGGAAGCGGTACGGACCGTCCGCCACCGAGCGCCGAGCCCGGACCTGGAGCCGAGGCCGGGTCCAAGGACGGGGCCGGAGCCGACGCCGGACCTGGGGCCGGTGACACCGTCCGCGAAACCGTCGGCACACCGGAACCGCCTGTCCCGGTGAACTCGCCGCCGTCCCCGCCCTGTTCCGTGAAGGACGCGGCCACGGCCCGTACCGGCCCCTCGTCCTGCACCGGAACGCCGGCTGACGGAACCGGGACGTCGCTCCCGTCGTACCGCCGCACCCCGGTCTCCGCGCTTCGCGGCACACCGGCCGCGCCCCGCCCCTCGACGGCCTTCGGCGCGTCGAAGGTCCGCGGTCCGGGCTGCTGTCCGGTCCGCTGCACGCTGGGAGCCGCGAGGCCGTGTCCGGTGCCGGCCGGCGCCTGCGCGCTGACCAGATGTCCGAGGGGCCCGGTGATGGTGGGGTCCTGCCAGCTGCCCAGCCGCTGCCGGAACCCCACGGGGTCGGTCATCAGCCCCACGTCCCCGCCCAGCGTCCGCTGGACGGGAGGTGCGGACCGCCACCCGGGTTCCGGGAGCGCGCCGGAGACGGCGTCCGTCCCGGAAGCAGCCCGAGGTTCCGGCCCGGGTTCCGACGGCCCCGGCAGGCTGTCCCCGTCCGCCTCTCGGCTCCCCCTGAGCCAGGACAGCAGTCCCATCTCCGATTCCCCTCTACCCCTGGTTGAGCCGGGCGATCTGCTCGACGTACCGCTGTCGTTCGCGGTGTTCCAGATCGAGCAGTTCGTCGAGCGGCCAGTGGAAGTGATAAGCGAGGTACGCGACCTCCTCGTAGAGGCGCTCGGTCGCGTACGTCACGATTCCCCCAGGCGACCACCGGCCAGGTCCACCGCGAAGTGCTCCTGGCAGGAGGGACAGGTGACCGCCGCGCGGGTGTGTCCCTCCGCGTTGATCCGCCGGTAGAAGTCCTGGAGGAAAGCGAGGTCCGAGGCGAACAGGTTCTCCACGATGCCCGCGTGGACGTCCTCGACGGTGCCGAGCCGGGTGATCACCCGGGCGATCAGCACCACCGAGAGATAGGCGGAGTTCTCCCGCACCCGGTCGTCCCGCAGCGGGATGAGCTCGTCGCGGGCGGTGGCCAGACGCATCACGCCGTGGCGGTGCACGGTGCCGGAGTCGTCCACGTACCCCCGGGGCAGTTCGAAGGAGAACTCGGTGCGGAGCGTGTCACGCTCCGCACCGGCACCCTGCTCACCCGTTCCGGCCGCCGGCGCCTGCTCCGGTTCCCACGCCTGTGGTGTTTGCCGCGGGGGCGCGGGCATCGTCCGACGCATCAGGCGACTTCCATGCTCTCGTAGGTGATCGCGAGCTTCTCGGTGAGGACGGAGGTGTCACCCGCCTTCAGCGTGCCGATCTCCAGCGACTTCGGCCAGGCGTTCACCAGTTGGTAGCGCTTGATCGCGACGCCCTCGTAGTCGTAGACGACAATGGCGCCGTTCTTCCGGGCCTCGCCCATTTTTCCGAACCGGGAGGACTTGATCCACGCCTCGAAGCTGTTGTCCTCGGTCAGCCCTCGGGTGACGGTGACCTCTCCGGCCTTGGGGCGTCCCGGCAGCTTCTTGACTGCGTATTTCCCGTCGGCGGTGTTCTGCTTGAGCTCGATGACGTCCTGCTCCATCTTCAGGCCGCTGACCTCGGTGATCTGCTTGATCACCACGCCGTCGAACTCCAGCCCGAAGGAATGGCCGACCGAGCTGTCCAGATCGGGGAGTGGCATTCCAGCCTCCTTTGTTTCTCTGTGAATCGGACGACGGTTTACTTCTCTGCGAATCGGACGACGGCGTTCAACCGCCAGGACGGGTACGGGTCATATGAGGCGACCCGGCATTCCCCGGCCCGGCAATCCGTCATGTGCTGTTTCCATCGATCGTGCTGTACGCCGTGTGCTACTCGTCGACCGATCCCGTGCCGCCCGACAACTGGGAGAGCCGGAACACCACGAATTCCGCGGGCTTGACCGGAGCCACCCCGACCTCGCAGATGACCATGCCCGCGTCGATGCTCTCGGCGGGATTCGTCTCCCGGTCGCACTTCACGTAGAACGCTTCGTCCGGGGTGATCCCGAACAGCGCGCCCTTGCGCCACTCGTTGACCAGGAACGCGGAGATGGTGCGCCGGACACGGGCCCACAGGGCGTCGTCGTTCGGCTCGAAGACCACCCACTGGGTGCCGGTCAGGATCGACTCCTCCAGGTAGTTGAAGAGCCGACGCACATTCAGATAGCGCCACGCGGCGTCGGAGGCGAGGGTGCGCGCACCCCACACCCGGATGCCCCGGCCCGGGAAGGACCGGACACAGTTGACGCCGAGGGGGTTGAGCAGGTCGTGCTCCCCCTTGGTGATCTGCGTCTGGAGGCCGACCGCGCCCCGGAGGACCTCGTTCGCCGGCGCCTTGTGCACCCCGCGTGACTCGTCACTGCGGGCCCATACCCCGGCGATGTGCCCGCTCGGCGGCACCAGGGCGTTCCGGCCGATCGACGGGTCGAACACCTTGATCCACGGGTAGTACAGGGTCGCGAACTTGGAGTCGAAGCCGGCCGTGTCCATCCGCCAGCCCTTGATCTGCTGCGGGGAGAGCCCGGGCGGCGCGTCGAGGATGGCCACGCGGTCACCCATCAGCTCGCAGTGCGCGATCAGTGCCTGCTGCACCGCGATGACGGTCTCGGCGTCGATGACCCCGCGCTGGTGGGCGCTCATCAGGTCCGGCACGGCCACCATCGTGATCTCTTCGATGGCCTCCAGCCCGCCGAACCCGGTCCGCTGGTCCGCGTCGCCCACGTAGTCGTCGGCCGACAGCGAGTCCGGCGCCGCCGACGCTCCTGGCGCACCCGGTTGCGGCGCGAGTACCACCGCCTGGGCATCGGGCTTGGCCGCGGTCCCCCGGGAAGCTTCCTCCAGGGTGATGGTCTGCGACTTCTCCCGGACCTTCGTGACGACGTTGTCCTTGCTGCGGCGGGCGGACACCGAGGGGTAGGTCTCCTTGACCTCCCCGTCCACCTTCACGACGAGCTTGAACACGTCGTTGGGCGGATCCTCGGCGTCCACGGGGCCGACCTCGACGGAGACCTCACCGGTCACGCCCGGCAGCGCCCGGACCCGGTACCCGCCGAGCAGCGCCTCGGCGGACGCGCCGGCCTCCAGTTCGCCGGCACCGGCGGACGCCCCGTCACCGATACGCACGACATAACAGATCCCTCCGCCGTTGGCGAAGAATCCGTACACGGCGGACGCCAGGTACGCGCCTTCGACGAAGTCGCCGAAGACGTTCACGTACTGGCTCCAGTTGGTGACGAGCGTCGGCTCGTTCAGTGGTCCCTGCGGGGCGAAGCCCAGAAACGCGGCGACCGAGGTGCCCACTCCCTCAATCGGTCGTGCCCCGGCCTCCACTTCTTCGACATACACACCCGGGGACAGATACGACGGCATACCTACTCCTCCTTGACCAGGGGCCGAGGCCGATTCTCACTCCGGGCGACGATCATCCGGAACGCGTCGGCGTCCGCGTGCCGGTGCACAGCCTGCTGCCCGATCAGGCACCCTGCTCTGCCCCCATCCGTATCCACCGCTCTCGTGTGTGCGGCGGGAGTGGACCGAACACTTACGGTCATGAAGGCGGCGCCGGACAAGAAGACCAGCGCGGCGCTGGTACGTCCGGCTGCCCCCGTCCGCTCCCCGCAGGGGACGTCCGCCCCGCCTACCACCACGGAGACGGCCGGGCCCGAGGCGTCCGGGCCCGAGGCCGCCGGGCCGGGGCGTGATCCGGCGGGGGCTGGTGCCCTGCCTGCGGGTATGGCGCCCCGTCAGCTCCGTCTGCTGCAGTCGCGTGCGGGGAACGCGGCGGTGGCGCGTCTGGTGGCGCAGCGTCTGGCCGAGGCGCCGGCTGCGCCGGTCAGGCCCCCGCCGTCCGCCTCCCCGGCTTTCACCGGTCTGACGGGGGAGGTGGAGGCGAAGAAAGCCGCGGTCGCGCAGCATCCGCCGGCCGCGAAGGAGTCGAAGGCGGCCCAGGACGCTGCTCTGGCTCCGCCTGACGACAAGCAGGCGCAGGGCAAGGCCGCGCAGGCGGAGAAGATGAACGCCGCGAAGCCGGGTGTCTTCGACAAGGCCGGGTTCATCGCGGCGGTGAACCAGGCGATCACCGCGCAGGCGCCGAAGAACCTGGACGAGGCCGACTCGTTCGCCGGCTCGGGCAAGGCCGATGCTGTCAAGTCGCAGGTCAACGGGCAGGTCGCGCAGGGCAAGGAGGGGTCCGCCAAGGAGATCGAGAGCGCCACCGGCGCGGCCCCGGACCTGTCCGCCGCCAAGGACAAGCCGGTCACCCCCCTCACCCCCGACACTCCGCCGCCCACGCCGGGGGCTCCCGATCCGGCGGGCGCGGTCCCCGCCAGACAGCCGGACGCGGTGACGGACTTCTCCGGCGGCCCGGCCCAGGTCAACCAGCAGATGGCTGACGCCGAGGTGACCGAGGACCAGCTTGCCAAGAGCAACGAGCCGCAGTTCACCGGCGCCCTCACCGCGAAGAAGCAGGGCGAGCAGCACGCCGCCACCGCCCCCGGCGAAGCCCGCAGCGCGGAAGCCAAACAGCACGCCGCCGCCAAGCAGGGCGCTGCCGCCGCCGGCGCCCAGGCGATGGCCGGCCTCGCCGCGACCCGTGCGGCGACCGGCAAGCAGGTCGACGGCGGCAAGAGTGCCACCAAGTCCGCCGACGAGAAGAAACGCGCCGAGGTCACCGCCAAGCTCCAGAAGGTCTTCGACGCCACCAAGACCGACGTCGAGAAGACCCTGACCGGCCTGGACAAGCTGGTCGACGAAAAATTCACCACGGGCGAGAAGGCGGCCCGGGACGCGTTCACGGCGGACCACAAACGCCGGATGGACGCCTACAAGGACAAGCGGTACTCCGGCTTCTCCGGAAAGCTGAAGTGGGTCAAGGACAAGTTCGCCGGCCTGCCGGAGGAGGCCAGCCAGCTCTTCCAGGAGTCCCGCAAGCTCTACGTCGCCCAGATGCAGCAGGTCATCTCCGCCATCGCCGACACCATCGGCACCGAACTCGGCAAGGCCAAAGACCGCATCGCCAAAGGCCGCACCGAACTCAAAGCCGAAGTCGACAAGCTCCCCGCAGACCTGAAGAAGTTCGGCCAGGAAGCCGCCGCCGACTTCACCGACAAGTTCGACGGCCTCGAAGCCGACGTCAACGCCAAGTCCGACCAGCTCGTCCAGGACCTCGCCCAGAAATACACCCAGGCCCTCAACTCTGTCGACGAGGAGATCAAGAAGCTCCAGGAGGAGAACAAGGGCCTCATCGCCAAGGCGAAGGACGCCGTCGTCGGCGTCATCCAGACCATCCTCGAACTCAAGAACATGCTGCTCGGCGTCCTCGCCAAGGCCGCAAGCGCGGTCATGAAGATCATCAAGGACCCCATCGGGTTCCTCCGCAACCTCGTCTCCGCCGTCGGCGCGGGCCTCCAGCAGTTCATCGGCAACATCGGCGAGCACCTCAAAAAAGGCCTGATCGGCTGGCTGCTGGGCACAGCCGCCGGCGCCGGCCTCAGCCTGCCCGCCAAGTTCGACCTCAAGGGCATCATCCAGCTCCTCGCCTCCATGCTCGGCCTGACCTGGGCCAGCATCCGCGCCCGCATCACCCGCAAGGGCGTCCCCGAACAGGCCATGACCGCCGCCGAAAAATCCGTCCCCATCGCCCAGACCCTCCAGAAAGAAGGCCCCGCCGGCGCCGTCGAACACATCAAAGCCTCCGTCGGCGACCTCAAAACCACCATCCTCCAGAAACTCACCTCCTACCTGATCCCCACGGTCATCGTCGCCGGCATCACCTGGATCATCTCCCTCCTCAACCCCGCCTCAGCCTTCGTCCGCGCCGTCAAGGGCATCATCGACATCGTCACCTTCATCGTGACCCAGGGCGCCCAGATCATCGCCCTCGTCAACTCCGTCCTCGACGCCGTCATCGCCATCGCAGGCGGCGGCCAAGCCGGAGTCCCCGCCCTCATCGAAGGCGCCCTCGCCGGCAGCATCCCCATCCTCATCGGCTTCCTCGCCGGCCTCCTCGGCATCGGCGGCCTCGCTAACAAGGTCAAACAGGTCTTCACCGCGGTGGCCAAGCCGGTCAACAAGGCCATCGACAAAATCGTCGACTTCATAGCCAAGAAGGGCAAAGCCCTCTGGAGCAAGCTCAAGAGGAGGAACAGCGAGGAGGGCAAGAAAAATGGCAAGCAGAAAAAATCAACCGAAATCCGACAGAGTCGGGATGTTAAACGCGAAGCTCGCAGAATGCTGTCCGAGCAGACAGCGACTCCAATGGAAAGCGAGAACGAACTCAACTCGATCATTTCCACCATCGAGAGCAAACTACGCCCCCGTGGCCTCAAGTCACTGCGGGCAGAGAAAAACGGAAAGAACCCGGACCAAGTCAACGTGCTCGCAACGGCAAGTCCGACCGAAGTAGTGGCTAAGGTCTCGTTACTGAAACCGAAGATCAACATGTACCTACCGCAACACGGCACGGCACTGGCAGCAGACCTGAAGACCCACTGGTGGAAGGCACAACTCAAAGAGACCAATGCGTGGAACGAAATTAGCGTCTTGGACGGTTTTGAAACCGCCGCCATCGCTTATCTCAAGGATCCCGGTACGCACGAAAACCTCAAAGGGTATTTCGACCCCGCAAAGAACGGAGGCATCAACCGTAGGGACGATGCAAGCGCGGACACATTCCGGCAGTACGCACTGCACAGGTTGGACCCCAAGCCCAGCCACTCGACCCGGGCAGGCTTCTATGAGAGAGCAGGGGATGGCGCCGAGGAGAAGCTCAAAAAAGGTGCGAACAACGCGACCACCGAAAATCCTGATTTGCTCACAAAACTTGCTGCACTAAAATTTGGAGCAGACGCCCAGTACGGAAGATTCTCTTCACTTCCTGTAGCCAGGCGAGAAGTGGATCCCAGGCTCAAGGCCGCCGCTGGCGCCGGGCGCCTCCTGACATTCCTGAAGGAAATGGCGATAAGTAAAAGTTCCGGCGGGCTCAAGCTGTCGGAACTGAAAAGTCTCTGGGATGAGCAAGGAGTCGGGGAAAACCCCCATAGGAAATGGCTCAAGGGAGAATTTCGCGCGCTGGCTGATGGACATCACGAGTGGATTCCCACCGATCAGTTGATCAGAATCATGGAATCCGACATGGGACGGGCGAGCACTGAAATCTCCACAGGCTGGATCGAACTTCAGCACGAACTGCGGTCACTCACCACCGATGTAATATGGGAGATCCGGCTCAACGACACCATGACACATGTTGAGAGTCATGACATGGATGCCCACGTGGGCGCGTTCATGACACACGACGGAAACCCCATCTATAATGGCCGGGACAAGAAGTGGCACGACAGCCTTCGCGGCTACTTCAAGGACTTCACAAAGAAAAATCCCGACGGTTCTCCTGCCGGATTCCTTGCAGAATTGCGAACACTTCTGGAAGAAGGGAAGCTGATGTGGGACGGGGATACCTCAAAATTCTCCCCGTCACAGAGAAAGCTCAAGCTGGTGGCAGTGTACAAGTCGCTACTCATCGAGGCTTCACGGGTCGGCGAGACGGCACAGAAAATACAACCTTTCGACGTTGAGGAATTGGGAAGCGCCCAGGAAGCAGCATTCGGCCGGCTGCGCGACAAGCTGGATTTGCTGATCGAAAAATTCTCTTGAACTAGGCGATGGGACGGCAGTGAATCTTGATCCCGCAGTTTCTCAAGCGATCACGCGAGTTGTCGGCCATGAACCCCCGTTCAGCACGGAGGAGTATCGAGGGGTCGAAGATCTACATATTCGCCGAGCCCGCGATCTGAGTAATCTGGCTCGATGCGAGTCGCTGGCAATTCTGGTTCTGGTAGCCTGCGATCCCGTAGAATCTAACCAGTTGTCCGGTATCCCACATCTGCGCTCCCTGACCATTCGGGACAGTGGACTGAATTCCCTGGAAGGGCTCACCGACCTTTCGCTTCTCAGCCTTTATGCGCCACGAAACTTCATTCGTGACATCACTCCACTCATGTCGATTGCAAGGCTGCGTAATCTAGACTTGACCGGAAACCCACTCTCCAGCAAATCGTATAGGCAGTTGATCCCCCAACTCTCCGAAAAAGGCTGCCGGGTTATTTTCTCGGATGAGTTCGAATGGAGTCTCACGCGACGCCTCCATGATGCAGGTGTCCCAGTTACCTGCTATCGCAGCTCGCACGAATACCGACTCTGTCGCCCCGGCATCAAACTGACCGAATTCCCGGAATACGCCCATCCAGTAATTCAGCTCAGCGATGCCGAGTCTCTTTTCACTGGTGACCCCCGGAAGGCTCTCGAATACTTCGAGGACGAGGAATTGATTCCGTTCTCCTGACAACGACTGACAACAGCGAACGCAATGAGCTGAGTTGTCGGTGGGTGATGAGGCAGCTGGCGAGTACAAGGAATGCTTCGTGGGTGTCGGCCCGCCGGGGAGCTGGATATGGAGTCGGAGGCGCTGGAGGAGCCGTTCGCGGCCAGTGCCGTCCCGGTGGCCGCAGCAGCAACGAGTGCGCAAGCGCGATGGCGGCCCTTGAGCTTTGTCTTCTTCATTGTCACAGTGCGAACGAAGCGCTCGGCCCGGAGGGCAGCTGAGCCAAGGCCCCGGGCGAACTCGGTCTCCCGCTCGACCGTCGCGTCGTCGAACAGGGCCTTCTGGCCGATGGCCCCGGCCAGATCCCAGCCGTGCACCAGGTGTTCGACGGTCTGGAGATGCAGCGCCACAGCGCCGGGCACCTCACCGATCGGGGCCCGCACCGCACTCTCCAGGGCTCCCGGCACCTCGGGCACCAAGCGGGTGGTGCCGTTGCGCAGCGACGACCTACTTCACCCACCACACCGCCTTGTCCGTGTCGTACTTGCGGCTGCCGCTCCGTGCCGCCCTGCTTCCGCCGTTGCACGGCTGTGCGCACAGCACCCGTAAGTTCGGCGGGTCGTTGGCCCGCTCCTTCGCCTCGGTGCGGAGGATCGCACGGACAGTGCGGCCATTGACCACCCAGGTCGTCTCCGTGGCCGTGGTCTGGACGTACTGGATGATTCCATCTTTGTGGTCGATGGTAACATAGCGGTTACCGTCCGCCGGCGTCTTGTCTCTCATGCGCGGGATGAAGGTGCCGCACTCCGCGCACGCGTACTCGGTCCGCCCGTTCGCGACCTGGCTGGCCGCGGCGGCCAGCACCGTGTTCTGGGTGTCCGTGGTGAACCCGATGTCGCCCCTGGCCCCGCTCCAGATGGGCTCGCCTCCGGGGCCCCGGCTCGGCAGCTCCGGCGGCCGGGCCTCCTCCAGGTTGAAGCCCTGCTGCTCCTGCTGCCGGGCCGACTTCGGCCGGCCCGAGTACGGGGATTGGTTCGCCGCCTGCCGCCTGGCGGCCCGCCGCTCCGGAGCCCGCTGTACGGCCGCTCTCCGCTGCGACGCCAGCAGTTGCACGACCGCCGTGTTCCCGGCCGTCCGCTGGAGGGCGATGAGCGCGGCGAACGGTGACGCGTGCGGCTCGCCTCCGCGCACCGCCGCCGCGCCACGCCGTAGCCGCTCCGGGCGCTCCGGCCTCCCCTGCCCCGTCACCTGTTCGTCGTGAGCACGCACGGCGGTTCTCCTCCGGTCAGGGGGCTAGCAGGTCCATGTACGGGCCGAATTCGCTGGCCAGGGTGAGGCGGCCCAGTTTCTGGTACTCGCGCACGACCGCGTGGATCAACTGGTGCATCGTGACCGGGGAGCCGGACTCGGCTGCCAAGTAGCCGGCCGTGACGGCGATGGAGCGGATGTTGCCGCCCGCGAGTTCGAAGGACTCGGCACAGAAGCGCAGGTCCAGGTCGTGGCCGCTCGACAGGAGGGGCGCCAGGCAGCGTTCCCACAGAGCCAGGCGCTGGTCGGCGTCGGGGACGGGGAAGTCGATGACCAGGTCCAGGCGGCGGGTGAAGGCGTCGTCCAGGTTGGCGCGCAGGTTGGTCGCGAGGATCGCGAGGCCGTCGAAGGACTCCATGCGCTGGAGGAGGTACGCGCTCTCGACGTTGGCGTAGCGGTCGTGGGCGTCCTTGACCTCGGAGCGCTTGCCGAAGATCGCGTCCGCCTCGTCGAAGAGGAGGACGCCGTTCACCCCCGCCGCCTCCGTGAAGATCCGTTCGAGGTTCTTCTCGGTTTCGCCGACGTATTTGTCGATCACGGTCGACAGGTCGACGGTATAGAGGTCCAGCCCGAGGTCCGCGGCGATGACCTCGGCGGACATCGTCTTGCCCGTACCGGAATCGCCCGCGAACAGCGCGACCACACCCCGGCCGCGGGCGCCGCCGGGGCGCATGCCCCACTCGCCCAGGACCCGGTCCCGGTGGCGGGCCCGGGCGCCGAGTTCCCGCAGTTGGGTGAGGACGTCGGGGGGCAGGACCAGGTCGTCCCAGCCGACACCGGGTTCGACGCGCCGGGCGAGCCGGTCGAGGCCTGCGGCGTTCTGGGCGCGGGCGCCCAGGCGGACGTGTTCGGCGCGCAGCTCTCCCCCGTCCATCACCGCGTTCTGGGCGGCGCTGCGGGCGGCCCGGCTGAGCTGGCCGGGGGTGAGGAGGAACGGGGAGAGGACGTCCTGGAGGTCGACGGTGGCGGGGACGGGCTGTCCGTACGCGTCCTGCCACAGGGATGCCCGTGCTGTGGGCTCGACGCGTGGGGCACGCAGCAGGAGCGGAGGGCGGGTGGACCAGGTGGCGTCCCAGGGTGCCCGGCCGACGAGGACGACCGGGACGGGCGTGTCGGTCAACTGCCGCAGGAGCGCGACATGTTCGCGATCCAGCGCTTCCACCGGGGTGCAGACCAGGCCCGCACCGGTCAGCCGGGCCTCCCGGACTGCGGTACGGACGGCCTCGGCGGGCGCCGGGTCGAGCGCGAGGCGTGCCAGGTCCAGGGCGAGGGCGGGGCGGCCGGCGAGTGCGAGTGCGGTGGCGGCGAGTGCGGGGCCCGCGCCGCCCTGGTCCTCGCTCAGGTGGACGAGCGGAATCGCGGCGGCCAGCGCGCGGGCCAGGGGCGCCGCGTCCCCGGCACCCGGGACGGGCGGGCAGGGGGCGAGCAGATCGGCGACGCGGGGGTCGGGGGTGTCGTCGCCGAGCAGATGCGCGGTGACCCGGTCCGGCACACGCAGGGCACGGCCGAGGAACGGGCGGTCGTGGTCCTCGGTGAGCAGAAGTCCGGCCGAGACCAGGGGGGCCGTCGCGCCGAGTCGGCCGCGGGCTGCGGCGTCCGCAGGCGACAGGCCGCACAGCTCCAGGGCCAGGCCGATGGAGGGACGACGCCGGGTGACGTCGTCGTTGAGGTAGCCGTAGAACGACTCGAACCGGTCGTCGAGGTCCGGGAGGAGGGTGATGAGCAGGATCTCCACATCGAGGTCGGTGAGGTGGAGGTCGGTGGTCAGGCGGCGCAGCCGGGTGGGCGGGTCGGCGGTGTCGGCGCGGGCCTCGGCCTCGGCGTGCCGGGCGGCGTCGGTACGGTCGGGGGCGGG
>NZ_LATD01000150.1 GCF_000981895.1 Streptomyces odonnellii | reverse complement strand
GTCAGGAAGGCAACGCTCTTGGCGACCAAGGGCGTCGGGTCCGCGTTCAGGAAGATGTGTTCCGCGTCGGGGACCGGGATCAGTTCCGCCTTGTTGCCGGCCTCCTGGAGCAAGCCGGCCAGGCGGCTGCTGTGGCTGTACGGGACCACCGTGTCGCGGGTGCCGTGGATGAGCAGGAAGGGCGGGGCCGGGGAGCGGGTGGCGTACGTGGTGGGGCTGGCCGCCCGCGCCAGCTCGGGGTGGTCCGCCGGAGAGCCGGACAGGAGCGCGATGACGGGGTCGTCCAGGCTGTCCCGCAGCGGTGTGTCCACGTCGGCGACGCCGTACCAGTCCACCACCGCCGTGACCGTCGTGTCACCCTCCGGTATTCCCTCCGTACCTTCGAGCGCGGGGTCGTCCGTGCCCGTCAGGCCCGCCAGCGCCGCCAGGTGCCCGCCCGCCGACTCGCCCCACACACCGAGCCGCGCGCCGTCGATCCCGAGCTGCCCCGCGTAGTGGCGCAGATAGCGGATGGCCGCCTTCACATCATGGAGCTGCGCCGGGAACGGGGCCTCGCGGGCGTGCCGGTAGTCGATGGTGGCGACCGCCAGCCCGGCCCGTACCAGCGAGCCGAACAGCAGATCCGTGCTCACCGTCGGCGGCGGATAGCGCCGGTCGCCCTCCAGCCAGGCGCCGCCGTGGATCCACACCACCACGGGCACGGGCTCATCCGATGCCGGTACGGACAGGTCGAGCAGGCGCGGCCGGTAGCCGGATTCGGTGGCGTAGCTCAGCCCGTCGTACCGGCGCACACCGTCGGTGCCGGTGGCCGGAGCGGTCGGCGGATGGTGGGCCGGCCTCGCGGCCAGCTCGGGCGGGGGCCAGGTGACGGAGCCGGACTCGGTTTCCAATGCTGCTCCCAGGTCAATGGGCAGGGACTCTGCCCCAACGGTCTTTGACTGCGCGGCTATTCCTTGGTCGCTCCGGCCAGCATTCCCGACACCAGCGTGCGCTGCGAGAACAGGAACAGCACCAGAACGGGCAGGATCGCGACCAGGATCGCCAGGGCCAGTTCGGGAATGGTGATGTTGAGACCCGCGCCGGCGACCGGGTTGAACGAGGGTGTGGAGGTGAGGAGTTGGTTGAGCCCCACCTGGACCGGGAACTGGTCGCTGTTCGGCAGTACGAGATACGGCAGGAAGAAGTTGTTCCAGTTGCCGACGAAGCTGAAGAACGCCACGAGCCCCACCACCGGCTTCGCCAGCGGCAGCGCGATACGGGAGAAGAGCTGCCACTCCGTGCAGCCGTCGATCCGCGCGGCGGAGAGCAGGTCCCTGGGCAGGCTGCTGCCGAAGTAGATATAGACCAGATACACGCCGAACGGGTAGAAGGAGAAGGGCAGGATCACCGACCAGACGGTGCCGATGAGATGGAAGCGGTTCAGCTCCAGGAAGATCGGCAGGACGAGGGTGGCCTGCGGCATGATCATCGTGACCAGGGTGATGGTCAGCAGTGTCTTGCGGCCCCGGAACTTGGTCAGTGCCAGCGCGTAGCCGGCGGGCACACTGACCAGCAGCGTCAGGATCAGCGAACCGCCCGAGTAGATCGCCGAGTTGGTCAGCCAGGTGGTCATCGCGCCGTCCTGGAAGCCGAACAGATGGCTCCAGGCGGTGCCGATCTGCTGGAACGAGCCGAAGGACAGCGGGTTGTCGTGCACTACTTGGCCGGCGGTCTTCGAGGGTGCGAGGAGCAGCCAGATCACCGGGAGCACGAAGAACACCAGCAGGACGGCGAGCAGCAGGCCCACGATCAGGAAGGAGACCAGCCGGGACGGTCGGACACGCGGTCCGGAGCCGGCGCCGGTGCCGCGCCGGCCCGCCGCCACGGCGGAAGGGGACAGAGGGAGTTGTGTCATTTCTCGTCCAACGTGAACAGGTTCGATCGGGCGACGAGGAGCCCCGCGGCGATCAGTCCCAGTGCCAGCAGAAAGACCGAGATGGCGGCGGCGCCGTTGAAGTCGCCCTGCTGGAAGGCGTAGACGTACGCGAGCTGGTTGGGCGACCACGAGGGGCTGACCCGGCCGAGGCTCGCGGTCTGGAGCAACTGAGGCTCCACGAAGAGCTGGGTGCCGGTCGCGAAGGCCATGATCGTCATATAGACGATCCACTGCCGGATCATCGGGATCTGGATGTGCCAGGCGGTACGCCAGGGCCCCGCGCCGTCCATCCGCGCGGCCTCCAGCACCTCGTCCGGAATGTTGTTGAGCGCCCCGTACATCACCACCATCCAGCCGCCCGCGCCGGTCCAGAACGCGATCAGCATCAGGATCAGCGGCAGATTGCCCGGCGCGAGCACGGCCGCGAAGCTGTGCATGCCCATGCTGTTGAGGAGCCAGGACACCGGGCTGACATCCGGGTCCAGCATGAACAGCCACACCAGCACACTGGCCACCCCGGCGAGCGCGCCCGGAATGTAGTACAGGAACCGGAACAGCGCCGAGGTCCCCGGCCGTACCCGGCTGCGCAGCACCACCGCGACGAGCACGACCAGCACAACGAGGACGGCCAGCCACATGACCAGATACACCAGCATGTGGGTGAAGGCCGGGACGAAACGGTAGTCCTGGGCGACCTTCACGAACTGGTTGAACCCGGTGAACTGCCCCCGGTCGTTGGTGAGCGCCAGATAGAACGAGTAGCCGGTGGGGAACACACCGAACGCGAGCAGCAGCAGGGCGTAACCGGCGACGAAGAAGTAGCCCGCACGGCCGGGGCCCCTCCGCCGCGGCACGGTGCCGCGGCGGAGGGCGGAGACGGCGACGCGCTCGGTCTCCAGCAGGGTCATTCGTCGACCACCTGGTATCCCTCGGCCTTCGCCTGGTTACGGATCTCCTCCTGCCAGGCGGGCAGGGTCGAGACCAGGCTCTTGCCCGAGGTCAGCGCGGGCAGAACCACGCTCGACCAGGCGGTGGCGTCCGAGAACCTGGTGTTCGACCAGCCGGTCCACACCTCGTCCGCGGCCTCCTGGAACGGCTTGGTCACATCGTTGGCGAAGTAGTCGCTGTTCACCGGGTTGGCCAGCCACGCCTGGGCCGCCTTGGTGTACGCGGGGTAGGTCGGCGCGGACGCCTGGTTCTCGTCGGAGGTGGTCAGCCAGGTGACCAGATCCGTGGACGCCTTGAGATTGGCGCTGTGCGAGGACACCATCCACACACCACCGCCCACATTGCCGGTCGTACGGGCGGTCTCGCCCTGCCAGGCCAGCGGAGGCGCCACGGCGATCTGCTTGGCCGGGGTCTTGAAGGCCGTCTTGAACAGGTACTGCCCGTACCAGGACGGCCCGTACGCCATCAGCACCTTGGAACCGCTGTCCTTGGCGAAGCCCTGGCTGAAGAACCCCTTGGTGGTGACGGCCTTCGCCGAGATGAGCCCGTCCAGCAGCTTCGCCGTCCGGACACACTTCTCGTCGTTCAGGTCACTGCGCAGTGTGTCCGGCTTCACCAGGCTGAACGCCGGGCACTGGCCCGCCCAGAAGTACGACTCGTGCGAGTTGGTGTCACCGACCGAGCCCACCAGATAGCCGGGGTGCTCCTTCGCGACCCGCTTGCCCAGCGCCTCGTACTGCTCCCAGGTGGCGGGGACCTCGTAACCCCACTTGTCCATCAGGGACTTGTTGTACCAGAGCACCACCTGCGCGATGTCATTGCGCATGCAGTACGTGTGCCCGTTGAACTGGCAGGGCGCGAGGGAGCCCTTGGCGAAGCCGTCCAGGGTGCTCTTCGGGACGAGCTTGTCGTCCAGCGGCGCCGCGAACGCCTGCGCACCCGGCTTGGTCGGCTCCGACGCCCACGTCATGTCGGTGGGCGAGCCGAACACCACGTCCGGCCAGCCGCTCCCGGTGCGGTCGAAGAGCTGCGTCTTCGACTGGAGATACGTGGAGCCGTCGGCGCCGCCGTCGTACGTGACGATCTCCATCTTCACGTCCGGGTGCGACTTCTGGTACGCCTGCACCGACGGCAGCCGCGTCGAGTCCGCCCACACCGTGATCGGCGAACCTTCCTTCTGCGCGGCCGGCTTGAATCCCTGATCGGCGGAGGGAGAGTCGGTGGAGGTGTCGGCACTGGCACAGCCCGCCAGCACGGCCGCCATGGCCAGGGAGAGCGCGGCGGTGGCGGTACGCAGCACCGCGCGGCGCCGGCCGGCTCTCGGAGATCCGGAAGACCTCATCGTCTTGCCTTTCTTGTTCTCGCGTGGACCGCGTGGGACCGCGGGACCACATGGGGCCGGGGGGACCCCGTGGGACAGGTAACGCGCCGGATGGGGGCGCCGGGTTCGGCAACGGCCGTGATGTCCGTGACCTTCGTAAGGGCATCGGCTGCCGCCGCCCGGTCAGCGCGGCTGCTCGACGAAGCGCTGGAGCTCGCTCCCGTAGCCGAAGTCGAGCGGGAGGGCTATGCCCGGCCCCGTGGGGGCGTGCACCAGGCCCTGGGCGTCCACATGGCGCTCGCGGACGACCTTCGTCGCGGTCACCAGGGACTCGTAGTAGGTGGTGTTGGAGATGGCCATGCACAGGTGGTGGTTCGGGATGTCCGAACCGTGCACCTCGGCGCGGAGCCGGTAGGCGTCGGCAAGGTGTGCGGTGCGCATGGCACCGGTGATCCCGCCCCGGAGGGTGGTGCCGGCGCGCACCCCGAAGGTGGCGGCGCCGGCCCTGATGAAGTCCGCGGAGTTCATGTGCGCTCCGTCGGAGGTCTCTGCGACCAGCAGCGGGATGTCCACGGCCGCCGCCAGCCGCTGGTACGCGGAGATGCTGAACTCGCGCATCGGCTCCTCGTACCAGAGGTAGTCCGCCTCGGACAGGGCCCGCCCCAGCCGGATCGCGTCCGGCAGGTCGAAGCCCGCCGACCCGTCGTACATCAGCGGCACCGAGGGGCCGACATGGTCGCGCAGCGCCAGACACAGCTCGGCGTCCCTGCGGGCATCGCCCCAGGCGTGCAGTTTGATGCCCCTGTACCCCAGTTCGAGGCACTGGTCCGCCACGTCGAGGAACTCCGCGACACTGGAGAACGTCGAGGTGGAGGCGTACGCGGGGATCGACTCGCGGAAGCCGCCGAGCAGGCGCCAGACCGGCTGGCCGTGGTACCGGCCGGCCAGGTCCCACAGGGCGGTGTCGATCAGGCCCAGGGCGGGGAGCGGGAGTTCGTGGATACGGTCCAGCTCCCACACCCGGTGCCACAGCCACTCCCGGCGGAACGGGTCGGCTCCGACCAACTCCTCGCGGAAGACCCGCTCGACCAGGTCGCGCAGGGTGATGAAGGCGCCCGGCCTGGCGAACAGAGCCACGCCTTCGGCTCCCTCGTCGGTACCGATGCGCAGGACCGCGCCGTCGCCCACCGGAGCGCTTCCGCTCAGCCCGTCCCGCCAGCGGAAGGGCGGGCTGGCCGCCGGAACGTCGATCCGGTGTACTTCGACATGGGTGATCTTCATCGTGGCTTTCGTTTCTGTGTGGGCGTGCCGGTCCCGCGCGTACGGTTCCGTGGGGCGCGTACGGGTCAGAAGTCGCCGTACGCCTGGAGTTCGTAGATGCTGCCGCCGTTCCAACTGGAGCCGGTGACGGTCAGCCGCAGATAGCGGGCGGTGACGGGCTTGTCGGCGAATGAGTAGTTGGCCGCCGAGACGGTGTTGGCGGAGGTGTGGTCGTCGAGGGTGGACCAGGACGATCCGTCGGTCGAGTACTCCAGGCGGTACTGGTAGCCGCTGGGCTTCTCGAAGGTGGTCACCACACCGGAGACACTGGTGTCCTTGCCCAGGTCCACCTGGATCCAGGAGGGGTCGGGCAGTCCGAGGCCCTGGGCCCAGCGGGTGGAGAGGTTTCCGTCGACGGCCCTCTCGGGGGTGTTGTCCTCCGAGTACGACGAGGCCGTGACGGGCTTGTTCAGCGCCAGATCGTTGTCGGCGGGTGTGGTGACGACGGCCGCCTCGCCGGGCTCGGAGGTGTTGAGCGCGGCGTCGCGGGCGACGACGGTGAACGAGTACTGCTTGTCCGGGGTCAGACCGGAGACCCGCAGCGAGGTGGCGCCGGTGACACCGATCCGCTTGCCGTCCTGGTAGACGACATAGCTGGTCACACCGGTGTCATCGGTCGCGGCCGGCCAGTCCAGGTCCACCAGGCTGGGCAGCAGCGGTGTGACCCGCGGCCGGCCGGGGGCCGAGGGGGCCGTCCGGTCCGTGCTCGGCGCGCGGGGCGTGCCGTACACCTGGAAGTCGAAGATGCTGCCGCCGTTGCCGCGCGATCCGGTGACGGTCAGCCGTACGAAACGGCCCGCGACCGGCTCGGCGGTGTGGACGTAGTCGGTCATCGCCGACGTGTCCTCGGACGTACGGTCCGCCAGGGTCTTCCAGTTGACCTCGTCCGGTGACACCTCGATCCGGTACTTGTAGCCGCTGCTCTTCTCGAAGGTGGTGATCGCACCGGTCACGTCGTACTGCGCGCCCAGGTCGACCTGGATCCAGGAGGGGTCGGGCAGTCCGAGACCCTGGGCCCAGCGGGTGGACGGATTGCCGTCCACCGCCTTCTCGGGAGTGTTGTCCTCGGAGTACGAGGAGTAGGTGACGGGCTTCTTCAGCGCCAGGTCGCCGCCCGCCGGCATGGTGACCTTCACCTCGCGGCTCGGCGCGGACTCGTTGCCGGCCGCGTCACGGGCGGTGATCCGGAAGGCGTAGGTCCTGCCCGCGGTGAGGCCGGAGATACGGACCGAGGCCTTGCCGGACGCGTTGACCAGTGTGCCGTCGCGGTAGACGGAGTAGCCGGTGACGCCGTTGTCGTCGGTGGACGCCGCCCAGGTGAGGTCCGCCACGGTCGGGAAGTCGGTGACCGCGGCGGGGGTGCCGGGGGCGG
>NZ_LATD01000015.1 GCF_000981895.1 Streptomyces odonnellii | reverse complement strand
GTCATGTACAGGCCCGGTACGAGCGCGACGCGAGATGGCGGTACGGAGGCGGGGCGGGTCGGGCAAGGGGCGGTGACGGTACGTCAGGCCTTCAGCGCCTCGGCGACCGACTCGGCGAGCGGTGTCGTCGGGCGGCCGATCAGCCGGGCCAGGTCGCCCGTACCGCCGGCGAGCCGTCCCCGTTCCATCGCGTGGTCCACATCCACCAGGATCGCGGCCAGCGCCTCGGGGACCCCCGCACCGGTCAGAATCCCCAGCCGTACCTCGCCCGGCACATTGTCGTACCGGATGGTCCGGCCGGTCTGCCGCGACAGCTCCGCCGCGTACTCGGCCAAGGACCACGCCGTGTCACCGCTCAGCTCGTACGCCGTGTTGAGGTGTCCGTCGCCGGTCAGTACGGCCGCCGCCGCTGCCGCGAAGTCCGCGCGGGCGGCGCTGCCGATCCGGCCCTCGCCCGCGTTGGCCACGACGGCGCCGTGCTCCAGTACCGGAGCGAGGTTCTCCGTGTACACCTCGGTGTAGAAGCCATTGCGCAGGAAGGTGTAGGGCAGCCCGGAGCCGAGGATCAGCCGCTCGGTCTCCTTGTGGTCGGCGGCCAGGTCGAAGTCGGCCTCGGGGCCGCCCAGGACGCCCGTGTAGGCGAGTTGGGCCACGCCCGCCGCCCGCGCGGCGTCGATGACCGCGCTGTGCTGCGGTACGCGCCTGCCGGGCTCGCTCGCGGAGATCAGCAGCACCCGGTCGCCGGCGCGGAACGCCTCGGCCAGCGTCTCGGGACGGTCGTAGTCCACGACCCGTACCTCGACTCCGCGTGCCGCCAGACCCGCCGCCTTCTCCTCGTTCCGGGCGCCCGCGACGATCCCGCCGGCCGGGACACCGGCGGTGAGCAGGGACTCGACGACCAGTCGGCCGAGGTGTCCGGTGGCTCCGGTGACAACGATGCTCATGGGTGATTTCTCCAGTTCGTGCGATTTCATTGCGCTCTGGCACTCACCCTATGAGCTGCACTAACCAAGGGAAAGTACCCACCTTGAAGTAAGGTACTGGCATGACCGTAAGCAGCGTGCCGGACGTCAACCGGCAGATGTGCCCCTCCCGGGTGGTTCTGGAGCACGTCACGAGCCGCTGGGGCGTGCTCGTGCTGGGCGCCCTGCTGGAGCGCTCGTACCGCTTCAGCGAACTGCGGCGCGAGATCGGCGGTGTCAGCGAGAAGATGCTCGCGCAGACGCTGAAGACGCTGGAGCGCGACGGCTTCGTCCATCGCGACGCCCGCCCCGTCATCCCGCCGCATGTGGACTACTCGCTGACCGCGCTGGGGCGGGAGGCCGCCGAGCAGGTGTGGGGGCTGGCCCGCTGGGTGGAACAGCGGCTGGACGAGGTGTTCGACGCGCGAGGGAAGTACGACGAGGCCCATGAGGCGCACGACGCGGCGCCCAGGCCCGAGGCGCGCCGCGAGGGATACACGAAGGCCCGGACCTCCTGAGAGATCCGGGCCCTGTCGTCTGCCGGCGTCGTCATACGGGCCGGGTAACGGCCGGTGGCTCAGCCCCGGCCGGTGGCGTGGCTGGAGGGCTCAGCCCCGGCCGGTGGCTGGTGGCTCAGCCGACTACGGTCCAGGTGTCGCCGCCCGCGAGCATCGTCGCCAGATCGCCCTTGCCGTTCTGCTCGACGGCCTGGTCGAGCTGGTCCGACATCAACGTGTCGTAGACCGGACGCTCGACACTGCGCAGTACCCCGATGGGGGTGTGGTGCAAGGTGTCCGGGTCCGCCAGGCGCGACAGCGCGAACGCCGTCGTCGGGCTCGCGGCGTGCGCGTCATGGACAAGGATCCGCGACTCGTTCTCGGGCGTGACGGCCACCACCTGGAGATCACCGGTGGCCGGGTCCCTCACCACGCCCTTGGACCCGTCGGCGCCGAAGCGGATCGGCTGCCCGTGCTCCAGCCGGATCACGGCCTCTTCTGCCCGCTGCTTGTCCTTCAGCACCTCGAACGCGCCGTCGTTGAAGATATTGCAGTTCTGGTAGATCTCCACGAGCGCGGTGCCCGGGTGGTCGGCGGCCTGCCGCAGCACCTCGGTGAGGTGCTTGCGGTCCGAGTCGACCGTACGGGCCACGAACGACGCCTCCGCGCCGATCGCCAGCGACACCGGGTTGAAGGGCGCGTCGAGCGAGCCCATCGGCGTCGACTTGGTGATCTTCCCCAGCTCGGAGGTCGGGGAGTACTGGCCCTTGGTCAGCCCATAGATCCGGTTGTTGAACAGCAGGATCTTCAGATTGACATTTCTGCGCAGCGCGTGGATCAGGTGATTGCCACCGATGGAGAGCGCGTCGCCGTCGCCCGTGACCACCCAGACCGACAGATCACGGCGCGAGGTGGCCAGTCCGGTGGCGATCGCGGGGGCGCGTCCATGGATGGAGTGCATCCCATACGTATTCATGTAGTACGGGAAGCGGGAGGAGCAGCCGATACCGGAGACAAAGACGATGTTCTCCTTGGCCAGGCCCAGTTCGGGCATAAAGCCCTGGACCGCGGCCAGCACCGCGTAGTCACCGCAGCCGGGGCACCAGCGGACCTCCTGGTCCGACTTGAAGTCCTTCATCGTCTGCTTGGCCGCGGCCTTGGGCACCAGCGTCAGCAACTCGTTGGCATCAGACATCGATGGCCTCCTTGAGAGCGGTGGCGAGCTGCTCGGCCTTGAACGGCATGCCGTTGACCTGATTGTACGAGTGCGCGTCCACCAGATACTTGGCCCGGAGCAGGCTGGCGAGCTGGCCGAGGTTCATCTCCGGCACCACGACCTTGTCGTAACGCGCCAGGATCTCCCCGAGATTGCGCGGGAAGGGGTTGATATGGCGCAGATGCACCTGGGCGACTGGTGTGCCGCCCCGGCGCAGCCGACGGACGGCGGCGGTGATCGGGCCATAGGTCGAGCCCCAGCCCAGCACCAGCGTGCGGGCGCCGTCCGGGTCGTCGACGGTCAGATCGGGGACCTGGATGCCGTCGATCTTGGCCTGGCGGGTGCGCACCATGAAGTCGTGGTTCGCCGGGTCGTACGAGATATTGCCCGTGCCGTCCTGCTTCTCGATCCCGCCGATGCGGTGTTCCAGACCGGGGGTGCCGGGCACCGCCCAGGGGCGGGCCAGGGTCTGCGGGTCGCGCTTGTACGGCCAGAACACCTCGGTGCCGTCGGCCAGTTGATGGTTCGGGCCGGTCGCGAACCGTACCCGCAGATCGGGCAGTTCCGCGGTCTCCGGGATCCGCCAGGGCTCGGAGCCATTGGCCAGATAGCCGTCGGAGAGCAGGAAGACCGGGGTGCGGTAGGTCAGTGCGATCCGGGCCGCTTCGAGAGCGGAGTCGAAGCAGTCCGCCGGAGTCTGCGGCGCGATCACCGGCACCGGAGCCTCGCCATTGCGCCCGTACATCGCCTGGAGGAGATCCGCCTGCTCGGTCTTGGTCGGCAGACCGGTGGAGGGGCCGCCTCGCTGGATGGCGACGACCAGCAGCGGCAGCTCCAGGGTGACCGCAAGCCCGATCGTCTCCGACTTGAGCGCCACACCGGGGCCGGAGGTGGTCGTCACCGCGAGGGAACCGCCGAAGGACGCGCCCAGCGCGGCGCCGATGGCGGCAATCTCGTCCTCGGCCTGGAAGGTCCGTACGCCGAAGTTCTTGTGCCGGGACAGCTCGTGCAGGATGTCCGAGGCGGGGGTGATCGGGTAGGAACCGAGGTAGAGCGGCAGCTCAGCCTGGTGACTCGCGGTGATCAGGCCATACGCCAACGCCAGATTCCCGGAGATATTGCGGTACGTACCGGTCGGGAAGGCCGTGCCTGCCGGGGCCACCTCGTAACTGACCGCGAAGTCCTCGGTGGTCTCGCCGAAGTTCCACCCCGCGCGGAACGCGGCCACATTCGCCTCGGCGATCTGCGGCTTCTTGGCGAACTTGGCGCGCAGAAACTTCTCGGTGCCCTCGGTCGGCCGGTGGTACATCCACGACAGCAGCCCGAGCGCGAACATGTTCTTCGAGCGCTCGGCCTCCTTGCGGGAGAGCCCGAACTCCTTGAGCGCCTCGATCGTCAGCGTCGTCAGCGGCACCGGGTGCACCTGGTACCCGTCCAGCGAGCCGTCCTCCAGCGGCGAGGTCAGATAGCCGACCTTGGCCATCGGACGCTTGGTGAACTCATCGGTGTTCACGATGATTTCCGCGCCGCGCGGCACATCGCCGATGTTCGCCTTGAGCGCGGCGGGGTTCATCGCGACCAGGACGTTCGGCGCGTCGCCGGGGGTGAGGATGTCGTGGTCGGCGAAGTGCAACTGGAACGAGGAGACACCCGGCAGGGTCCCGGCAGGCGCCCGGATCTCGGCCGGGAAGTTCGGCAGAGTCGACAGGTCGTTGCCGAACGACGCGGTCTCCGAGGTGAACCGGTCGCCCGTGAGCTGCATCCCGTCCCCGGAGTCGCCGGCGAAGCGGATGATGACCCGGTCCAGACGACGGACTTCCTTCTCGCCGGACTTCTCGCCAGACAGAGAGGCATGCCGATCACCGGCGGCGCGCACGTTACTGCCGGCGTCGTCGGCCTCATCGGCGTGCTCTGCTGGGCTACTGACCTGGCTGGTCACTGAACTGGACCTCCCTCGAGGCGGCGGCTCGGGCATGCCGGCCACCCGGCACTCCCAGTGGCAACCCTACGTCGGTAAGGGTCGCCTTCCCCGGACCGATCGTATGGTGGACGCCGGTCCGAGATAAACCGGCGTACCTGTCTGTCATATTTTGTCTGCGCCTGAAATCCTTCATGGCCGTCGCTCGGCTCTCATCCTTTGGGTCTAGGTCCTTGCCGGATCCTGCCTGGTCCTGCCCGGGCCCCGGGGGCCGGCACACATCTGACGGGGCGGCAGTGGAGGGGAGTGAGCGGAAGGTGAGGGCGGGGTGTGTACGGCGGTGGGCGCCGGTGCCGTACGGAGGAGCGGAGCGCGGACAGCGCGGGCGGGACGGGGCCCGCCGCGGTCAGTTTCTCAGGTAGGTCAGTACGGCCAGAACCCGCCGGTGATCCCCGTCACTCGGGGACAGCCCCAGCTTCAGGAAGATATTGCTGACGTGCTTCTCGACCGCGCCGTCGCTCACCACAAGCTGTCTGGCGATCGCCGAATTCGTCCGCCCCTCGGCCATCAGACCGAGGACCTCCCGCTCCCGGGGGGTCAGCCCGGCCAGTACGTCCTGTTTACGGCTCCGGCCCAGAAGCTGGGCCACCACCTCGGGGTCCAGCGCGGTGCCGCCCCTGGCCACCCGTACCACCGCGTCCACGAACTCCCGGACCTCGGCCACCCGGTCCTTGAGCAGATAGCCGACACCGCGGCTGCTGCCGGCCAGCAGCTCGGTGGCGTACTGCTCCTCCACATACTGGGAGAGCACCAGCACCCCGATCTCCGGATGGTCCCGGCGCAGCCGCACCGCCGCCCGTACCCCCTCGTCGGTGTGGGTCGGCGGCATCCGTACATCCGCGACCACCACATCCGGCAGGGCGTCCTGGTCCGCCAGCTCGCCCACCGTCTTGATCAGCGCTTCCCCGTCACCGACTCCGGCGACCACATCGTGGCCGCGGTCGGTCAGCAGCCGGGTCAGGCCCTCCCGGAGCAGCACCGAGTCCTCGGCGATGACCACCCGCACCCTGTCCTCCACGACCATGTCGCGCCCCCACTGTCGAAGTCCGTCCGTCTGCTGTCGCGCGTCCCAGCATCGCAGCATTCGGATCGCTTCGCGCAGCCTGTGGATAACCGGTCGACAGCCGGGACAGCCAGGTACAGCCGAGGGGTCGGACTCACCCCCGCCAGGGCAGTTCCGCCGTGACCGTGGTCGGGCCGCCGGGCGGGGAGTCGACGACCAGAATCCCGTCCACGGCGTCCAGCCGCTCGGTCAGCCCGGCCAGACCACTGCCGGCCGAGGTGTCCGCGCCGCCCCTGCCGTCGTCCGTGACCTGGAGCATCAGCCGGTCATGCGTCTGCCACACCTCCACCGTCGCCCGCCGTGCCTGGGAGTGCTTGCTGATGTTCTGGAGGAGTTCGGAGACGGTGAAGTAGGCGA
>NZ_LATD01000149.1 GCF_000981895.1 Streptomyces odonnellii | reverse complement strand
GGGCTTGGCCGGGGCCGCGGTGGGGGTTTTGGCGGGGCGTTGCTCGGGTGCTGGGTCGCTCTTATGGGTGAGCGGGTTTTCCACAATCCGTTTGTTGTCCACGGAAATGCGGCCTGTGCAGCGGGGCCGGACGGATGTGCCTACCGTCTGTGACATGACTCTCCGAACACGCTCCGTAACGAGTGGCCCTGGTCGTGCCCCCGGCTCCGATCTCCGCGCCCGCCATGGCCGGGCCCGCGTCCGCACCCGTGCGGCCCTGCCGCATGCCGGGCGCGTGGACGGTACGGGCCCGCCCCCGCCGGATCCGCGCCGCCGCGCGGACGCGCTCTTCGCCCGTGCGCGGGTGCCGGTGGTGACGGCTGTGGATCCGCCGGCCTTTCCCGGAGGCGGAGGCGGCGGAGACGACGGCGGGGCAGGTCAGGCGGTGCGCGGGCGGGCACGGGTGGGTCCCGCGCTGCGGGAGCGGCTGCCGCTGTGGATCCAGCTCAGATGCGGTCTCGAACCGAGGACCCTCGCGGCGCTCGCGGTGGTCCTGGTGGTGGCCGCGATCCTCGCGGCTCAGCACTTCTGGACCGGGCGTCCCCAGTCCGTCGAGGTGCCGGAGGCGGTCGGCGCGGGGGCCGCGGTGCCACGGATGCCGCCCCGTTCGTCACCCTCGGTGGAGCGGGGCCGGGTCGTCGTGGATGTCGGGGGCAAGGTACGGAAGCCGGGGGTGCTGCGGCTGCCGACCGGTTCGCGGGTCGCCGACGCACTGCGCGCGGCCGGTGGTGTGAAGCCCGGCGCGGACATCACAGGGCTCAACCGGGCACGGGTGCTGATGGACGGCGAACAGGTCGTGGTGGGCGGTCCGGCCCCACCGGGCGCGGGCCTCACGGGAGTTGGCCCCGCCGTCGGCCCGGGCACCGGCACGGGCGGCGGCGCCGCGGCGGGGCCCGCCGCGCCGGTCAGTCTCAACTCCGCCACGCTGGAACAGCTCGACACACTCCCCGGAGTGGGGCCCGTACTCGCCCGGCACATCATCGACTACCGCACCGAGCACGGCGGATTCCGGTCCATCGAGGAGCTTCGCGAGGTCAACGGGATCGGCGCGCGCAGGTTCGCGGACCTCCAACCGCTCGTACGGCCATGACGCGCCCCATGGTCCAGGGGCCGGTCGGGCACCGCCCGGACCCTGCGGAGCCGCGTTGGGAGGAGGGGCCGGCCGACCTGCGGCTGGTTCCGCTCGCGCTGGCGGCCTGGGGCGCGGCTGCCCTCGCGGCGGGTGCTCCAGGACTCTGGACGGCTGTCGGTGTGCTGGTGTGTCTGGCGGTGGCGGGGCTGCTGCTCGCCTGGTGCGGTGCCGGGCGGCGGCGGCCGCTGGGCGGTGTCGCCGTCGCGGGGGCACTGCTGTGTGCGTCGGCCGGAGCGGCGTCGGCCGGGCTGCACACCGCGGACGCGCACCGGGGACCCGTGCCCGGCCTCGCGGAGCGGTATGCCCGTGTCTCGGTGGAGTTGACGGTCACCTCCGATCCGCGGTCCACCCGTCCCAGGGTCTTCGGCGACCGGATGACCGGCGGAGGATTTGTGCTCGACGCGGATCTCACGCAGGTGACGGGACCGGGCGGGAGGACCACCACGGGCCGGACACCTGTCCTGGTGATCGCCGGGCCCGGTGAGCACGCCGGCCGGTGGCAGCGGCTGCTGCCCTCCACCCGGCTGCGGCTGACCGGCCGGCTCTCGCCCCCGCTGCACGACGACGACCCGTATGCGGCGGCCCTGCGGGTGGAAGGAAAGGGGCCACCGCGTGTCATCGGACAGCCAACTCGTCTGCAGCGCATGGCCGGAGATCTCCGGGCCGGGTTGCGCGAGGCGACCGACGAACTCGCGCCGGACGCCCGCGCGCTGCTGCCGGGACTGGTCGTCGGCGACACCTCCCGGGTGACCCCCGAGCTGCACGAGGCCTTCACGGCGACCGATCTCACCCACCTGCTGGCCGTCTCCGGAAGCAATCTGACCATTGTGCTCGCCCTGCTGATCGGGCCACCGGGGCTGGCCGTACGGGCGGAGCGGCGCGGACTCGCACCGCGTCTGCGGATCCCGCTGCGGTGGACCGCGCTGGGCGGCGGGGCGCTCACACTCGGTTTTGTGGTCGTCTGCCGGCCGGAGCCCAGTGTGCTGCGGGCCGCCGCCTGCGGGCTGATCACCCTGCTGGCCATCGGCACGGGCCGGCGCAGGACGCTGATTCCCGCGCTGGCCGCCGCCGTCCTGCTGCTGGTGCTGTACGACCCGGAGCTGGCCCGCAGTTACGGCTTCCTCCTCTCCGTGCTGGCCACCGGCTCGCTGCTCGTCATCGGGCCGCGGTGGGCCGACGCGCTGCGGCGGCGCGGGGTGCCTGCACGACTCGCGGAGGCGCTGGCCGCGGCGGGGGCGGCGCAGGCGGTGTGCGCGCCGGTGGTGGCGGTGTTCGCGGCCCGGGTCAGTCTGGTGGCGATCCCGTGCAATCTCCTCGCCGAACTGGCCGTCGCCCCGGCCACGGTTCTCGGGTTCGCGGCCCTCGCCATGGTGCCGGTCGCGATGCCTGTGGCGGAGGCGCTGGCCCGGTGCGGCGGCTGGCCCGCGGGCTGGATCGCGTCCGTCGCCCGCGGTGGCGCGGCCCTGCCGGGTGCGGGGATCACCTGGCCGGGCGGCTGGCGGGGCGGGCTGCTGCTGGCCGCGCTGACGGTCCTGGTCGTGTTCGCCGTACGACGGATCCCGCGCCATCCCTGGACGGCCGCGGCCTGTGCGGTGTTCCTGCTGCTCGCGGTCATGCGGCCGCCGCCGTTCACCCGGATCGTCACCGGCTGGCCGCCGCCGGGCTGGGCGTTCGCGATGTGTGATGTGGGACAGGGCGACATGGCGGTGCTCGCGGCGGGGGAGGGGACGGCGGTGGTGGTGGACACCGGTCCCGAACCCGGGCCGGCCGACCGGTGTCTGCGGGATCTCGGGGTCACGCGCGTTCCGCTGCTGCTGCTCACCCACTTCCACGCCGACCATGTGGCCGGGCTGCCCGGTGTGCTGCGGGGCAGGGCGGTCGGCGCGATCCAGACGACGACGTCCGAAGAGCCGCCGGAGCAGGCCGCGTTCGTACGGAGGACCGCCGCCGGGGCGGGGGTGCCCGTCGTCCGCGCGGAGCCGGGGGAGCGTCGGCGGACCGGGCCGCTCACCTGGCGGGTGCTGTGGCCCCGGCCCGGTCCGGGGCCGGTCGGCGAGGAGCCCAACGACTCCAGCGTCACGCTGTTCGTAGGGGTCGAGCGAGGCCCCGCGCTGTTGCTGCTCGGTGATCTTGAACCGCCCGCTCAGCAGGGCCTGTTGAGCGACTGGCCGGTGCTGCCGCCGGTGGATGTGCTCAAAGTGGCCCACCACGGTTCGCCGTTCCAGGATCCGGGGCTGCTACGAGCGGTCCGGCCCCGGCTCGCCCTGATCTCCGCCGGCCGGGACAACCCGTACGGCCACCCGTCACCCCGCACGGTCGGGGCGCTGCGTGCCGCGGGAGCGGCGGTGCTGCGGACGGACATGGATGGCGCGATCGCGGTGGTGGGAGCGGGCGCGGGGCTGCGCGCGGTGCCCCGGGGCCGGTCCGGTCCGGAGGCCGCTCGGGCCGGGAGCGCGGGGCATATGGCGCGGGGTCCGCCCGGGGCGGGGGGCTCCGGCAATCTTCCGTCGGCGGTGTGTAGTACCTGAGTTCGCTATCTGTCCGTACGTTTGCCTCGAACGGGGCACGGGTGGTCGAATGCCTACTCGTCATGGGTCGCCGCCCCGACAAGGATGTCCGGCCGTGCGCGGCCCCGCAGAGCCCGAACGCACAGAGGTACGTACAGCATGATGAGCCGCCTTCTCGGCCGACGGACGGCCACGCAGCAGAGAAACAACCCGCTCGCGGGACTGTCCGTGCCGCCCGGTGCGGGTCTGCTGATCTGCCGGGTCCTCGACCCGGTCAACGAGCCTGTCGTACGGGCCGAGTTCACGGTGAGCGACAGTGGCGGCCGCAAGATCGTGAGCGGGGAGACCGACCCGTTCGGCATGATCGTGGCGATGGTCCCCTTCGGGGAGTACCGGGTGGCCATCTCGGCCGACAGCTTCACTCCGTACCGGGGCAACGCGTGGATCACCGACGGAGCGGACTCCTCGGGCCTGGGGGACATCACCCTTCAGGTGGCGCCGTCGCTTCCGCTGCCCGCCCCCGGCGAATGGGAGATCGAACCGGCCCACTCACGGATCGGTTTCATCGCACGTCACATCGGACTCGCCCGGGTCCACGGGCGGTTCGACAACTTCGCCGGGGCGATCAGGATCGGCGAGACGATGGACGAGTCGGCGATGCATGTGGTCATCGGTGCCGCGTCTATCGACACCAGTGTGCAGATGCGTGACGACCATCTGCGGTCGGCCGACTTCCTCGATGTGGCCAACTACCCGACGCTGGAGTTCTACAGCGACCGCTTCGTCCACCGGGGCGGCAACAACTGGGGGGTCACCGGGGCGCTCACCCTGCACGGCGTGACCCGGACCATCACCCTCGACACCCAATACCTGGGCATAGGCAACGGAATGGAGGGCGAGACCCGCGCGGCCGTCCGCGCCACCACCGAACTGCACCGCGAGGACTACACCGTCAACTGGCAGTCGATGCTCGCGCGGGGCATCGCGGTCGTGGGATCCAGCATCAAGATCGAGATGGATATCCAGATCGTCCCCAAGGGCTGATCACCCGCCCCGGCGGACCGGTCCGGCCGCGACGACTGGCCGGAGCGACTGGCCGGAGCGACCGGCTGGGACAATACGGCCGTGAGCGATGTGAGACATGTACTGGTCCTGCCCGACCGCGAGGCCGCGGAAGAAGTGGCGCAGGCGCTGGGTGAGCGGTTCGGCGCGGGCGACGAACCGCGGGTGATCCGGGACGCTCTGGCCGGCGAGGACGACGCCGAGGACGCCCAGTGGCTGGTGGTCGTGGAGGACCCGGAGGCGCGGCTGGACGGCGCGGCGCTGGACGAGTTCGTGGCGGACTGGGACGGCTGGCGGGAAGCGTACTGAGCCGGGCACCGGCAGCGGCTTGCACCAACAACAACCGTGCGACCCGGCCGAGCAGCCCGGCCGGCCGTGCGCCCGACCGACCGCGCCTGATCGAGCGACCTGACTGAGCAGCCGACCGATCGAGCGCCCGAGCGGGCGATCTGACCGGCGGCGAGCGACCTGGCCCACCGGACGACCCCGACCGACGCCGAGCAAACTGGTCGGCCGGACGACCTCGACCGACGCCGAGCTTGCTGGTCGGCCTGGCGACCCCGACCGGCGCCGAGCGGGGTCGTCCCCGACCGGCGCCCGCGCCGGAGTTCGCCCCTTGGGCCGACGGCCCGCGCTGTCAGTGGTGCGTGCCATGCTGGAGCGCGATGGCCACCAGAAAGTCTTCCCCCGACGATCTCCTCGCCCCGGTCACGCTCGCCGTGGGCCAGGAGGACCTGCTGCTCGACCGCGCCGTGCAGCAGGTCGTGGCGGCGGCCCGCGCAGCCGACGCCGACACGGATGTCCGCGACCTCGCCTCGGACCAGCTCCAGCCCGGCACCCTCGCCGAGCTGACCAGCCCGTCGCTGTTCGCCGAGCGCAAGGTCGTCGTCGTACGGAACGCGCAGGACCTCTCCGCCGACACGGTCAAGGACGTCAAGGCCTATCTCGACGCCCCGGTCGAGGAGATCACCCTCGTCCTGCTGCACGCGGGAGGGGCCAAGGGCAAGGCGCTGCTGGACGCGGCGCGCAAGGCCGGGGCCCGTGAGGTGGCCTGCCCCAAGACGACCAAGCCCGCCGAGCGGCTCACCTTCGTACGCTCCGAGTTCCGCGCGCTGGGCCGCTCGGCCACCCCCGAGGCCTGCCAGGCGCTGGTCGACTCGATCGGCAGCGACCTGCGCGAGCTGGCGAGCGCAGTCTCCCAGCTCGCCGCCGATGTCGAGGGCACGATCGACGAGGCGGTCGTCGGGCGGTACTACACGGGCCGGGCCGAGGCGTCGAGCTTCACCGTGGCCGACCGCGCGGTCGAGGGCAGGGCGGCCGAGGCGCTCGAAGCGCTGCGCTGGTCGCTGTCGACGGGCGTCGCTCCCGTACTGATCACCAGTGCCCTCGCCCAGGGCGTGCGGGCCATCGGCAAGCTGTCGTCGGCGCGCGGCGGCAGGCCCGCGGATCTCGCCCGCGAGCTGGGGATGCCGCCCTGGAAGATCGACCGGGTGCGCCAGCAGATGCGCGGCTGGACCCCGGACGGAGTGGCGGTGGCGCTGCGGGCCGTCGCCGAGGCCGACGCCGGAGTGAAGGGCGGCGGCGACGATCCGGAGTACGCGCTGGAGAAGGCGGTCGTCGCGATCGCCCGCGCCGCCCGCTCCGGCCGCGGAAACTGACCGTCCTCAGCCGGGCGCCAGGCGGCCCCTCGTATACGGCGGCCCTCCGTCCACGCCGGCCTCGTACCCCGCCGTAGCGCCCGCCACAGCGCGTACCCACACGTATGACGAAGGCACCGCGCATGACGAAGGCACACGCATGACGAAGGCCCCGGTGCCGGCCTGGGGAAGGGCGGCGCCGGGGCCCGGCGTCTTGAGACTGGACTCGTACCCGCGTGGCGAACGCAGTCGCGTACGAGCCCGGGAGTGCCGGTCAGGAGCGGTAGAGAGGGCCCGCTGAGTCCCTTCCGGCGGTCAAATCAAGTGGAGCGGAACAGCTCAGCCCTGAAGGGAGGCGACCTTGACAGCCAGCGCCGACTTCTTGTTGGCGGCGGTGTTCTTGTGGATGACACCCTTCGAGACGGCCTTGTCGAGCTTGCGGGACGCCTCGCGAGCGGCCACGGTGGCCTTCTCGACGTCACCCTCGGCAGCGGCCTCACGGGCCTTGCGGATCGCGGTCTTCAGCGACGACTTGACAGCCTTGTTGCGCAGGCGTGCCTTCTCGTTGGTCTTGTTCCGCTTGATCTGGGACTTGATGTTCGCCACGTTTTTACAGCCTTCTCAGCTTTGATGAATCAGATGAATCAATAGCGTCGATGAGTAAGTGAACCGCTCATCCGTCCCGAACCGAGATGGCGCGAGACACAGCGCACCACGCTACCAGCCACCCTCGGACCCGCCCAAACCCGGCGCAGTCCCGCACCCATGGGACCATGGAGGCTACGTATCGATCCGCGTCCACCCGAGACGAGACGCCGCGCGTCTCAAGAATCAGGACCCCGCGTGCCCGCGACCCCTACCAACGTGCCCGAGCCGAGCCGCACGGACCCTTCGCTGCTCCGCAACTTCTGCATCATCGCGCACATCGACCACGGCAAGTCGACGCTCGCCGACCGGATGCTCCAGCTCACCGGAGTCGTCGACTCGCGGCAGATGCGTGCTCAGTACCTCGACCGTATGGACATCGAGCGCGAGCGCGGCATCACGATCAAGTCCCAGGCGGTCCGGCTGCCCTGGGCCCCCCGCACGGGTGAGGACCAGGGCACGACCCATATCCTCAATATGATCGACACGCCGGGCCATGTGGACTTCACGTACGAGGTGTCCCGTTCGCTCGCGGCCTGCGAAGGCACGATCCTCCTGGTGGACGCCGCCCAGGGCATCGAGGCGCAGACGCTCGCCAACCTCTATCTGGCGATGGAGAACGACCTCACCATCGTCCCGGTGCTGAACAAGATCGATCTCCCGGCCGCGCAGCCCGAGAAGTTCTCCGAGGAGCTGGCGAACCTCATCGGCTGCGGCCCCGAGGACGTCCTCAAGGTCTCGGCGAAGACCGGTGTCGGTGTGGACGCCCTGCTCGACCGGGTGGTCGCGGACGTCCCGGCGCCGGTCGGGGTCGCGGACGCCCCCGCCCGCGCGATGATCTTCGACTCGGTCTACGACTCGTACCGCGGTGTCGTGACGTACGTACGAGTCATCGACGGCCAGCTCAACAAGCGCGAGCGGATCCGGATGATGTCCACCGGGGCCGCGCACGAGCTGCTGGAGATCGGTACGAACTCCCCGGAGATGCTGCCGGCAGACGGCCTCGGCGTCGGCGAGGTCGGCTATCTGATCACCGGCGTGAAGGACGTACGCCAGTCCAAGGTCGGTGACACGATCACCACGCTCACCCATGGGGCCACCGAGGCGCTCGGCGGGTACAAGGACCCCAAGCCGATGGTGTTCTCCGGTCTCTATCCGCTGGACGGCTCGGACTACCCCGAACTGCGCGACGCCCTCGACAAGCTTCAGCTCAATGACGCGGCCCTGGTCTACGAGCCCGAGACCTCCGCGGCCCTCGGCTTCGGCTTCCGTGTCGGCTTCCTCGGGCTGCTGCACCTCGATGTGATCAGGGAGCGGCTGGAGCGCGAGTTCGGCCTCGACCTGATCGCGACCGCCCCCAACGTCGTCTACCGCGTACTGATGGAGGACGGTAAGGAGCACACGGTCACCAATCCGAGTGAATTCCCCGAGGGGAAAATTGACTCGGTGCATGAACCGGTCGTACGGGCCACGATCCTCGCCCCCAGCGAGTTCATCGGCTCGATCATGGAGCTGTGCCAGAACCGCCGCGGCACCCTGCTGGGCATGGACTATCTCTCCGAGGACCGGGTCGAGATCCGCTACACCCTGCCGCTCGCCGAGATCGTCTTCGACTTCTTCGACCAGCTCAAGTCAAAGACCCGGGGCTATGCCTCGCTGGACTACGAGCCCACGGGCGAGCAGACCGCCCAGCTCGTCAAGGTCGACATCCTGCTGCACGGCGACAAGGTCGACGCCTTCTCGGCGATCACCCACCGGGACCAGGCGTACGCGTACGGGGTGCGGCTCGTCGCCAAGCTGCGCGAGCTGATCCCGCGCCAGGCGTTCGAGGTGCCCATCCAGGCCGCCATCGGCTCCCGGGTGATCGCCCGCGAGACGATCCGCGCCATCCGCAAGGACGTCCTCGCCAAGTGCTACGGCGGTGACATCTCCCGGAAGCGGAAGCTGCTGGAGAAGCAGAAGGAAGGCAAGAAGCGGATGAAGATGGTCGGCAGTGTGGAGGTCCCGCAGGAGGCCTTCATCGCGGTGCTGTCCAGCGACGAGTCCGGCGGCAAGGCGAAGAAGTAGCGGCGAAGAAGCAGCGGTGGCGCCGCCCGCCGCGGGCGCCATCGGCGAGGGTCCTTCACACCGCGGTGTGAAGGACCCTCGCCCGTTCCCCGCTCCTCATCGTCCGTTCCTTGCTCCTCATCGCCCTCCATCGCTCCTCATCGCTTTTCAAGCGGCGCCGTACTGCCTCTTACGCACCGGCCGGGTCCCCTCTAGTCTGATCACTGAGCCGTAGTTACTCGCCGGTTAGTTACCCGGCGGTCACCCGGCGGTCATGGTTCAGCCGCACGGTTCAGTTCAGTCACGCAGCGCAGCCGCGGGCCCGGAGGACGTCGTGAGCGACACACAGACCTTGATCGAGAACCGGCCGCCCTCCGTGGCGACCCTCTTCATTGAGCGCGTGGCTGCCACGCCGGACGCGGAGGCCTACCGCTACCCCGTCCCCCGCCCCTCCGGCCGGGGCCCCGACGAATGGCGCTCGCTGAGCTGGAGCCAGGCGGCGGAACGGGTGTACGCCATCGCCGCCGGCCTGATCGCGCTGGGCGTGGAGCCGGAGGAGCGTGTCGCGCTCGCCGCCGCCACCCGCGTCGAATGGATCCTCGCCGACTTCGGGGTGATGTGCGCGGGCGCCGCGACCACCACGGTCTACCCGTCGACCAACACCGAGGAGTCCGCGTACATCCTCGCCGACTCCGACAGCCGGGTCCTGATCGCGGAGGACGCCGCCCAGCTCGCCAAGGCCCGTGAGCGCCGGGCCGAACTGCCGCGGCTCGCCCATGTCGTGGTGATCGACACCGCCGACGCGCTGCCCGCCGAGGGCGACCCGGACGGCTGGGTGCTGTCCCTGGCGGATCTGGAGACGCGCGGCACCGAGTATCTGCTCACCCACCCGGAAGCGGTCAAGGAGCGGGTCGGCGCCATCACCGCCACCCAGCTCGCCACTCTGATCTACACCTCGGGAACCACCGGCCGCCCCAAGGGCGTACGCCTGGCACACGACAGTTGGTCGTACATGGCCAAGGCCATCGCCGCCACCAATCTGCTCAGCAAGGACGATGTGCAGTATCTGTGGCTGCCGCTCGCCCATGTCTTCGGCAAGGTGCTGACCTCGGGGCATGTCGAGGTCGGGCACATCACCGCCGTGGACGGCCGTGTCGACAAGATCATCGAGAATCTGCCGGTCGTCCAGCCGACCTACATGGCGGCCGTGCCGCGCATCTTCGAGAAGGTCTACAACGGGGTCGCGGCCAAGGCCCGGGCCGGCGGTCCCGCCAAGTACCGGATCTTCAAATGGGCCGCCGGGATCGCCCGCGAGTACGCCAGGACCGGCCAGGACAACTTCCGTCGTACGGGGACCGCTTCCGTACCGTTCGCCCTCAACGCGCAGCACAGGATCGCCGACGCGCTCGTCTACGCCAAGCTGCGCGAGGCGTTCGGCGGGCGGCTGCGCGCCGCGATCTCCGGTTCCGCCGCGCTGGCGCCCGACATCGGCTACTTCTTCTCCGGCGCGGGCATCCACATCCTGGAGGGATACGGACTGACCGAGTCCAGCGCCGCCAGCTTCGTGAACCCGGGGGAGGCGTACCGTACCGGCACGGTCGGCAAGCCGCTGCCCGGCACCGAGGTGCGGATCGCGGACGACGGCGAGATCCTGCTGCGCAGCCCGGGGATCATGGCCGGATACCACGGACTGCCCGAGAAGACCGCCGAAGTGCTGGAGCCCGACGGCTGGTTCCACACCGGTGACATCGGCGAGCTGTCCCCCGACGGCTATCTGCGGATCACCGACCGCAAGAAGGACCTGATCAAGACGTCGGGCGGCAAGTACATCGCGCCGGCGGAGGTCGAGGGCCAGTTCAAGGCGGTGTGCCCGTTCGTCTCCAACATCCTGGTGCACGGAGCCGACCGCAACTTCTGTACGGCGCTGATCGCGCTCGACGAGCCGACGATCCTCGGCTGGGCGGCGGAGAACGGCATGGGCGGCATGCCGTACGCCGATGTGGTCGCCTCCGCGCAGGTACGGCAGCTCATCGACGGCTATGTGCGGCGGCTCAACGCGGGGCTCCAGCGCTGGCAGACCATCAAGAAGTTCCGGCTGCTGCCGCGCGACCTGGATGTCGAGCACGGCGAGCTGACGCCGAGCCTCAAGCTCAAGCGGCCGGTGGTGGAGCGGGAGTACAAGGACCTGATCGAGGAGATGTACGAGGGGACGCGGGAGGTCTGAGGGGTCCGGGTGGCCCCGAGGTGCCTGGGAGGTCTGAGGTGCTTGAGGTGCCCGGGCGGCTGGGGGTTCTGGGTGGCCTGAGAGCTCCGGGTGGCTGAGGGGTCCGAGTGGCCCGGGCGGGCCGCGACGGCCGCTGCTACCGCTCCTGTTCCCGTCGCAGCTCGCCGAGCGTCTCGCCGATACGGGCGAGATGCTTGCCCAGCGCCGCGAGATCGTCCGGCGCGCACCGCCGCAGCTCCTCCTCGATCGACGTCAGCCGGCCCGCTATCTCCCCCAACTGCTCGCGCTCGCGCGCCAGCAGCCGCTCCACCTCCCTGTTCTTGCGGTGCAGATCCAGGAAGACGCTGACCTTGGCGCGTAACACCCAGGGGTCGAAGGGCTTGGCGAGAAAGTCCGCCGCGCCCGTGGCGTACCCGTGGAAGGCGTAACCCCCGCCGGACTCGGCCTCGTTCAGAAATATGATCGGGATGTCCTTCGCGTGATCGAGCCGTTTGATGTGGTAAGCCGTCTCGAAACCGTCCATGCCCGGCATCCGGACATCGAGCAGGATCACCGCGAACGGCCGCAGCAGCAGCTCCCGTACCGCCTCTTCGCCGGAGCGGGCCCGTACGAGCGTCTGGTCCAGGGAGGCCAGGACCGCTTCCAGCGCGTCGAGATTGTCCTCCATGTCATCGACGAGAAGGATGCTCGCCCGCTCGGTGGTGGCTGTTGACCTGCTCATCCGGGTCTCCTTGTCGGCCCTCGGCGGCCCCTTGGTTCTCGGCCCCGGCCTTCGACATCGAGCTACGGGCCCCTGCCCCGGCCCTCGGCTGTCGTCCGGCGGGGGCAAGACTGCTCTGTCCGGCGCGGTTTCGCACGTCGTTCCCGGGGTTTGAGACCGTGTCGCCGGTGCCCCTCCCGGGGTGCAGCCCGGCGTCGCCGGGAGCTGGCTGTTCTGCCAACTTCAAGCAAATATCTGCCCACTTCGATAACTCGGCGCATATGAGCGCGCTCCGTCTGTCACTCTGTCGGGATCGTAAGTGGCACAACTCCAGAACGGGATCAGGAGCCGCAGTGGGGCCCATTCCGATTCCGCGCGAGCCGTCGCATCGTCCGGCACTTCCGGTGCCGTTACGGCAGGACGCGCGGTCGACATCACGTACCAGCCTGCCCGGCAACCCGCTCGCGCCGTCCGCCGCGCGCCGTTTCGCCCGCGCGGCCCTGGCCGACTGGACCGGCCAGGGCCTGCTGGCCACCTGTACTTTCTGCCGGGGCGACGGGGGGTGCGCCCCCGGGCGGCACAGCACCGACCTGCTCGCGGACGACGCGGCGGTGATCGTCAGCGAACTCGTCACCAACGCCGTGGTGCACGCCGGGACCACCGTCGAGCTGCTCTGCCGCCTCGAAGACGCCTCCGAGGACGCCTCGGGAACGGTGGACGAACCGGCCGCCCTGGTCCTCGAAGTCTCCGACCACCATCCCGCGCGCGTCATACAGAGCGACGCGGAGGGGCAGGGGCCGTCCGGGACACCCGAGTACGGCCGGGGGCTGCACCTCGTCGCCTCCCTCGCCGAACGGTGGGGCATCACCTACCGCCCCGGGCTCAAGACCGTCTGGGCCCGGCTGCCGCTCGAAGGCCGGGACGCGGGGCCGGGGCAGCCGGCCGAGCCCGCGGTGCGCCGGGGGCTACGGGCCGCGGAGATCCTGGCGCCCGCGTCGCGGCGGGCCGTACGGGACGATCCCGAGTGGGTCGGCCGGGGCGCGCTGTCCTTTCTCGCCGAGGCCTCCGAACTGCTCGCGGGGCAGCTCGACGAGGACCTGATCGCGGCGCTGGCGGGGCAGTTGCTGGTGCCGCGGCTCGCGGACTGGTGCGCGGTCTGGCTGGACGGCGAGAGCGGACAGGCCGGCAACGCGCCCCGGCTCGTGCGGGTCTGGCACGCCGACGAGTCCAGGACCGGGGAGCTGCGGGCGGTCCTGGAGAAGGAGCCGCCGCGGCTGCCGGATCTGCCACGGGGCGGTGCGGTAAGGGTGCCATGGCAGGGCGGGGGCGGTACGGGCGCCGGCACGGGCGGTACGGGCCCCGGTGGTACGGGCACGGGCCGGGGCGGTACGGGTACCACGGGCGCCGGTACGGGCGGTCCTGAGGCGGGCGCGGGCGCGAACCCCACGGACGCCACGGACTCGGGCGCCGATGCCGCCGGACGCGGCGGCGTCGGCTGCGAGGGCGCCCTCGCCTGCCGGCTCGTCGCGAACGGGCGCGCGCTCGGCACCCTCATGCTCGGCAGACCCGGCGGGGCCGGCGTCCCCGACGAAGTGACCGCCCTCGTGGAGGATTTCGCGCGCCGCGTCGCCCTCGCCATCGGCGCGGCCCGCCGCTACAGCCGCCAGGTCACCATCAGCCGCGTACTGCAACGCGGTCTGCTGCCCAGCCAGGTCGCCCGTATCCCCGGTGTCGCCAGCTCCCTGGTGTACGAACCGAGCGACGAGGGGCTCGCGGGCGGCGACTTCTACGACGTCTTCCCCTGCCCGCCGGGCAACCGCTGGTGCTTCATGCTCGGCGATGTCCAGGGCAGCGGCCCCGAGGCGGCCGTCGTCACCGGCCTCGCCCGCCCGTGGCTACGGCTGCTGGCCCGCGAGGGCTACCGCGTCGGCGGGGTCCTCGACCGGCTCAACCGGCTGCTCCTCGACGACGCCACGGAGGCGGCCGAATCGGCGTCCCTGGTCGTCGCGGCGGCGACCGGGACCGGTCCTGGTACCAGTACCGACGGCGTCGGCGGCGGTGGTGCGGGCGTGGGCGCGGGTGCGGGTGCGCCGGGTTCCGTGCCGGCTCCGGGTGAGGGCGGCGGGCAGGCGCGCTTCCTTTCGCTGCTGTACGGCGAGCTGATGCCGCTGGCGGGCGCCGGAGGCGGCGTACGGTGCACACTCGCCAGCGCCGGTCATCCGCTGCCGCTGCTCCTGCGGCCCGACGGGACGGTACGGGTGGCCGCGGAGCCGCAGCTTCTGCTCGGGGTCGAGGAGGACGTCAGGTACGAGAGCCGTACGTTCGACCTGGAGCCCGGCGACACGCTGCTCTGTGTCACCGACGGGGTGACGGAGCGGCGCTCGGGGCCGCGGATGTTCGACGACGGCGACGGGCTCGCGCGGGTCCTGGCGGGGTGTGTGGGGCTGACGGCGCAGGGGGTCGCGGACCGGATACGGACAGCGGTGCACGAGTTCGCGGATACACCGCCGGGCGACGATCTGGCGCTGCTGGTGCTCCAGGCGGAGTGATTAGGGGCCCGGACACGGCGCCGGAACCGCGCGGACCGGGCAGCCCGGCCCGTACGGGACACTGGACGCATGCCTTCCGCACTGCCAGACGGCGAGCCCGTACCCGAGACCGGAGCGCTGCCCGCGCATGCGCTGACGGGCGCGGCGGACCGGCCGCTCGGCTTCTACCTGCACGTTCCGTACTGCGCGAGCCGCTGCGGCTACTGCGACTTCAACACGTACACGGCGACCGAGCTGCGCGGCTCGGGCGGTGTGCTGGCCTCCCGCGACAACTACGCCTCGGCCCTCGTCGACGAGGTACGGCTGGCCAGGAAGGTGCTGGGCGACGACCCGAGGCCCGTCCGTACGGTTTTCGTCGGCGGCGGTACGCCCACGCTGCTGGCGGCCGGGGACCTGGTACGGATGCTGGGGGCGGTCCGGGACGAGTTCGGGCTGACGGACGACGCCGAGATCACCACGGAGGCGAATCCGGAATCGGTCGGTCCGGAGTATCTGGCGGCGCTGCGGGAGGGCGGCTTCAACCGGATCTCCTTCGGGATGCAGAGCGCGAAGCAGCACGTACTGAAGGTGCTTGACCGTACGCATACGCCCGGCCGGCCGGAGGAGTGCGTGGCGGAGGCCCGCGCGGCCGGGTTCGAGCATGTGAACCTCGACCTGATCTACGGCACGCCGGGGGAGAGCGACGACGACTGGCGCGACTCGCTGGCGGCGGCGGTGGGGGCGGGGCCCGACCATGTCTCGGCGTACGCGCTGATCGTGGAGGAGGGCACGGGGCTGGCGCGGCGGATCCGGCGCGGCGAGGTCCCGATGACGGACGACGACGAGCACGCGGACCGGTATCTGATCGCGGACGCGGTGCTGGAGGAGGCGGGCTTCTCCTGGTACGAGGTGTCCAACTGGGCCACTTCGGAGGCGGCCCGCTGTCTGCACAACGAGCTGTACTGGCGCGGCGCGGACTGGTGGGGCGCGGGGCCGGGGGCGCACAGCCATGTG
>NZ_LATD01000148.1 GCF_000981895.1 Streptomyces odonnellii | reverse complement strand
CCCCGGCGCTGCCCTGCCCGGTCCGCCCGGTCCGCCTGATCCGCCCGCGCAGATACTCGTGCTGTTCCGCCATGCTCATCCGGGAGGCGAGACCGTCGGGAATCCCGACGCGAGGGGTATCCATGGACAGAATGTGACACCGGAGAGTGGCTCACGGGTGGACCCCCGGCGTATACACGGCGAACGGAACACGGCCTGTCCACGAAGTGGACGCGCCATGTCATGGGCTGGGACGCGGAGTAGGGTGCCGTCATGTCTCGCAGCCTCAATCTCGCAGTGATCCCCGGTGACGGCATCGGTCAGGAGGTCGTGGCCCAGGGCCTCAAGGTCCTGCGTTCCGTCCTGCCCCAGGATGTGAAGCTGGAGACCAAGGAGTACGACCTCGGCGCCGGCCGCTGGCACCGTACCGGGGAGACCCTCCCGGACGCGGAGCTGGAAGCCCTCAAGGGCCATGACGCGATCCTGCTCGGCGCGATCGGCGACCCGTCCGTGCCGTCCGGCGTCCTGGAGCGCGGGCTGCTGCTCAAGCTGCGCTTCGCCTTCGACCACTATGTGAATCTCCGCCCGTCCAAGCTCTACCCGCATACGGCCACTCCGCTGGCCGGCAGCCCGGACATCGACTTCGTCGTCGTACGGGAAGGGACGGAGGGCCCGTACACGGGCAACGGAGGTTCCCTGCGCACCGGTACGCCCGCCGAGGTGGCCACCGAGGTGAGCGTCAATACGGCCTACGGCGTGGAGCGGGTGGTCCGTGACGCGTACGCGCGCGCCGACGCCCGTCCGCGCAAGAAGCTGACGCTGGTCCACAAGAACAACGTCCTCGTCCACGCGGGCCACCTCTGGAAGAACATCTTCGACCGCGTCGGCCGCGAGTACCCCGAGGTCACCACCGACTATCTGCATGTCGACGCCGCGACGATCTTCTTCGTCAGCCAGCCCCAGCGCTTCGACGTGATCGTCACCGACAACCTCTTCGGTGACATCCTCACCGACCTGGCCGCGGCCGTGACCGGCGGCATCGGCCTGGCCGCGTCCGCGAACATCAACCCGGACCGTACGTTCCCGTCCATGTTCGAGCCGGTCCACGGGTCGGCGCCGGACATCGCGGGCCAGGGCAAGGCCGACCCCACCGCCACGGTCCTCTCCGTGGCCCTGCTCCTGCGCCACCTGGGCTTCGACGCCGAGGCCGGGCGGATCGAGGAGGCCGTCGTGGCCGATCTCGCCGGCCGGGACACCCCGGCGGCAGCCGCCCGTACGACCGACGAGATCGGCGACGCGCTCGCCGTACGAGTAGCGAGCTGACCCGTCGACTCCTCACAGCCGCCGGGTCCTTCGGAACCCGGCGGCTGTGCTGTGCGGCCACCGGGCGCCGACGATCCAGCGGGTAGCACCACCACCCCAGCCCCCGGGCCGTATCCACCCCGTTCGTCCGCTGTGTTCCTACGCCGCGGTGCCCGCGCGATAATCTGCGTGGGCCGCGGCATACGGTAATGCTCGGACGTCCTAGCACAAGCAGCGGCGTGAGCGCGGTCCGGCACACACAAACGGTGAAGGACGAGTATTCATGACCACGCCCACGATCGAGCTGAAGCCCTCCTCGCATCCGCTGTCCGCCGCCGAGCGGGACGCGATCCTGGCCAATCCGGGATTCGGCCGCCACTTCACCGATCACATGGTGACGATCAAGTGGACGGAGGGACGGGGCTGGCACGACGCGCAGCTCGTGCCGTACGCGCCGCTCTCGATCGACCCTGCCAATATGGCGCTGCACTACGCGCAGGAGATCTTCGAGGGGCTCAAGGCCTACCGCCGCCCCGACGGCACGGTCGCCACCTTCCGGCCCGAGGCCAACGCCGAGCGCTTCCGGCGCTCCGCCCGCAGACTCGCTATGCCCGAGCTGCCGGTGGAGACTTTCATCGCCGCGTGCGACGCGCTCGTCCAGCAGGACAAGGCGTGGGTGCCCGCGCACGGCGGCGAGGAATCGCTCTATCTGCGGCCGTTCATGTTCGCCAACGAGGCCGGCCTCGGGGTGCGCCCGGCGAACGAGTATCTCTTCCTGGTCATCGCCTCCCCGGCCGGTGCCTACTTCCCGGGGGGCGTCAAGCCCGTCTCGGTCTGGCTCTCGGAGAACTACGTCCGGGCCGTCCCCGGCGGCATGGGCTTCGCCAAGACCGGCGGCAACTACGCGGCGTCCTTGCTCGCCCAGGCCGAGGCGGCCGAGAAGGGCTGCGAGCAGGTGGTGTGGCTCGACGCGCTGGAGCACCGCTGGGTCGAGGAGATGGGCGGGATGAATCTGTACTTCGTGTACGGGGACCGCATCGTCACCCCCGAACTGACCGGGTCGCTGCTCGCGGGCATCACCCGTGACTCGCTGCTCACCGTGGCACGCGACCTCGGCTACACCTCGGAGGAGGGCCGGATCTCCACCGACGACTGGCGCCGCGACACCGAGAACGGCACCCTCACCGAGGTCTTCGCCTGCGGTACGGCCGCGGTGATCACCCCGGTCGGTCTGGTCAAGTCGGCGGCCGGCGAGTGGACCCAGTCGGGCGGCGAGCCGGGCAAGGTCACCATGGAGCTGCGGACGGCGCTGCTCGACATCCAGCGGGGTGTGGTCCCCGACACCCACGGCTGGATGCACGACCTCGGCTGATCCGGTCCGTACACTCACGCGGGCCCGCCCCGACCGGGACGGGCCCGCGCGGCCGTACCGCCTCCGGCTCGGGGCCGCGTGGCCGTACCGCCCCCGAGCTGCGGCGGAGCGGGCCGCGACCGTATGGTGAGACGGCTCTGCCCCGCCACGGAAGACATGCGAAAATCGCCCCGTGCTCTCGTTCGCCATGATTATCGGCAGCAAGCGCGCCGGTCCGCAGTGACCGCCCCGTACCACCATGTACGGCGCGGGCACCGTGCCTCAGACCCGCGCGCAGACCTCTCGCACCCGCGAGAGGTTTTTTCGTTTTCCGGCCCCACCCCGGCCGGAGGCGGACGGCGCGCGACGATGGGGGCAAGTGGAGCCAGACCAATCCACTCGACAGGAGCAACCCACCATGACCACTCTGTCCACGGAGAGCGACGACAGCTTCCATGTCTTCGACACCACGCTCCGCGACGGCGCACAGCGCGAAGGCATCAATCTGACGGTCGCCGACAAGCTGGCCATCGCCCGGTACCTGGACGAGTTCGGCGTGGGCTTCATCGAGGGCGGCTGGCCCGGCGCCAACCCGCGCGACACCGAGTTCTTCGCCCGCGCCCGGCAGGAGATCGAGTTCCGGCACGCCCAGCTCGTGGCCTTCGGCGCCACCCGCCGGCCGGGAGCGAAGGCGTCGGATGATCCGCAGGTCAGGGCGCTGGTCGAGTCCGGCGCCCCGGTGATCACGCTGGTCGCCAAATCGCATGACCGCCATGTCGAGCTGGCCCTGCGCACCACCCTCGACGAGAACGTGGAGATGATCCGCGACACCGTGTCGTACCTGCGCGAGCAGGGCCGCCGGGTCTTCGTCGACTGCGAGCACTTCTTCGACGGCTACCGCGCCAACCCCGAGTACGCCAAGGCCGTCGTACGCACCGCCGCCGAGGCGGGCGCCGATGTGGTGATCCTCTGTGACACCAACGGCGGCATGCTGCCCGCGCAGATCCACGCCGTCGTCGCCACCGTGCTGGCCGACACCGGGGCCAGGATCGGCATCCACACCCAGGACGACACGGGCTGCGCCGTCGCCAACACCCTCGCCGCCGTCGACGCGGGCGCCACCCATGTGCAGTGCACGGCCAACGGATACGGCGAGCGCGTCGGCAACGCCAATCTCTTCCCGGTCGTCGCCGCCCTGGAGCTGAAGTACGGCAAGACGGTCCTGCCCGCGGGCGCCCTCGCCGAGATGACCCGGATCTCGCACGCCATCGCCGAGGTCGTCAATCTGGCGCCCTCCACCCACCAGCCGTACGTCGGGGTGTCGGCCTTCGCCCACAAGGCCGGGCTGCACGCCTCCGCCATCAAGGTCGACCCGGATCTGTACCAGCACATCACGCCCGAGCTGGTCGGCAACAGCATGCGCACCCTCGTCTCCGACATGGCCGGCCGCGCCTCCATCGAGCTGAAGGGCAAGGAACTCGGCATCGACCTCGGCGGCGACCGCGATCTGGTCGGCCGGGTCGTCGGCCGGGTCAAGGAGCGTGAGCTGAAGGGCTATACGTACGAGGCGGCCGACGCCTCCTTCGAACTGCTGCTGCGCGAGGAGGCGGAGGGCAGGCCCCGCAACTACTTCCGTACGGAGTCCTGGCGGGCGATCGTCGAGGACCGGCCGGACGGGACGCACGCCAATGAGGCCACCGTGAAACTCTGGGCCAAGGGCGAGCGGATCGTCGCCACCGCCGAGGGGAACGGGCCGGTCAACGCGCTGGACCGGGCGATGCGGGTGGGCCTGGAGCAGATCTATCCGCAGCTCGCCAAGCTGGGGCTGGTGGACTACAAGGTGCGGATCCTGGAGGGCAGGCACGGCACCGAGTCCACCACCCGGGTCCTGGTCACCACCTCGGACGGCACCGGCGACTGGGCCACGGTGGGGGTCGCCGAGAATGTGATCGCGGCCTCCTGGCAGGCACTGGAGGACGCGTACACGTACGGACTGCTGAGGGCCGGGGTCGAACCGGCGGAGTAGACACTCCGCGGTCCGGCCCCGGCCCCCTCGGTCTCAGCGGGAGGAGGAGCGGGCCTCAGCCCTGGAGCCGCCACTTCTGGTTGGCGGCTCCGGTGCAGGTCCAGATCTGCGTGCCGGTCCCGTTCGCCGAGGTGTTGCCCGTCACGTCGAGGCACTTGTCGGCCGGGACATTGACCAGATCGGCCGAGCCCGACTCGTACCTCCACTGCTGTGCCCCCGACCCGTTGCAGTCGTAGAGCTGGACCTTCGCCCCGTTGGCCGTCGAGGCGGCGGCCACGTCCAGGCACTTGCCCAGGGCCTGGACCGAGCCGTCGGCCTTGAGGGTCCAGCGCTGGGCCGTGGAGCCGTTGCAGTCGTAGATCTGCACGGGCGTGCCGTTGGCGGTGGAACCGCCCGCCACGTCAAGGCACTTGCCGCCGAGCCCGGCCAGGGTGCCGCTGCGGTCGGAGCCGCCGGCCTGGGTGCCCGCCCAGGTGAAGGTGGCCGAGGTCTTGCCGGGCAGCGAGTAGGTGAAGTTCTGCCCGCCCCAGTTGACCCGTACCTGCTGGGCGCCGGCGCCGTCGTTGTACGCGATCAGCGCCTTGGAGCCGTCCGGGTTGCGCCAGGCCACATTGGAGACCGTGGTGCTGGCGGTGGAGGCGATGCGCTGCGCGCCCGGCTTCACGAACTTGGTGAGGTGGCCCATCGTGTAGTACTCGATGGTGTAGTCGACCTGGCCGTGCCGGCTGTCACCGTTGTGGACCGTGATCAGACCGTCGCAGGTGCCGCAGCCGCCGTTGTGGGGACCGCGGTTCTGGTCCACCGCCAGGGACCACTTGGTCACCGACTTCGCCCAGTGGCGGGTGTAGTCGATGATGTTCGCCATGTCCTCGCGCTGCTGGTTGGCGATCCAGGTGCCGCCCGAGTGCTCGGTCTGGAAGGCGTCCATCTGCGGGTACTGGTTGTGCACATCCGTCTGCTTCTGGATGTTGCCGCCGTAGCCGTGCCAGGCGACCCCGCCGAAGTTGGGGTGGTTGCGGACCGCCGCGTCATTGACGGTCTCCGCCGCGTAGGCGTCGTACGTGTCCCAGTTCCAGTCGTGCGCGAGGACCTTGGTGGAGAGCCCGGCGCCCTGGAGCTTCGGCAGCAGCTCGCTCTTGGTGAAGTACGCCAGCCCCGAGCCGTTCCAGCTCATCGAGGGATAGCTGCTGCAGCAGGTCGGCTCGTTCTGCGCCGAGACGTAGTCGACCGGTATGCCGTTGTCGCGGTAGGCCTGGAGGTACTTGACGAAGTAGTTGGCGTACGTGCCGTAGTTCTCCGCCTTCAGCCAGCCGCCGTTGAGCTGCCCGCTGTCCTTCATCCAGGCCGGCGCCGTCCACGGCGAGGCCATCGTCGACAGGGCCGGATTGAGCTGCTTGGCCTGCTTGGTGAGCGGCAGTACGTCCTGGAGGTCATGGGCGATCGAGAACCGCGACAGCGTCGGGTCGGTCTGACCGGCCGGCAGATCGTTGTACGTGTAGCCGAAGCGGGCGAGGTCCGAACCGCCCATCGGGTTGCGGATGAAGGAGAGCCCGATGCCCTCGGTGGGCGAGAACAGCTTCCGCATCGTGGCGTCACGGGTCGCCTGGGAGAGCGCCCCGCTGCCCTTCATCAGCCAGGCCGCGGTGTCCGTGAAGGAGGCGCCGCCGCCGGTGAAGGTCTGGTAGCGGGTGCCCTCGTCGACGGTGATGTTGGTGCCGCTGCCGCCGTTGCCCGCCTGGAAGGTGACGGGAGTCTGCTGCTGGAGACCGCGGGTGACATGCCGTCCGCCCGCGTCGTCGGTGGTCGTCAGCCAGATGTTGACCTGCTCGCCCGCGGCCTGGGCCGTACCGGCGGAGAGGCCGGTGAGTCCGGCGGTGGCGAGGGCTCCGGCGAGCAGAATCCGTGTCAGCCGTCGCCCGGTGCCTGTCGATCTCGACATAACTGCTGCCCTTCTCGGCAGAGGTGTGGGGGGTGTTGCGATGGTGCGCTGTCGCTCCCTGCGGCGTGAGTGAACTGCTGATGCGAACTCCCGTCAAGGGTCGGCGCCTTCACAAGCCGAACGCATAATGCCCCTGGCCCGCTTCTGGCCTGGTACGTCACAAAGGTGCGGACCAATCTCGACGTGAAGTATTGACGGCTGTGTTGCGCGCCGGTTAACTCACGGGCCAACGCCGGTACCGGTTCCGGAAGCGGTTGCGGTACCGGTTCCACACCTCGACGCGGAGGCCCCGATGCGTGTCACGATCGCCGACGTCGCCCGCCAGGCAGGCGTCAGCAAGACGACCGTGTCCCGGGTGATCAATACCAAGGGGGAGGTCGACCGCACCACGGCCGCCCGGGTGCGCGCCGTGATCGCCCAACTCGGTTACGTACCCAGCTCGGGAGCCGTCGGTCTCGCCCGGGGCAGCAGCCGTACGGTCGGGATGCTGGTGCCGTCGCTGACCTGGCCGTGGATGGGCGAGGTCCTCCAGGGAGTCGTCGACACGATAGAGGCGGCCGGCTACGGCCTGCTGCTCTTCACCTGCAACCGCGGCGCCGAGTCGGTGGAGCACTTCACCACCCAGGTCTCGGCCCGCGCCTTCGACGGACTCCTCGTCGTCGAACCGGAGAACACCCTCGACACCATCATCGGTCTGCACCGCAAGGGCCTGCCCGTCGTCCTGATCGACGACCGCGGGCGCCACCCCGAGGACTTCCCTTCCGTCGTGACCACCAATCGCGAGGGAGGCGCGTCCGCCGCCCGCCATCTCGTGGCCGACGGGCGCCGCAGGCCGCTGGTCATCACGGGCCCGGCGCACTTCGGCTGCGTACGGGACCGGCTGGCCGGGTTCCGCGAGGTGCTGCCGACCGATCTGGTCGTGGTGGGGGACTTCACCGAGCTGTCGGGACGGCTCGCGGTGGAGAAACTCCTCGCCGGACAGGTCGAGTTCGACGCGGTCTTCGCGCACAACGACATCAGCGCGGCCGGCGCGCTGCGGGCCCTGCGGGCCGCCGGGCGCGGTGTGCCCGACGACATCGCGGTGGTCGGATTCGACAACATCCCGATGGCCCGGCACACCGAGCCGCCGCTGACGACGGTCCGTCAGCCCGCCCGCGAGATGGGCGAGACGGCCGCGTCGATGCTGCTCGGGCATCTCGGCGGGGCGTCGGCACCGGACGAACCGGTGGTCCTGCCCACGGAACTGATCGTACGGAAGTCGGCCCCATAACCCCGGAGATCGCCCCGTCACCCTCAGGAGAGCCATGAACGCCACCACCCCACAGGCGCTCGTACGACCCGCCGTGGCGGTCCCCGGAATGCCGGCCGGCTTCCGCTGGGGCGTCGCCACCTCCGCCTACCAGATCGAGGGCGCGGCTGCCGAGGACGGCAGGACCCCCTCGATCTGGGATACTTTCTGCCGGGTTCCGGGCGCCGTCGTACGGGGTGAGCACGGCGATGTGGCGTGCGATCACTACCACCGCATGCCGGAGGACGTGGAGCTGATCGCCGGTCTCGGCGTCGACACGTACCGTTTCTCGCTGGCCTGGCCGCGGATCCAGCCGGGCGGCCGGGGCCCCGCCAACGCCAAGGGCCTGGACTTCTACAAGCGGCTGATCGACGAACTGAACCGCAGGAACGTCACTCCCTGGATCACGCTCTACCACTGGGACCTGCCCCAGCAGCTCGAAGACATGGGTGGCTGGCCGGCCCGCGACACCGCGTACCGCTTCGCCGACTACGCGATGCTCGCGTACGAGGCCCTCGGCGACCGGGTCGCCCACTGGACCACGCTCAACGAGCCCTGGTGCTCGGCGATGCTCGGTTACGACGCGGGTGTGCACGCCCCCGGCCGCCGGAACTTCGGCGACGCCCTGCACGCCGTACACCATCTGCTCCTCGGCCACGGCCTGGCGTCCTCGCGCATCCGCGAGGCGGCCGGCAGCACCCGCCCGCTCGAACTCGGCATCACCCTCAACCTGGGCACCGCCACCCCCGAGACCGACAGCGCGGCCGACCGCGAGGCCTGCCGCCGCGCCGACGGAATGGGCCGGCGGCTCTATCTCGACCCGCTCGTGCACGGCCGCTACCCCGAGGACGTGCTCGCCGATCTGGCCCGGCGTGGGGTCGAACTGCCCGTACACGAAGGGGACTTGACGGCCATTTCCACCCCGCTGGACATCCTCGGGGTCAACTTCTACCGGGGCGCGCTCTTCTCCGGCGCCACCGAGGACGGCGCGACGGCGGACGCCGACGGGCTGCCCGTCACCCGGAGCGTCCGGCGCGATCTGCCCCGTACCGCCATGGACTGGGAGATCACCCCGGGCGAACTCACCGAACTGCTCCTGGGTCTCCAGCACGACTACGGCGTACCGACCGTGATCACCGAGAACGGCGCCGCCTTCGACGATCTCGTCGCCGACGACGGCTCCGTCCCCGACGCCGGCCGCACCGCGTATCTCGCCGACCACATCGCGGCGGTCGCCGAGGCGCGGGAGCGAGGGGCGGATGTACGCGGCTACTTCGCCTGGTCGCTGATGGACAACTTCGAGTGGGCGTACGGCTACGACAAGCGCTTCGGCATCGTCCGCGTCGACTACGCCACCCAGGCCAGGACCCTCAAGGACAGCGCGAAGTGGTACCGCGACACGATCCGCCTCACGCGGGACGCCACGCGGTAGCACGCCGTACCTCCGCACGCCGTACCGCCGCACCGCGCACCGCCGTACCTCCGTACCGCCGCACTGACGCACTGACGCACCCTCCTGAACCGCGCACCACCCGAACCGCGCACCACCCGTACGGACATCGCTCCACACACCCGCACTCCCCCCACAGGAGGCACCGATGCCCTCGCGTACGACTCTGGTGGCCGCCACCGCCGCGCTGCTCGCGCTGTCGGCCCCGCTCGCGTTCAGCGCACCCGCACCCCAGCAGTCCGCCAGGCCCGCCGCCGCGGTCGCGGCCTGGAACACCGACCGGGCGGCGGCCTCCTACGCCGTCAACCCGGCCGCCGTCACCGCCTCCGGCACCCAGAGCCCCGACCTGGGCCCCGGCGGAGCCTTCGACGGCAACGCCGCCACCCGCTGGGCCAGCGACTTCACCGACACCGCCTGGATCCGGGTCGACCTCGGCAGCGTCATCCGGGTGAACCAGGTCAAGCTCGAATGGGAGGCCGCCTACGGCAGGCAGTACGTCCTCGAAGCCTCCACCGACGGCACCAACTGGACCAGCTTCTACACCGAGACCGAGGGCACCGGCGGCACCGTCACCGCCCACACCTACCCCCAGGAAGTCACCGCCCGGTACGTCCGGATGCGCGGTGTGCAGCGCGCGACCGCCTGGGGCTACTCCCTCTTCTCCTTCCAGGTGTACGGGGGCGAGCCCGCGCCCGCCTCCACCACCCGGACCAATCTCGCCCTGAACCACCCGGCGTACGGCGGTCTCTACCAGCACGCCGGCAATTCCCCCGCCTATGTCACCGACGGCGGCTGGCCCGCCGACCTCAGGGGCGACCAGACCCGCTGGGCCAGCGACTGGAACGCCGACCGCTGGGTCGGGGTCGACCTCGGCGCGTCCTCCCGTATCGAGGCGGTCGACCTGTACTGGGAGGCGGCCTACGCCGTCGACTACGAACTCCAGGTCTCCGACGACAACCGCACCTGGCGCACGGTCCACCGGCCCTCCGCCGCCGAGGTCGCCGCCCGCCGCGCCGATGTCAAGCCGCCGGGGGAGGCCGCGGGCCGGCGGGACACCATCACCCTCGCCACCCCGGCCACCGCCCGCTACATCCGGATGCTGGGCAGGGAGCGCCGCTCCTTCTACAACCCGGCCCCGGCGACCGCCCAGTTCGGTTACTCGCTGTACGAGTTCCAGGTCTGGGGCACCGGCGGCAGCGCGGCGGCGGCCTATCCGGCGCTGCCAAAGAACCCGGGCGGCGCATACCGTACGACCTTCTTCGACGACTTCACCGGCTCGGGCCTGGACCGCGGCAAGTGGCGGGTGGTCCGTACGGGTACGGAGATGGGCTCGGTCAACGGTGAGGCCCAGGCCTATGTGGACTCGCCGGACAACATCCGCACCGAGAACGGCGCACTGATCCTGGAGTCCAAGTACTGCAAGGGCTGCACGACCGTGCCGGGCGGCGGCAGGTACGACTTCACCTCGGGCCGTATCGACACCAACACCAAGTTCGACTTCACCTACGGCAAGGTCAGCGGCCGTATGAGGCTGCCGGTCGGCGACGGCTTCTGGCCGGCCTTCTGGCTGCTGGGCAGCGATGTCGACAACCCGTCCGTCTCGTGGCCGGGTTCGGGCGAGACGGACATCATGGAGAACATCGGCTACGGGGACTGGACCAGCACCGCCCTGCACGGTCCCGGTTACTCGGCCGACGGCAACATCGGCAAGCAGCAGTACTACCCGAACGGCGGACGTGCCGACCAGTGGCACACCTACGCCGTCGAGTGGCTGCCCGAGGGCATGCGCTTCACGGTCGACGACCGGGTCGTCCAGGAGACCTCCCGCCAGAAGCTGGAGTCCACCCGGGGCAAGTGGGTCTTCGACCACAACCAGTACGTGATTCTCAACCTCGCTCTGGGCGGCGCCTATCCGGCCGGCTGGAACAAGGTCACCCAGCCCTACTGGGGTCTGCCCCAGTCGAGCGTCGACCGGATCGCGCAGGGCGGTATCCGGGCCGAGGTCGACTGGGTCCGGGTCGAGCAGAAGTAGCGGGACGCACCGGACGTCGTAAGAGCAGCAGGGCTCCCGGCCGCGGCGGTGCGGCCGGGAGCCCTGTCGGACAAGGAGCACGATGCGCGTACGTGTCGGACCACGATCCGGCGGCCGAAGCAGAACGGCCGGACAGGCCCTGGCCGCCGCCGTCCTGGCGGGGCTGCTGCCCCTCGCGGGAGCGGGCCCGTCCGCCGCCTCGGACGGCCCGGACCCGGTGGCCGTCGACCGCTTCGAGGGCGAGGTCCCCTTCGCGGGCCCGCCCGAGGGCGGCATGTTCACCTGGGGCGGCGACTCCGACGACCCGCCCGCCCTGAGCCTGGTGGAGCGCGCCGACGCCCCGGAGGGCGACCGGGTCCTCGAAGGCAGCTACCACATCAGCGGGTACGGCGGGTTCAGCCATGACTTCGCCTTCGACGAGCCGGCCCACGACTGGTCGGCCCGCCGGGGCATCCGCTTCTGGTGGTACGGGCAGAACACCGCGCCGCTGCCGCCCGGTTCTGGCAGGAGGATCAACTTCGAGATCAAGGACGGCGGCGCCAATGGCGCGGCCTCCGAGCTGTGGACGGCCTCCTTCACCGACGACTGGGAGGGGTGGCACCAGGTCGAGATCCCCTTCACCGACTTCACGTACCGCACCGACTACCAGCCGGTCGGCGGGATCGACCAGGTCCTCGGGCTCACCGGAGTGTGGGGGTACGCGCTGACCCTGCCACCGGGCGAGGCGGGCCGGTTCGCCATGGACGGCGTGGAGCTGTACGGCACGGGCGACCCCGGTCCGGCCGCGGGCGTCGTCACGGACGCGGCCGTGTACCCGGTCGAGGAGGGTGCCACCGCCAAGGTCCGGATCTCGGTCGCGACGACCGGTGCGGCTCCGCTCGAAGAGCCGGTGACCGTCGGTTACACCACCGAAGGCGGTACGGCGGAGGCGGCGAAGGACTACACGCCCGTCTCCGGCACGCTCACCTTCCCGGCCGGCACCCCCTCCGGCACCTCCCGGCTCGTTGAGGTCCCCACCCTGAAGGACCGCGCGGGCGAGAACGCGGAAATCATTCCGTTGGCCCTCACCGTCGAGGGCGCCAGGGCCCCGGCCGAGACCCCACAGGTGGTGATCGACGCCCACGGCCTGCCGTATCTCGACCCCACGCTGCCGGTGCGGGAGCGGGTCGCCGACCTCCTGCCCCGGCTCTCGCTCGCCGAGAAGGCCGGCCAGATGACCCAGGCCGAGCGCAGCGCGCTCACCTCCCAGAGCGACATCGCCACATACGCCCTCGGCTCCCTGCTCTCCGGCGGCGGGTCCGTACCGACCCCCAACACCCCCGAGGCCTGGGCGAGGATGATCGACGCCTACCAGCTCAGGGCCCGGGCCACCCGCTTCCAGATCCCGCTGATCTACGGCGTGGACGCGGTGCACGGCCACAACAATGTCGTCGGCGCGACGATCATGCCGCACAACATCGGCCTCGGCGCGGCCCGCGATCCCGCGCTGACGGAGCGCACCGGCGCGGTCACGGCCAAGGAGGTACGGGCCACCGGCATCCCGTGGGACTTCGCGCCCTGCCTCTGTGTGGCCAGGGACGAGCGCTGGGGCCGTACGTACGAGTCCTTCGGCGAGGACCCGGCGCTGGTCGTCTCCATGGCCAGGATCATCAACGGCCTCCAGGGCACGGCGTCCGGCGCCCAACTGGACCGCAACGACAAGGTGCTGGCGACGGCCAAGCACTTCGTGGGCGACGGCGGCACCCAGTACGGCTCGTCCACGACCGGTTCGTACACCATCGACCAGGGCGTCACCAAGGTCACCAGGAAAGAGCTGGAGACCATCCATCTCGCGCCCTTCAAGGACGCGGTGCGGCGGGGCGTGGGCGCGGTCATGGCCTCGTACTCCTCGCTGGAGATCACCGACGAGGGCCGGCCCGCGATCAAGATGCACGCGGACGGCGCCATGATCAACGGGGTGCTCAAGAACCGGCTGGGCTTCAAGGGCTTCGTCGTCAGCGACTGGCAGGCGATCGACCAGATCCCCGGCGACTACCCGAGCGATGTGCGTACGTCCATCAACGCCGGGCTCGACATGATCATGGTCCCGACCGCCTACAAGGACTTCACGTCGATCCTCCAGGCCGAGGCCACGGCCGGGCGGATCAGCCGGGCCCGGATCGATGACGCGGTCTCCCGGATCCTGGAGCAGAAGTTCCGGCTCGGCCTGTTCGAGAAGCCTTACGCCGACACCACCAATCTGCCCCAGATCGGCTCGCCCGCGCACCGGGCGGTGGCCCGCGAGGCGGCGGCCAAGTCGCAGGTGCTGCTGAAGAACGACGGCGCGGTCCTGCCGCTCAAGCCGTCGCAGAAGGTGTACGTGGCGGGCTCCAACGCCGATGACCTGGGCAACCAGATGGGCGGCTGGACCATCACCTGGCAGGGCGGCTCCGGACCGACCACCATCGGGACGACCATCCTGGAGGGCATGCGGAAGGCCGCGCCCGGCTCCCTGACCTACTCGCGGGACGCAACCGCGCCCACCGCCGGACACGATGTCGGGGTGGTCGTCGTCGGCGAGAAGCCGTACGCCGAGGGGCAGGGCGATGTCGGCAACGGCCATGACCTGGAGCTGTCCGCCGAGGACAAGAAGGCCGTCGACACGGTCTGCGCGGCCATGAAGTGCGCCGTCCTGATCGTCTCCGGCCGGCCGCTGCTCATCGGTGACCGGCTCGGCGAGATCGACGCGCTGGTGGCGAGCTGGCTGCCGGGCAGCGAGGGCGACGGGGTCGCCGATGTCCTCTACGGCAGGCGGGCGTTCACCGGACAGCTCCCGCGGACCTGGCCCAAGTCGGTCGAGTCGCTGCCGATCAATGTCGGTGACGCCTCCTACGACCCGCAGTTCCCGTACGGCTGGGGGTTGACCACCCTTGAGCGGCCGCCCGGCGGCGGGCAGTTGACGCTCGCGGCGATCGGGGTCGCGGCCACGGTGCTCCAGAAGGCGGGCCTCGGCTCGTCGCCGCAGGCCAAGGAGCTGGTGGGCCGGGCCAGGCTGCTGGTCCAGCAGAAGATCGGCGGGAACATCACCGCCGCCTCGGCGAAGCCCTTCGCGGAGGCGGACCACCTGCTGCTCACCGGAGACCCGGCCGGTGCGGTGGCCAAGCTGACGGCGGCGTACAAGGCGGCCTGATCAGCCGGGGTCCGCCGTTTCTGCCGTAATTCTTTCGCTCCGCTTACGCCTTTGCTCACCCCTGCCCCACCTTGGCGCGTTTCGGGTAGCGTCAATGTATGAGGACGAGGCTGTATTCCACACTGTCCGGGGTGCTGCTCGCAGGTTCCGCCGCAGCCCTGGGAATCGCGCCCGCCGCCGAGGCCGCCACCGGCCCCGCGACCGTCGCCGAGGCGCTCAAGCACGGGCCCGTCTATGTGGACCCGGCGGCCAGGAGCCAGCTCTCGACCACCGAGGCCGAGGCCCTGGCGAAGAAGATCAAGGACGCGGACAAGCCGCTCTTCGTGGCCGTCCTGCCGGACACCGCCGCGTACCCCGCCGCGACCGTGCTCAACACCGTACGGACCGAGACCGGCATCACCGGTCTGTACGCGATCCGGCTCGGCGACGGCTTCAACGCGGGCGCCGACTCCGCCGTACTGCCCCACCAGGCGGTCCGCAACCTCACCGACGCGGTCAAGGCGGGCGGCTCCGTCGACGCCGCGACCGAGCTGAACAACTTCGTCGACCAGGCGCTCCCGCAGATCCGCGGCCAGGCCCCGGCCTCCTGGGACACCACGGGATCGGGCGGTACGGACAGCTCGTCCACCGGACTGATCGTGCTGGGCTCCGTGGTCGTGGTGGGCGGCGCCGGCGCGTACGCCCTGTCGCGCCACAGCCGCCGCAAGCGCGTCGAACGCGAGCGGGACGCCCTGGAGAAGCTGCGGGTCGTCGTCGACGAGGACATCACCGCCTTCGGCGAGGAGCTGGACCGGCTCGACTTCCACCCGGCCGAGGCGGGCGCCGACGACGCGATGCGCACCGACTACGAGCGCTCCCTCGACGCGTACGAGAAGGCCAAGTCACTGATGGGTTCCGCCCAGCGGCCCGACGATGTGCGCGGGGTGACGGAGGCACTGGAGGACGGGCGGTTCTCGCTGGCCCTGCTCGACGCGCGCAGGAAGGGCGCCCCGCTGCCGGAGCGCCGCTCGCCCTGCTTCTTCGACCCGCGCCACGGCCCCTCGACCACCGACGCCGAGTGGGCGCCGCCCGCCGGGGTACGGCGTACGGTCCCGGTCTGCGCGGCCGACGCGGCACGGCTGGCCGACGGAGACGACCCGCTGGCCCGTACGGTCGAGACCGCGAGCGGCCCCCGGCCGTACTGGGAGGCAGGGCCGGTGTACGGACCCTGGGCCGGCGGCTACTTCGGCGGCGGGCTGCTGCCGGGGCTGCTGGTGGGCACGATGCTCGGTTCGCTGATGGCGACCCCTGGCTATGCCGCGGACTACGGCGGCGGTGACTACACCGGTTACGACGGCGGCGACTACTCGGGTGGGAACTACGACCCGGGCGACTTCGGCGGTGGCGGGTTCGGCGGGGGAGGGGACTTCGGAGGCGGCGGAGGATTCGACGGCGGGGGCGGTTTCTGACCCGTACCGGCACGGGCAGCCCCGGACCCCGGTCAGACCCGGACCGGCCGGGGCTCCGGCTCCACGTACGAGTCCGCCACGTACGAGTTCTTCCTCCCGTACGAGTCCGTACGGCGCTGAGCCGAGCCCCGGTCCGGAAGCTGCCCCCCGCCGGTCTCCTCACCCGCTCCCCGGTGGCCTCAGGCGGCCTCGGGGGCCTTCTTGATCGCGGAGATGTCGAAGTTCAGCTTGACCTTGTCGCTGACCATGACCCCGCCGGTCTCCAGCGCCGCGTTCCAGGTCAGGCCCCAGTCGGAGCGCAGGATGGACGCGCTGCCCTCGAAGCCGACGCGCTCGTTGCCGTACACATCGGTGGCGGAGCCCTGGAACTCCAGGTCGATGGTGACCGGCTTGGTGACGTCCTTGATGGTCAGATCGCCGGTGACCCGGTAGGTCTCGGCGTCGAGCTGCTCGGCGGCGGTGGAGCGGAACGACATCTTCGGGAAGGTCTCCGCGTCGAAGAAGTCGGCGCTGCGCAGATGGCTGTCGCGGTCGGGCATCCCGGTGTCGACGCTGGCGATGGAGACCTCGATCGAGGCGGTCGAGGCGGCCGGGTTCGAGCCGTCCAGGCTGAGCGAGCCCTCGTGCTCGGTGAACGAGCCGCGGACGTTGGTGACCATCGCGTGCCGGACGGTGAAGCTGATGGTGCTGTGGGCCGGGTCGATGGTGTATTCGCCGGTCAGCGCGGCGAGAGCCGGGTCCACCTCGACGGTGGCGGTGGCCGAGGCGTCGGTGCTGTCGTTCTTGCGGCCGAAGAGGGCCATGGTTCCTCCTGAGTACGACTGACGAGTTCTAAACCTTCAATCGGATCCCACCTTAGACCCCTCTGGTTCAACATTCAACAAAGTCATCCGATTGAGTTCCCCGCACCCTGGCGGACGCGCGTAGATCTCGGGCACGATCGGTCCGCTACACCGCTCCGTTACCACCTGCACCGCTGCCCCATCCACCTCAACGGTTCCCAGCAGGAGGCAATCCCCCCATGAAGCTCCGCTCGTACCTCACCGCGTTCGCGCTGGTCCTGGGCGCTCTCTTCGCCCCCGGATTCGGTGTTCTGACCTCCGCCGGCGACGCCCAGGCGGCCACCAAGATCTCGCACGCCACCGCGACCTCGATGTTCAGCTCACGCGGCATCACCTGGTCGTCCTCCGGCGGCTGTTCCAACCGCAACAACCCGACCTGTACGTCGTTCGAGCAGCTCAACCTGGCCACGGCCCAGGGCGCCCAGACCCTGAAGAGCGCGAGCGGCTGCGCCCTGAACATCACGGGCGGTACGGAGACGGGCCACGCGAGCGGCACGTACTCGCACTGGAACGGCTACAAGCTCGACTTCGCCAAGGCCACCTGCCTCACCAACTACATCAAGAACAACTTCACCTACATCGGCCCGCGGGGTGACGGCTACCCGCAGTGGCAGTCCGGCGCCGGCAACCTCTACGCGGACGAGGGCAACCACTGGGACGTCACGTACTACAACTGCGGCGGCTGCTGACCGGTTCAGCCGTGTCCTCAAGCGCCGGACGGGCTTGCCGGGCCGTGTCCTGAATCCGCCGGACGGGCCCGCTGAGCCGTGTCCTCAATCGCCGGACGGGCTTGAATGAGCCCGTCCGGCGATTGCCCGTCCTGAGCGCGGAGGTTCCCGTGTCGCATCCGGCAGCCTGGTCCCGTCGCACCGTGCTGGCCGCTGCGGCAGGCACCCTCGGCCTCGGCTCCGTACCCTTCGTACTCTCCGTACCCTCGGTACCCGAACAGCCCGCTCCCGCCGACGAGTTCGAGGCGCTGCGGCTGCGCTGGGCGGGCATCCAGCTCGGTACGGGCTACGACCCCGCCGCCGAGCCCTATGCCTCCCGGCTCGCCGCGACCGGCAGCCAGGCCGGAGCCCTCCGGCGGTCCATGGCCCCGGCCGCCACCCATCTCTGGCCCGGCCACCCCTTCGACCCGCCCGCCGGAATCACCCGCGGCTACGACCGGCTCTGGACCATGACCCGGGCCTATGCCCAGCCCGGCACCGGCCTCACCGGTGACGGGTCACTCCTCGCCGACATCCTGCGCGGGCTCGCCCATCTCGCCACCACCGTCTACCGCCCCGCCACCACCCCCTACGGCAACTGGTGGGAGTGGCGCATCGGCAGCCCCCGCCTGCTCATGGACATCACCGCCGTGCTGTACGAGCACCTCACCGAGGAGCGGCGCGCGGCGGCCTGCGCGGCCGTCGACCACTTCGTCCCCGACGCCCTCCTCGCCGACTACTCGGGCATCAGCACCGGCGCCAACCGCGTCGACCTCTGCCGCTCCGTCGCCCTGCGCGGCATCCTCGGCCGGGCCCCCGCCAAGACCGCTCTCGCCCGGGACGCGCTCTCGCCCGTCTTCCCGTATGTCACCGGCGGCGACGGCCTCTACGCCGACGGCTCGTTCGTCCAGCACACCTGGGTCGCCTACTCCGGGACGTACGGACAGGTCCTGCTCGACGGCCTCGGCCGGCTCTTCTCCCTGCTCGCCGGGTCCTCCTGGGCCGTCACCGACCCGGCCCGGCAGAACGTACTGGACAGCGTGGAACGTGCCTTCGCACCGCTGATCCACAACGGCCTGATGATGGACTGCGTCAACGGCCGTGCCGTCAGCCGGGGTCGGCTCGCCGGTGACGACCGGGGTCTGCTGCGGAGCGACCACTTCCACGGCCAGGCGCTGATCGCGGCCCTTCCTCTGCTCGCGGGCGGGGCGTCCGCCGCCGAGCGGGAGCGCTGGACCGGGCTGGTCAAGGGCTGGATCGAGCGTGACACCGTGGCGCCCGTGCTCACCGCCCCGCAGTTCGACGTCGCCGATCTGGCGCGGCTGCACACCGTCGCCGCCTCACCCGTGCCCGCCGTCCCCGAACCGGCCGGCCACACCCTCTTCGCCGCGATGGACCGGGCCGTGCACCGGGGACACGGTTGGGCCGCCGCCCTCGCCATGGCCTCCGAGCGGATCGCGCACTACGAGTGCGGCAACGGCGAGAATCCACGCGGCTGGCACACCGGGGCCGGAATGCTGTCGTGGTGGTGCGCCGACCGGGGCAACGACCAGTACACCGACTGGTTCTGGCCCACTGTCGACCCGTACCGCCTGCCCGGCACGACCGTGTCCACCCGGCGGCTCGCGGACCAGGAGGGCGGCGAGTGGGGCGAACCCAAGCCGGACGTGCGGTGGGTGGGCGGAGTGACCGACGGGACCTTCGCCGCCGTCGGCCAGCATCTCAAGGGCCTCGGCTCCACCCTCGAAGCACGCAAGTCCTGGTTCTTCACCGACGACGCGGTCATCTGTCTGGGCGCCGGAATCACCTGTGCGGACGGGGTACCGGTGGAGACGATTGTCGACAACCGCAACCTGGGCGGGCGCGGCGCGGACACCTTCACCCTCGATCACGGTCCACGCCCCCGCTGGGCCCATCTGGCCGGCCACGGCGGCTGGGTCTTCCCCGGCGGCGCCCCGCTCAGGACCCTCGCCGAGGACCGCACCGGTGCCTGGAGCGACATCAACACCGGAGGTTCCCCCGAACGGCGTAATCGCCGCTACCGGACCCTCTGGATCGATCACGGCACCGATCCCGCCGACGCGGCCTACGCCTATCTGCTGATGCCCGGTGCGTCCCGGCGGGAACTCGCGGCCCGCGCCGCCGACCCCCACTGGCTGCGGATCCTCGCCAACGACGCGGACCGGCAGGCGGTGGAGCTTCACCCGCTCGGCTGCACGGCCGTCAACTTCTGGCGGGCCGGTACGGCGGGACCGCTCACCGCGACCGCCCCCGCGAGCGTGCTGGCCGTCGTCCGGGGCCGTACCGCCACGCTCCGTATCAGTGAACCCCCGCGCTCCGGACGGCCGCTGGAGGTCGTCTGGGACCGGGGAGTACGCGGGGTGCAGGCCGTCGACCCGGGGGTCGAGGTGCTCTCGGCTGGCCGTACGCTAGGGCTGAGGATCACCCCCGGCACGGCCTGCGAGGCCTATCGCTGCCAGGTGGCGTTGATCTGACATCTAGGGGAATCCCACAACAGCCGGGGGTACCTTGCTGTCCGGGAACCCCGCATCGTGCCGGGTTCTGTCCAGGCCCACCAGGAATACCGCCAGGAGACTGTGTGGAGTCTACGGCGTGTTTTCGCGGTGCTGTTCGTAGGGTTGGGACATGACCGTAGTGGACGAGACGCCGGGCGAGCCCACCGATGCCCGGGGGCGTGTGGCCGAACTGCACGCCCTGCGCGAGACGGCCCGCCGGGGCCCCAGCGACCGCGCTACCGAGGCACAGAAGGCCAAGGGCAAGCTGACCGCGCGTGAGCGCATCGAGCTGCTGCTCGACGAGGGGTCGTTCAGGGAGGTCGAGCAGCTCCGCAGGCACCGCGCCACCGGCTTCGGCCTGGAGGCCAAGAAGCCGTACACGGACGGTGTCATCACCGGCTGGGGCACGGTCGAGGGCCGGACGGTCTTCGTGTACGCGCATGACTTCCGGATCTTCGGCGGCGCCCTCGGCGAGGCACACGCCACCAAGATCCACAAGATCATGGACATGGCCATCTCGGCCGGTGCCCCGCTGGTCTCGCTCAACGACGGCGCGGGGGCCCGGATCCAGGAGGGCGTCTCCGCGCTCGCCGGCTACGGCGGGATCTTCCAGCGCAACACCCGTGCGAGCGGGGTGATTCCGCAGATCAGCGTGATGCTCGGCCCCTGCGCGGGCGGCGCCGCCTACAGCCCGGCCCTCACCGACTTCGTGTTCATGGTCCGCGAGACCTCGCAGATGTTCATCACCGGACCGGATGTCGTCAAGGCGGTCACCGGCGAGGAGATCACCCAGAACGGCCTCGGCGGCGCCGATGTGCACGCCGAGACCTCCGGCGTCGCGCACTTCGCGTACGACGACGAGGAGACCTGCATCGCCGAGGTGCGCTACCTCCTGTCGATGCTGCCGCAGAACAACCGCGAGAACCCGCCCACGGTCGTCTCCGAGGACCCGGTGGACCGCCGCTCCGACGTGCTGCTCGATCTGGTGCCCGCCGACGGCAACCGCCCGTACGACATGCACAAGGTCATCGAGGAGCTGGTTGACGAGGGCGACTTCCTGGAGGTCCACGAGCGCTGGGCGCGGAACATCATCTGCGCCCTGGCCCGGCTGGACGGACAGGTCATCGGCATCGTCGCCAACCAGCCGCAGTCCCTTGCCGGGGTGCTGGACATCGAGGCGTCCGAGAAAGCTGCGCGCTTTGTCCAGATGTGCGACGCTTTCAATGTCCCGATCGTGACGCTGCTGGACGTGCCCGGGTTCCTGCCGGGCGTCGACCAGGAGCACGGCGGGATCATCCGGCACGGTGCCAAACTCCTCTACGCGTACTGCAACGCCACCGTGCCCCGGATCTCGCTGATTCTGCGCAAGGCGTACGGAGGCGCGTACATCGTGATGGACTCCCAGTCCATCGGAGCCGACCTCACCTACGCCTGGCCCACGAACGAGATCGCGGTGATGGGCGCCGAGGGTGCCGCCAATGTCATCTTCCGCAGGCAGATCGCGGAAGCCGCGGACTCGGAGGCCATGCGTGCCCGCATGGTCAAGGAGTACAAGGCAGAGCTGATGCATCCCTACTACGCGGCGGAGCGCGGACTGGTCGACGACGTGATCGACCCCGCGGAGACCCGTGAGGTGCTCGCGAGCGCGCTCGCGATGCTCCGTACCAAGCATGCCGACCTGCCGTCCCGCAAGCACGGCAACCCCCCGCAGTGATCCTGCGCCCCGCGCCCTCCCGCCGAGAAGACGGAGACACGACCTCCATGAGCGAATCCACGAACGAATCCCTGCTGCGCGTCGAGAAGGGGCAGGCCGGCCCCGAGGAGCTGGCCGCCATCACCGCCGTCCTGATGGCCCGCGCCGCGGCCCGGACGGACGCCCCGGCCCACCACGGCCGCTCCACGGCCGGCTGGCGCCGTCTTGAGCGCACTCCCGGTTTCCGCGCCCCGCACAGCTGGCAGGGCTGACAGCCGCCGGGCCGCACCGACGGCGCGCGAAGCGCCACCGAGGCCGTACGAAGCGAAGGCCCCCGCACTCCTCGAGTGCGGGGGCCTTCGTGTGTCTACGGCGGTGCGCCGCGCGGGACTTACCGCAGTCGTGCCATGAGGGCGTGTTCGACGAGGGTGATGAGTCCGCTTTTGGC
>NZ_LATD01000147.1 GCF_000981895.1 Streptomyces odonnellii | reverse complement strand
GCCCCAGGCACCTCACGCACCCCAGGCGCCTCAGATCCCGCAGGCGCCCCAAGCTCCGCAGCCCGCGCCGGTGTTCGGGGCGCCGCCCGGACCTCCGGCCCCCGCCCCGGCACCCCCGCCGATGCACGGCGCGCCGACCATCGCCGCGCCCATGACCCCGCCCGGCGGGACCGTACCGCCGCCGGCGCCCGCTCCGTACGGGCAGCCGCCCCAGCAGCCGCAGTTCGGCCAGGTCCCAGGCCAGATCCCAGGCCAAGCCCCGGGGCAGACCTCTGGGCAGTTCCCGGGCCAGATCCCGGGGCAGGTCCCGCCCGCGCCCCAAGCGCCGTCCCCGTACGGTCAGCCCGCGCCCGCGCCGTACGGTCAGCCGCCAGGGCCCCCGATGGGCGTCCAGCCCGGCGTTCCGCAAGGGGTTCCCCAGGGCGCGCCGCCCGGCGGCGCCGGTCTTCAGGCCGCCCTCCAGCCGTACAAGGAGCTGCCCACCGGACAGCGCTGGACCCCGCAGAACGGCCAGTTGATGCGGGTCGACCTCGGCATGGGCGGCACCCCGGTCCTGGCCCGCCAGGGCAGCATGGTGATGTACCAGGGGAAGGTCGACTTCAGCTACAAGGGCGCCGGTTTCGCCGGCCGTATCGTCGGCAACGCCACCGGCCAGGAGATGCAGCTCATGCGCTGCACCGGCCGCGGCCAGGTCTTCCTCGCCGAGGAGGGCGCGCATCTGCATCCCGTGGAGCTCCAGGGCGACGGGATCTGCGTCTCGGCGGAGAGCGTCCTCGCCTTCGACGAGTCCCTCCAGTACGAGGTCCGCAGGATCGAGGGCCATGGGATACCGGGCGGTGCCCTGTTCACCATGCTCTTCCAGGGCACGGGCACCGTTGTCGTGAAGACCCATGGCACCCCGGTGGTCCTGCCCGTCACGCCCACGACCTTCGCCGACTGCAATGCCGTCGTCGCCTGGTCGTCCGCGTCCCAGGTGATCATCTCCAGCCAGGTCAGGCTGCGCCGCAACGCGTATCCGGGCCACAGCGGAGAGACCGTGAACCTCCAGTTCCGGGGCGCCCCCGGCAACTTCATCGTCGTCCAGCCGTACGAGGTCTGAGGGAGCCCGGACCATGAACCAGCAGCTCGCGGGCTATGCCCCCACCCCCGTCGCGGCCCGGATGGAGAACCACGGCCGCGCCATGCTCAAGGTCGCGATGGCCTCAGGACAGGACCTCTTCGCGCGCACCGGCTCGATGGTCGCCTACGAGGGCTTCATCCAGTACGAGCCGAATCCGCCCGCCATCCGCCAGATCGCCTCCCAGTGGGTGACGGGCGAAGGCACACCCCTGATGAAGTGCTCCGGCGACGGCCTGCTCTATCTCGCCGACTACGGCGCGGATGTCGTGGTCATCAACCTCGACAATGACGCGCTCTCGGTCAACGGCACCAATGTGCTGGCCTTCGACGCCCATCTCCAGTGGGGCGTCGAGCGGGTGAAGGGCCTGGCCAAGTTCGCCGGACAGGGCCTGTGGAATGTGCGGATAGCCGGGACCGGCTGGGTCGCCCTGACCTCGCGCGGTACCCCGATCGTCGTCGACTGCGGCCGGGGCGAGGACGAGACCTATGTCGACCCGGACGCCCTCGTCGCCTGGTCCCCGGCCCTCAAGGTGAAGGGCAAGCGCAGCCTGAAGGCGTCCGCGCTGATCGGGCGGGGCAGCGGAGAGGCCTATCAGATGGCCTTCTCCGGCCAGGGCATCGTCGTCGTACAGCCCAGCGAGGACAGCACCGACCGCCTGCGGATCCAGCGCTGAGGGGAGCGAGAACACCATGCAGAGTCCGCTTTTCGCCCATACGGAACAGCAGACCCAGGAGCGGTACGCGGTGCAGAACCCGCAGCTCCTGCGGGTCGCGCTCAGCGGTCAGGACGATGTCCTCGCCCGCAAGGGCGCGATGGTCGCGTACCAGGGGCTGATCGACTTCGACGGTGAGTACCAGTCGCAGAGCCAGCGCCGGGCCCGCGCCCGCACCGGTGAGGGACTGGACCTGATGCGCTGCTCGGGCCAGGGCACGGTCTATCTGGCCAATCTCGCCCAGTACATCCATGTCGTGGACGTCGACCACGAGGGGATGACGGTGGACAGCGCCTATGTGCTGGCGCTGGACTCCTCGCTGCACACCGAAGTCGTCGCGGTGGACAGCCAGTACGGCATCTCCGGCTCCGGCAAGTACCAGCTCAATGTCTCCGGCCGGGGCAAGGTCGCGCTGATGACCTCGGGCCAGCCGCTGATGATGCAGGTCACGCCGGACAAGTACGTCAACGCCGACGCCGACGCGGTCGTCGCCTGGTCCTCCGCGCTACGGGTGCAGATGCAGGCGCAGACACACTCCTCGGGCATACGGAGGCGGCGCGGCGACACCGGCGAGGGCTGGGAGCTGAGCTTCCTGGGGCAGGGCTTCGCACTGGTGCAGCCCAGTGAGGTCATGCCGCCGCAGCACGCGGAGATCGGGCAGGGCCTGGCCGCGCAGTTCGGCGTCGGCCAGCACGGAGCGCACGGCCAGAACCAGGGCAACGCCTGGAGCAGATGACCGCCGGGCCCGGCCGCCCGCGGAAGGGGGCCGGGCACCGGAGGAAGGCGTTCCGGAGACGTCGACGGACGGGGTGGCCGTGCCTCAGGGAAGAGGCCCGGCCACCCCGCCCGCCGGAAAGGCCGGACAGGGACTACGCGTCCAGCACGGCCCGGCTGCGCTCCACCAGCCGTACGACCGAGCCGTCGGCCACCGCCGCCGCCTCCTCGTAGGAGAACCAGCGCAGGTCGAGCGACTCCTCGCTGATCCGCTCGACCGCGTCGGCCGGTGCCAGCGCCGCGTACTGCACATCCAGATGCCAGTGGCACGGGGCTGGAATGGCATGCCGGTCGAGCTGTACGGGGCCGCCCGCCAGGGGTGTCAGACCGGGGATCCCGGACTCCTCCTCGGCCTCCCGCAGCGCCGCGCCCTCCAGCGTCCGGTCACCGGGCTCGCAGTGGCCGCCCATCTGGAGCCACATGCCGAGCTTCTTGTGCAGGGTGAGCAGCACCCGGCCCCGCGCCGGATCGATCACCAGCGCGCTGGCGGTGAGATGGCCCGCCGTACAGGCCTTCCACATCGCGTCCGGGTGGGCGGCGAGATGATCCAGATAGAGTCCGCGCAGCTCCTCCTGGCCCTCGTACCGGTTCTCGTATGTCTTCAGTACGAGGGCGGCGTCGTCGTGCAGGCTCACTGGTCGGTGTCGTCCTTGCCGCCTCGGCCGCCCTTGCCGCCTTTGCCGTCCGGTTCGTCCGCGGCCTCGCCGAGCATCTTGTCCAGCTCGGAGAAGTCCAACTGCTCGTGATGGACGAAGCCGTCCGGGTCGTCCAGATCCGAGGCCGTCGGCAGCATGTCCGGGTGCTCCCACAGCCGGTCACGCCCGTCGGCCCCGCGCGCGTCCGTGAGCGATGCCCACAGGCGCGCGGCGTCCCGCAGCCGGCGCGGCCGCAGATGCAGGCCGATCAGGGTGGCGAAGGTCTGCTCGGCGGGGCCACCGGAGGCACGGCGTCTGCGCAGCGTCTCGCGGAGCGCGTCGGCGCCCGTGAGCCTGCTCTTGGCCGCCTCGTGCACCACCGCGTCCACCCAGCCCTCGACCAGCGCGAGGGCCGTTTCGAGACGGGCCAGCGCGGCCTTCTGCTCGGGTGTGTCCTCCGGCTGGAACATGCCCTGCTGGAGCGCTTCCTGCAACTCCTCGGGATGCGTGGGGTCGAACTGGCCGACCACGTCCTCCAGCTTGGTGGTGTCGACCTTGATCCCACGGGCATAGCCCTCGACCGCGCCGAACATGTGCGACCGCAGCCAGGGCACATGGGCGAAGAGCCGCTGGTGGGCGGCCTCGCGCAGGGCCAGATACAGCCGGATCTCGTCCTTGGGCACACCGAGGTCCTTGCTGAACGCCTCGATGTTCAGCGGGAGGAGCGCGGCCTTGCCGGCCGGGCCGAGCGGCAGCCCGATGTCCGTCGAGCCCACCACCTCACCCGCCAGCACGCCCACGGCCTGCCCGATCTGCTGGCCGAACATCGCGCCGCCCATCGAGCGCATCATGCCGATCAGCGGGCCCGCCACGGACTGCATCTCCTCGGGGAGCACCTCGCCCATGGCCGTGCCCACCCGCTCCGCCACCGGGTCGACGAGCTGCTGCCACGCGGGCAGTGTCGCCTCGACCCACTCGGCACGGCTCCACGCCACCGCGGTGTTCGCGCCCGAGGGCAGGGAGGTGACGCCGTCCAGCCACAGATCGGCCAGCCGCACCGCCTCCTGGACCGAGGCGCGCTCCGAGGGGCCGACACTCGCGTCCTTCGTGCCGTCCGGGGTGCCCTGCGCGACCGTCTGGCGGGCGATCTGCTTGGCCATGTCCCAGTTGACAGGGCCGCCCTCATAGCTGAGCATCTGGCCGAGCTGCTGGAAGGCCGCGCCCAGATCACTGGGGTTGAGCGAACCGAACATCGCGGCGAACGGATTGTCCGCACCGCCCGCGCCGCTCGGCAGCCCGAACCCGAAATTGCCGAAGGGGTTGCCGGGACCGCCCTGACCACCGGCACCCTGACCACCTCCGGCAGGGTCCTTCTTCTTGCCGTCGCCGTCCTCCGGCTCCTCCGGCGGAAGGCCGAATCCGAATGGTGTGTCACTCACGGGGTTCCTCGGCTCGTAGGGCCACCGGCGTCCGCCGGCGGCGACTGCCCGACTACACCACCCAGCCTAAGCGGGACCGGGCGGACGAGTGTGGTACCGCCTCCGACACCCGGCCGGCTTCCGGGCTCGGTGCTCCGCCGGCCTGTGGCCTGCGGCAGGATGGACGTCACCTGGTACGTACGCGTCATTCACGTACGTATTGAAGACAACCGCTGGAGACGCCCGGTGAGTTCCCCAGATCCGCAGGTTCGCGCAGCGCGAAACCGCCCGTCCACGCACTCGTCCCGCGGCCCCGTCGTCGCGGTCACCGGCGCCGCCTCGGGCGTCGGCGGTCTGCTCACCCGGTGCCTCGCCGCCTCCGAGGAGATCAAGCAGGTCATCGCCATCGACGAGCGCAGAGGCGAGGTCTCCGAGGCGCAGTGGCACATCCTGGACGTCCGCGACCCGGCCATCGCGGAGAAGCTGCGCGGCGCGGACGTGGTGGTGCATCTGGCGCTCGACCTCGATCTGGAGACCGACCCCGCCGCCCGTACGGCGTACAACGTGCGCGGCACCCAGACCGTGCTCACGGCCGCCGCCGCGGCGGGTGTCCACCGGGTGGTGCTGTGCACCTCGGCCATGGTCTACGGCGCGCTTCCCGACAACGACATCCCGCTCTCCGAGGACGCCGAACTGCGCGCCACGGCCGAGGCCACCGGCGTCGGCGATCTGCTGGAGATCGAGCGGCTGGGCCGCCGCGCGCCCCGCGCGCACCCCGGCCTGAATGTGACGGTCGTACGGCCCGCCGTCCTGGTCGGCGGTACGGACACGGCCCTCACCCGCTATTTCGAGTCGCCGAGGCTGCTGGTCGTCGCCGGATCCCGGCCCACCTGGCAGTTCTGCCATGTCGAGGACCTGGTCAGCGCCCTGGAGTACGCCGCGCTCGAAAAGGCGGACGGGGAGTTCGCGGTCGGCTGCGACGGCTGGCTCGAACAGGAGGAGGTCGAGGAGCTGAGCGGCATCCGCCGGATGGAGCTGCCCTCCGCGGTCGCCCTGGGGGCCGCCGCGAGGCTGCACAGGATCGGTCTCACGCCCTCTCCGGCGGGCGACCTCGCGTACACCATGCACCCCTGGGTGGTCAGCGTGAGCAGGCTCCACGACGCGGGCTGGCGGCCCAGGTGGACCAATGAGGCGGTGCTCGCCGCGCTGCTGGAGGAGGTCGAGGGCCGGCACACGGTCGTGGGCCGCAGGCTCGGCCGCAAGGACGCCACGGCGGCGGGCGCAGCGGGCGCGACGGTGGCGCTGCTCGGTACGGCGGCACTGGTACGACGGGCCCGCAAGGCACGCCGGGGACGGTGAGGAACGCGGTGCCATGGGCCGTACGAGGCTCCGCGATGCCGTACTGACCCGTCGAGCCGCACTGCCCCGTCGAGCTGTACGGACCCGGTCGGGAGGCCGCAGGACCGGAGGCGCCGTTCCGGGATGTCAGTGGTGTACGGCACGATGGGCCCATGGCGAGCACGCATTCCCACCCGGGCGAGCAGGCGGCGCAGGACCCCGTCCGGCTGCTGGCGATCCGCGACACCCCTCTCACCGTCGACGAGGTGTTCCGCGCGGTCGGGGACGACGCCGCGGGCGGTACGGCGCTCTTCGTCGGTACGGTGCGCAACCACGACGGGGGCGCCGATGTGGACACCCTCGGCTATTCGTGCCACCCAACCGCCGAGGCGGAACTGCGCCGTGTCGCGGAGAAGGTCGCCGCCGACTATCCGGTGCGCGCGCTGGCCGCCGTCCACCGAGTGGGCGATCTGGAGGTCGGAGATCTGGCGGTCGTCGTCGCGGTCTCCTGCCCGCACCGGGGCGAGGCGTTCGAGGCCTGCCGCAGGCTGATCGACGACCTCAAGCACGAGGTGCCGATCTGGAAGCACCAGAAGTTCTCGGACGGCACGGAGGAATGGGTCGGCGCATAGCGGCCCGGCACTCCCTGAGAGCGCTTCTTCAAGAGGCGCGGTGGTTCTGAAACCTGGTCAGTCGTGGACGGCCCGATTTGCGTAACCGCACCCCTGCCAGCAGCGTTGTCTCAGCAGATGGTTAATCTGCTGATCGGTCAGTTTGCGGACGCTCATGTAGGTCGGGAGGTCGGTATGGCCGTACTAGCCTGGTTGCTGATTCCGCTTTTCGCCGCGATAGGCGCGGCGATATGGGGAAGCTGGGCCTCAAGGGATCGAACCATCGGGGACATAGCCGAGCTGAACGGGTACGCCCGGTTCCGCGACGCGATGGAGAGGGCGCACTCCGGTTCGGGCCGGTTCTGACACCGGCAGCCGCGCAAGCCGCCCGTACGCATTCGCTACGCGATCCCCGCGCAGCCCCGTACGGACGGCCCCAGCGGTGCACAGAGGGACCCTTACCGTACTGTCGTTCCATGCCACGCCGCACCGCGACGATGCTCGCCTCCACCCTCGTCCTTATCGCGCTGCTCTGCGCGGGTGTGCTCATCACAGTGCCGTACTCGGAAATGAGCCCCGGACCGACGGTGAACACCCTCGGCGAAGCGGGTGGAGAACCGGTACTCCAGATCTCCGGTCACGACACCTATCCGACCTCGGGCCATCTCAATATGACGACGGTCAGGGTCACCGGTGCGGACTACAAAATGAACATCGTCGAGGCGGTGTACGGCTGGCTGGCACACGACAGTGTCGTGGTGCCGCACGACACCCTGTATCCGGACGGCAAGACCGAGGAGCAGTCCACCCAGGAGAACGCCGAGGAGTTCAGCCAGTCCCAGGAGAGCGCCAAGGTGGCCGCCCTGAAGGAACTGGACATCCCGGTCTCCTCGCGGACCGTCGTCTCCTCCGTCATCAAGGACGGAGCCGCCGAGGGCACGCTCCACGCGGGCGATGTGATCAAGCAGGTGGACGGTTCGCCGGTGCGCCAGCCTGCCGATGTCGCCCGGCTCGTCACCAAGCACAAGCCCGGCGAGGACGTCGTCTTCAGCATCGTCCCCGCCGCTGACGCCAAGGCGGCGGAGAAGGCGGGCAAGGAGCCCGAGGGTATCGAGCGGGTCACGGTGACCACGCAGAAGGCCGAGGACGGCGGCCGGGCGGTCGTCGGCATCCAGGCCGGGACCGACCACACCTTCCCGTTCAACGTCGACATCAAGCTCGCGGATGTGGGCGGGCCCAGCGCCGGGCTGATGTTCGCGCTCGGCATTGTCGACAAACTCACGCCCGGCCCGCTCACGGGCGGCAAGTTCGTCGCCGGTACGGGCACGATCGACGACGAGGGACAGGTCGGGCCCATCGGGGGCATCGAGATGAAACTGGTCGGCGCGCGCGGCGCGGGCGCCGAGTACTTCCTCACCCCGGAGCAGAACTGCGCGGCGGCGGCCTCCGACGTCCCCGACGGCCTCACCCTCGTCAAGGTGAAGACCATCGACGACGCCAGGAAGTCGCTGAACAGGATTCGCAACGGCGACACGGGCGGCCTGCCGACCTGCTCGGCAGGCTGACCGGCCCCGGTACGCAGGACAGACCGGGCCCGGACCGACTCGGACCGGGCCCGAAGCAGGCCCGGATCACACCGCACCGCCCCGGACCCCGCCCGGGCCACACCGGCCCGGCCCCGATCACATCGGGCAGGCCCGGATCACACCTCGGACGGGCCTGCCCCCGGGCTACGGCTTCTCGTTCGGGTCCGGCCGGGCTCGCCGGACCCGAACGAAGGACCCTACGCCTCGAAAGTCGCCGCCAACGCCTCCGCCAGTCCCGGCACCAGCCCCGACCCGGTGAGCACCTCGCTCGGCGAGTCCTTCTCGCGCAGCCGCAGCGCCGACTCGCGGGCGCCGTCACGCAGCACGGCGACCGTCATCCGTACCTCCTGACGGTCCGGATGGGCGGAGACCCACGACGCGAGCGCGGCGTCGTCGAGCCCGTCCGGTACGGACGCCTCCGCCGACGGCGGCAGCATCAGCCGCTCCACCGTCAGCGCGCAGCCCGTCACCGCCCCGGGCCACGCGATGGTGGCGAGGAACTCGTCCAGCGCGGTGCCGGACGGGATCTCGTCCTGTTCGATCGGGGTGAGCGGCGCGACGGACCCGCCGTCGTCGAGCCCGAGCTGGGCCGCCAGCTCCGGTTCGTCGGTGCGGAGCCGCGCGGTGTCGACGAGCGCGAAGAGCCGGGCGGGCTGGTCCCAGCCGAGCCCCGACGCGTACTCGTCGATTTCGAGCACCGCGCGGGTCAGCGGGCCGGCGGCCATGGGAGTGCCTGAGGGAGTGACATTGGACATGGCCAATATCCTGCCTCCTCCGGACCCCGGTGTGGGAACTAGGTAAAGCCTCAGTAAGTTGCATGAGTGGGCCCTTACGATCGCGGGGCCCAGCTTTACCCAGTGGGACACCTGACCCGCTGAGACACACGACCGCGAACTTCGAGGTGCGCACGTTGGCTTTCCAGATGCCGGACCGCGGCGGAGGCCCGACCGGGCCACGGATCAGAGTGGGCCGGCCGTCCCGTCGCGCCCGGACCCTGCTCATGACGCTGGGGGTGCTGGCCGTGCTGGCCATGCTCTTCGTCATGTTCGCAGGGTTCTGGACCGACTGGCTCTGGTACCGCTCGGTGAGATATTCATCGGTTTTCACCACCACGCTCTGGACCAAGGTCGGCCTGTTCGCCGTCTTCGGGCTGGTGATGGCCCTCGCCGTCGGCCTGAACATCTGGCTGGCGCACCGGCTCCGTCCGCCGCTGAGCGCGATGTCCATGGAGCAGCAGAACCTCGACCGGTACCGGATGGGGATCGCCCCGTACAAGAAATGGGTGCTCCTGGCGATCACCGCGCTGGTCGGGCTGATCTCCGGCGCCTCCGCCTCCGGCCAGTGGCGCACCTGGCTGATGTGGGTCAACGGAGTGCCGTTCGGGCAGAAGGACCCCGAGTTCAAGATGGACGTGTCGTTCTACGCGTTCGATCTTCCGTGGTTCCGCTTCCTGCTCGCCTTCGGCTTCGCCGCCGCGGTGCTGTCCCTGATCGCCGCCGCGCTGACCCACTATCTCTACGGAGGGCTGCGGATCACCAGCCCGGGCGCGCGCGCGACGGGCGCCGCCACCGGCCATCTCTCCGTGCTGATCGGTGTCTTCGTCTCGCTCAAGGCCGTGGCGTACTGGCTCGACCGGTACGGCCTGGCCGTGAAGTCCAGCGACTTCAAGGCGGCGGGGAACTGGACCGGGCTGCGGTATGTCGACGCCAACGCCTATCTCCCGGCGAAGACGATCCTCTTCTTCATCGCGGTCATCTGCGCCCTGCTGTTCTTCGCGACGCTCTGGCGGCGCACATGGCAGCTTCCGATGATCGGCTTCGGTCTGATGGTGCTGTCGGCGATCCTGATCGGCGGCCTCTACCCGGCGATCGTGCAGAAGTTCCAGGTCCAGCCGAACGAGCAGGCCAAGGAAGCGCCGTACATCAAGAAGAACATCGACGCGACGCGCGCGGCGTACGGCATCGACGACGCCGATGTGCAGGACTACGGCGGCAAGGGCGACCCCGAGAAGAAGTCCGACCAGCGCAAGGCGGCCGACTCCGCCGCCAGCTACCGGCTGGTCGACCCCAATGTGGTCTCGCCCGCGTTCCAGCAGCTCCAGCAGGAGCGTAAGTACTACCAGTTCCCTGCCACGCTGGACGTCGACCGGTACACCGGCACCGACGGCAAGCCGCAGGACACGGTGGTCGGTCTGCGCGAGCTGAACATCACGGGTATCCCGAAGCGCAACTGGATCAACGACCACTTCACGTACACGCACGGGTACGGAGTGATCGCGTCCAAGGGCACCAACACGGTGACGGACGAGAACCAGGGCACGGTCGGCGCCCCCGACTTCACCGAGTCGGGACTGCCGACGTCCGGCCGGCTCGGCGGGTACGAGCAGCGGATCTACTACGGCGAGAAGACCGAGCAGTACTCGATCGTGGGCGGCCCGCAGAAGGAGCTGGACTACGAGAAGAACGGCGAGAAGACCACCAGCTACGCGGGCAGGAGCGGAGTCGATCTCTCCAATCCGCTGAACCGCGCGGCGTACGCGGTGGCCTTCAGCGAGCCGCAGATGGTCTACTCCGGCGCGATCGGCGACGGTTCGCGGATCCTCTACAACCGCACGCCCAAGGAGCGCGTCGAGGCGGTCGCGCCCTGGCTGACCATCGACGGCGACGCCTATCCCGCGGTGGTCGACGGCCGTATCAAGTGGATCATCGACGCGTACACGACGACGAACGGCTATCCGTACGCGTCCCGTACGACGCTCGGCGACACCACCGAGGACTCGCTGACCGACAACCAGCGCGCGGTCGTCGCCCAGCAGAACCAGGTCAACTACATCCGGAATTCGGTGAAGGCCACCGTCGACGCCTATGACGGCACGGTCAACCTGTACCAGTGGGACACCGAGGACCCGGTCCTCAAGACCTGGATGAAGGCCTTCCCCGGCACGGTGAAGGCGCGGGACCAGATCAAGCCCGAGCTGCTGGCCCATCTCCGCTATCCGCAGGACATGTTCAAGGTGCAGCGCGAGCTGCTCACCCGCTACCACGTCACCAACCCCGCGCAGTTCTACAGCGGCAGTGACGCGTGGCAGGTGCCGAACGACCCGACGAACAAGGACAGCAGTGCGGTCCCGCCGTACTATCTGAGCCTCAAGATGCCCGGTCAGGACGATCAGAAGTTCTCGCTGACGACCACGTTCACGCCCAACGGGCGCCCGAACCTGGGCGCGTTCATGGCGGTGGACGCCGACGCCACCAGCACGGACTACGGCACGATCAGAGTCCTGAGAGTGACATCGACCGTCCAGGGCCCGCAGCAGGTGCAGAGCGAGCTGAACGGTGTGCCCGAGGTCGCCGAGTTCGTCAGGAACCTGAGAGGCACCGACTCGGACATCGAGTACGGCAATCTCCTCACCGTTCCGCTCGAAGGCGGCTTCCTCTACATCGAGCCCGTGTACGCGCGCGGCGGCAGCGCCAACTACCCGCTGCTGAAGAAGGTGGCCGTCTCCTACGGAGGCAAGCCCGTCTTCAAGGACAGCCTGTCCGAGGCGCTCAACGCCGTGTTCGGCGAGGAGAGTTCCGAGCCGCCAGCGACGACACCGCCACCGACCGGCGAGACCAACCCGCCGCCGGCGACCGGTGACTCGGCGCTCCAGCAGGCCATCGCGGACGCGCAGAAGGCGTACGACGACGGCGAGGCGGCGCTCAAGGAGCAGGACTGGACGGCGTACGGCAAGGCGCAGGAAGCCTTGCAGGACGCTCTTCAGCGGGCCGCCGCCGCGGGTGGCGCCGGGGCCGAGGTCGGCGGCGGGGCCGAGGATGGGAGCGGCAACAGCGGCTGAGCAGGCATCACTCCACCCCGTGGTACGGTTGGGACACAACGACGCGGGGTGGAGCAGCTCGGTAGCTCGCTGGGCTCATAACCCAGAGGTCGCAGGTTCAAATCCTGTCCCCGCTACGCGAAGTCAAGGGCCCGGATCCAACAGGATCCGGGCCCTTGTCGTATGTCCGGCAACCGCATCCGATCGAACTGCGTTTCAAGGCGTGGGAGTTGCGCCCGAGCGTGTTTGACTTGTCTCTCTGTGGGCATGTCGACAAAACGCTGAAGTGACCTTGTGGGTCGCGATATACCTGCTGTACGCGGGTGGCAGGTGGTGCGACGATGGAAATTATGGGGGATAGGACAACTCTGTTGGAGACAGGGCGGTTTGTGCAGCGTCATGCGGCGGACGCGGCCGACACCGCGAACGCCGCGGATTCTCTTGCTGCCGCCGACGCCCCGAAGGCGGCCGGCGCGGAGGAGACATCCGACGCCGAGACCGAGGCGCGTCATCGCCGCGCGGCCGACGCCGGCGACATCGCGTCGATGAGCGTGCTCGGCGCCCTGCTGCTGCGCCGCGGCGACCTCGACGGAGCCGAGCGGTATCTGCGGGCCGCGACCGCCGAGGGCGACCGTGCCGCCGCCAACAATCTGGGCGTGCTGCTCCATCAGCGCGGCTACCCGGAGGAGGCGGCCGGCTGGTGGCGTGTCGCCGCCGTCGCCGGATCCGCCGCCGCGGCCCACGCGCTCGGCCGCCACCACCGTGAGCTGGGCGACGAGCCGGCCGCGGAGTACTGGCTGCGCCAGTCCGCCGAGCAGGGGCATGCCCTCGGCGCGTATGCCCTCGCCGATCTGCTGGAGCACCGCGGCGACACCGGGGCCGAGCAGTGGCTGCGGGCCGCCGCCGAGCAGGGCCACCGCGAGGCGTCGTACCGGCTGGCCAGGGCCCTGGAGCGGCGCGCCCGCGAGGCGGCGCGCGCCGGGGCGGTCCATCGCGGTGCCGCCGGAGCGGTCCGCCGCGGCGTCACGGGAAGCCACCGGACCGGAACGGGCAGGGGCGGCCCCCGAATCAGCGTCGACACGGGTACGAGCACGGGCGCGCGTCTGCGTACGGGCACCGGCGCGGGCATGGCCGTGGGCGTGGGCGCGGACACCGAAGCGCCCGCGGCCTCCCCGTCGTCGCTCCTCGGCGAGGCCGCCCAGTGGTACCGGCAGGCCGCCGCACGCGGCCATCGCAAGGCTGCCCTGAATCTCGGCGCGATCCTGGAGAAGCGCGGTGAGCTGAAGGAGGCCGGCCGCTGGTATCTGACCTCCGCCAAGGACGGCGAGGCACGGGCCGCCTGCGCCCTCGGCTTCCTGCTGCGTGACGCCGGTGACGAGGAGAGCGCCGCCATCTGGTGGCTGCGCGCCGCGCAGGAGGGCGACGGCAACGCCGCCAACGCCCTCGGCGCGCTGCACGCCGCCCACGGCGAGCCGCAGACCGCCGAGCGCTGGTACCGCGCCGCGATGGACGCGGGCGATGTCAACGGCGCGTACAACCTCGGGCTGCTCTGTGCCGCCCAGGACCGTACCGTCCAGGCCGAGCAGTGGTATCGCCGCGCCGCCTACGCGGGCCACCGCGAGGCCGCCAACGCGCTCGCCGTACTGCTCCTCCAGGCCGACGACGCGACGGGGGCCGAGCCCTGGTTCTCCAAGGCCGCCGAGGCGGGCAGCGTGGACGCCGCGTTCAACCTGGGCATCCTGCACGCGGGCCGCGGGGACGACCGTACGGCCCTGCGCTGGTACGAGCGGGCCGCCGCCGCGGGTCACACCGAGGCGGCCCTCCAGGTCGGTATCGCCTGCCTCCGGGACGGCGACGAGCGGTCGGCCGAGCGCCATCTCCGCTGCGCGGCCGGCGGCGGCAGCGCCGAGGCAGCGTTCCGGCTGGCCACCCTGCTCGACTCGCGCAGGCCGCCGCCCGGACCGCCCGCGCTCGGTGAGCCGCACACGGTGAAGAGCGAGTGCGAGCAGTGGTACGAGCGGGCCGCCGAGCAGGGGCACCGCAGGGCCCAGGTGCGCGTCGGCATGCTCGCCGCCGCCCGTGGGGACATCGAGGACGCCGCGCGCTGGTACCGGTCGGCCGCCGAGGCGGGCAGCCGCAACGGCGCGTTCAATCTGGGACTGCTCCTCGCGCGCGAGGGCGGTGAGCGGGAGGCCGCTCAGTGGTGGGGGCGGGCCGCGCGGGACGGGCACGGCCGGGCCGCGCTGCGGCTGGCGCTGCTCGCCGCGCGCCGGGGCGAGCTGACCGAGGGCCAGCGCTGGTGCGCGCGCGCCGTCGAGCTGGGCCCGGCCGAGGTGGCGGAGCGCGCGGCACGGCTGCGCGAGGCGCTCCACCAGGAGCTGACGGCCTGACCCGTAAGGGATTTGCACCGCTCGGCGGGCGTGACGTAATGTTGCGTTCACCGACGCGGGGTGGAGCAGCTCGGTAGCTCGCTGGGCTCATAACCCAGAGGTCGCAGGTTCAAATCCTGTCCCCGCTACTGAAACCTGAGGCCCGGAACTCGAAAGAGTTCCGGGCCTCACGGGTTTCTCGGGCCCTCACGAGTTTTTGGGCCCGGGGCCTCGGGCGTGGGCGTTCTCCGGCGAGTTCTCAGGCGGAGGCGCAGTCCGGACAGGTGCCTCTGTAGGTCACCTCGACGTCCGACACCGTGAAGCCGAAGCGCTCCGCGTCCGGCAGATCGGCCAGCGGATCGCCCGTGGGCCGGACATCGCGGATCGTGCCGCACCGGGCGCAGACCAGATGGTGGTGCGGCCGGTGCGCGTTCGGGTCGTACCGCTTGGCACGGCGGTCCGTGGAGACCTCCAGCACCTCGCCGAGCATGACCATCTCGCCCAGAGTGTTGTAGACGGTCGCCCTGGAGATCTCCGGCAGTCGTGCGACGGCGCGCGCGTGCACCTCGTCGGCCGTGAGGTGGACATGGTCCCCGTCGAGGACCTCGGCGACGACACGCCGCTGCGCCGTCATGCGCCAGCCGCGTCCGCGAAGCCGTTCCAACAGGTCACTCATGACGACAAGCCTAACAGTGAGGGGGGTCAGACACGGGGCGTGTATGACTTTGGATGGATGCTTGACTTAGACAAAGTCCATCGTAGGATCGGTCACGGTACACGCCAAGGGACAGGACTGGCGGCAGATGACGCAGGAGGCGCACGTGACGCAGGGACCGCTCACCACGGAGGCCGGGGCACCGGTCGCCGACAACCAGAACAGCGAGAGCGCGGGTGTCGGTGGTCCCGTGCTGGTCCAGGACCAGGCGCTGCTGGAGAAGCTCGCGCACTTCAACCGTGAGCGCATTCCGGAGCGCATCGTGCACGCGCGGGGCGCCGGTGCGTACGGCACGTTCACGGTGACCCGCGATGTCACCCAGTGGACGCGCGCGAAGTTCCTCTCCGAGGTCGGCAAGCAGACCGAGACGTTTCTGCGCTTCTCCACCGTCGCGGGCAGCCTCGGCTCGGCCGACGCGGTGCGCGACCCGCGCGGTTTCGCCCTGAAGTTCTACACCGAGGACGGCAACTACGACCTCGTCGGCAACAACACGCCGGTGTTCTTCATCAAGGACGCCATCAAGTTCCCCGACTTCATCCACACCCAGAAGCGCGACCCGTACACCGGCTCGCAGGAGGCGGACAACGTCTGGGACTTCTGGGGTCTGTCGCCCGAGTCCACCCACCAGGTGACCTGGCTCTTCGGCGACCGCGGCATCCCGGCGACGCTGCGCCACATGAACGGGTACGGCTCGCACACGTACCAGTGGAGCAACGAGGCCGGCGAGGTCTTCTGGGTCAAGTACCACTTCAAGACCGACCAGGGCATCAAGAACCTGACCTCGGCCGAGGCCGCGGTGCTCGCGGGCGAGGACCCGGACTCGCACCAGCGCGATCTGCGCGAGTCCATCGAGCGCGGTGACTTCCCGTCCTGGACGGTGCAGGTGCAGATCATGCCGGCGGCCGACGCGGCGACGTACCGCTTCAACCCGTTCGACCTGACCAAGGTCTGGCCGCACGAGGACTACCCGCCGGTCGAGATCGGCAGGCTGGAGCTGAACCGCAACCCGGAGAACATCTTCGCCGAGGTCGAGCAGTCCATCTTCTCGCCGGCGCACTTCGTGCCGGGCATCGGTCCGTCCCCGGACAAGATGCTCCAGGGCCGGCTCTTCGCGTACGGCGACGCCCACCGCTACCGCGTCGGCATCAACGCCGACCATCTGCCGGTGAACCGCCCGCACGCCACCGAGGCGCGCAACCACAGCCGGGACGGCTTCCTGTACGACGGCCGCCACAAGGGCGCGAAGAACTATGAGCCGAACAGCTTCGGCGGCCCGTTCCAGACGGACAAGCCGCTCTGGCAGCCGGTCGCGGTGAGCGGCGCCACCGGCAACCACGAGGCGCCGAGCCACGCCGAGGACAACGACTTCGTCCAGGCCGGCGATCTCTACCGTCTGATGTCCGAGGACGAGAAGAGGCGGCTGATCGAGAATCTGGCCGGCTTCATCTCCAAGGTGTCACGCGACGACATCGCCGAGCGCGCGGTGAACAACTTCCGCCAGGCGGACGGTGACTTCGGCAAGCGCCTGGAAACCGCGGTCCAGGCCCTCCGCGGCTGAGGTCTCTTGCCGGAACGGAACGGGGCCGGGTCCTTCGGGATCCGGCCCCTTCTGCCGTGCGCCCGTACCCCCCCGTACCCGTATCCCGGCAACCGGGACGGCGCGTCGGCAGGCCGGGCGCGTCAGCCGGCCAGGACCGCGGCCTCGCGCCGGTCCGGCGCCCAGCAGCGGATGATGTCGCGTACGGACACGATGCCGACCGGCTCATGGTCGTTCAGCACGATCAGATGGCGGAATCCGCCGCTCGACATCGCCGCGGCGGCTTCGTCCAGCGTCCAGGACGGCGCGGCGAAGACGACATCGTTGGTGGTGTGGGTGCAGGCGGTCTCGGTGTCGGGGCTCTGGCCCGCACCGACCGAGTTCAGGATGTCGCGTTCGGTGAGAATGCCGATACCGCAGTGGTCGGGGTCGAGGACGACGGCGGCACCGACGCGGCGGGCCGACATCAGCCGGGCCGCCTGGCGGAGCGTATGCGTGGGCCCGATGGTCAGTACCACCGAACTCATGGCGTCACGGACGAGCATGGGGCGGGGACACCTCCTAGGCGAACCGTCTCGTAGGCCCCTCCGGCCGTCGGGGGACCTTGTGAGAAACAATTCACAAGTTCACAAGTGGGGGGACTTTCAGAGTGACACTCTTGTCCCCGGTCAACAAGGGGGCGCGGGAGGCGAGGGCGGGGGCGCGCGGAAAACCGACAAACGCCTCTTGGGGGGCGTCGGCCGTGGGCGCGGTCGGCGAGGCAGTCAGCGGCAGTCAGCGGTGAGTGGTCGGTGGCAAGCAGTCGGCGGCAAGCCAGCCGACAGCAAGTAGCCGAGCCGATAGCAAGCAGTCGGCCGGTATCAGCGGCCTGTATCAGTAGCCCATATCAGTAGCGCTGGTTGAGATAGCCGAGAAGCTCCTCGTGCAGGATCCCGTTCGAGGCCGCCGCATTGCCGCTGTGCGGCCCCGGCCGTCCGTCCAGACCCGTGAAGCTGCCGCCCGCCTCCTGGACGACGATCGTGGTCGCCGCCATGTCCCACAGGGACAGCTCCGGCTCCGCGCACATGTCCACCGAGCCCTCGGCGACCATCATGTACGGCCAGAAGTCGCCATAGCCGCGGGTGCGCCAGCAGGCCCGGCTCAGATCGAGGAAGCCGTCCAGCCGCCCCTGCTCCTCCCAGCCGCTCAGCGAGGAGTACGCGAACGACGCGTCCCGGACGCGCGACACCTTGGAGACCCGCAGCCGGGTCGCCGAGGAGAGGCTCCGGCCCGTATAGGCGCCCCCGCCCTTCGCCGCCCACCAGCGGCGGCCCAGCGCGGGCGCCGACACCACGCCGACGACCGGCTCGTACCCGCCCTCGGCGGCCACCATCAGCGAGATCAGCGTCGCCCAGACGGGTACTCCGCGGACATAGTTCTTCGTGCCGTCGATGGGGTCGATGACCCAGCGCCGCGGACCGGTGCCCTCGATGCCGTACTCCTCGCCCAGGATCGCGTCCCGCGGCCGTGCCCGCTGGAGGTTTCCACGGATCAGCTCCTCGGCCGCCTTGTCGGCCTCGGTCACCGGGGTCATGTCCGGTTTGGTCTCGACCTTGAGGTCCAGGGCCTTGAAACGGTCCATGGTCGCGGCGTCGGCGGCGTCCGCGAGGACATGGGCGAGACGCAGATCATCGTGGTAATCGGGCATGGTCGTCACAGTATCCACCAGGGGCGGGACCCGGCCACGGGACCCGTACCGGCCGGTGCCGCGACGGGCAAATGTTGCCGGGAGGGGCGAACGTTGCCGCGAGGGGCACTGAAGTCGCCAATGGCGCGCGGGCCCGCGTCAGGGGCCTTGACAGCCGTCGACAGCCCGTCAACTCTGAGCGCAGAGCCGCACGGCCCCGGAGGCGACGATGCCTACTGCGCGTGAAGCCCTACTCAATGCCGGTCTCTCGGCGCTCCGTGAGCTGCCCTGGTCGGCCGTCAGAATGGTCGATGTGGCCGCGGCGGCCGGAGTCTCCCGGCAGACCCTCTACAACGAGTTCGGCAGCAAGGAGGGACTCGCCCGCGCCCTTCTGCGCCGCGAGGTCGATCACTATCTGCGCGGGGTGGAGCGCCGGCTGAACGAGCGGGCCGACACCGTGGACCGGCTGGTCGGCATCGCCGAATGGACCGTGGCCGAGGCGCGGGCCAGACCCCTGCTGCGCGCGCTGCTCACCGGCTGCTGGGGCGAGTGGCTGCCCGCCCCCGGTCCGGTACGGATCAACGCCCAGCCCTCCGGCGTACCGGCCCAGCGCCGCGCCGACGCGGGACCGCCCGCGACCGGCGATCTCGTCGCGCTCGTACGGGACAGATCCGCGGCGGCGCTGGCGCGGAGCCGGATGGAGCAGAGCCGGGCGGACCATACGCGGCCCGGTGCCGGGCGGGCCGAACTGCTCTACCGCTGCGAGTTGGCCGTACGGCTCGCCCTCGCCCATCTCGTCGCACCCGGCGGCGAATCCGTGGGCCCGCTGGTCCGTACCGCCGTCACAGCTCCGCTGCCCGTACCCCCGCCCCTACCGCTCAGTGCGCCGAGCCCGAGAGCTGGAGCCCGATGACTCCGATGATCACCAGGGAGATCGACACGAGCTTGAGCGTGGAGACCACATCGCCGAGGAAGATCATGCCGTAGATCGCCGTGCCTGCCGCGCCGATGCCCGTCCAGACCGCGTAGGCCGGACCGACGTCGAGCTTCTTCAGAGAGAGCGTCAGCAGACCGAAGCTGCCGAGGGCGAAGGCGGCGAAGGCGACGGTCGGCCAGAGCCTGGTGAATCCGTGGGAGAGCTTGAGACAGACCGCGAACCCCGTCTCCAGGAGTCCTGCGACGACCACCAGCAGCCACGCCATGTCAAAGGCCTCCCCGTGTCCGTGACTGCTTCACGACCGCTGACCGCCCTGTCCGGCCGGACGTGATTATGCCCTTACCAGCGCCAGGGGATCGCAAACGTGTGCGCGTCAGTCGCCTTCGCGCCGCTCGCGCGTGGCCAGAAGCCGCCGCAGTGAGTAGAGCCGGGCCGGATCGGCGTGCCCCTCGGCCACCCACGCGTCGAGCGCGCAGTCCGGTTCGTCGTGCCCGCAGGCCCTGGGGCAGTCCTCCGTACCGGGCACCAGATCGGGGAAGGCGAGGATGACCCGGGACGGATCGACATGGTGCAGTCCGAAGGAGCGGATGCCCGGGGTGTCGATCACCCAGCCGTCGCCCTTCTCCAGCGGCAGCGCCAGCGCCGAGGTGGTGGTGTGCCGGCCGCGGCCGGTGACCGCGTTGACAAGGCCGGTGCTCCGCCGGCGCTCCTCCGGTACGAGCGCGTTGACCAGGGTCGTCTTGCCGACGCCGGAGTGGCCGACGAAGGCGGTGACCCGCCCGTCGAGATGCTCCCGTACGAGATCGGCCGCGTGACCGCTCGCCAACTCGTCGCGGCGGGTGACCACATGACGGATTCCCAGGGTGCGATAGGTCTCCAGCAGTTCGTCCGGCGCGGCCAGATCGGACTTGGTCAGTACGAGCAGCGGCTCCAGCCCGCCGTCGAACGCCGCGACCAGACAGCGGTCGATCAGCCGGGGGCGCGGCTCGGGATCGGCGAGCGCGGTGACGATGGCCAACTGGTCGGCGTTGGCGACGACCACGCGCTCGTACGGATCGTCGTCGTCCGCCGTGCGCCGCAGCACCGAGCTGCGCTGCTCGATCCGTACGATCCGCGCCAGGGTGTCCTTCTTGCCCGACAGATCACCGACCAGACCGACCCTGTCGCCCACCACGGCCGCCTTGCGGCCCAGTTCGCGCGCCTTCATCGCCAGTACGGTCCGGTCCTCGACGAGACAGGTGAGCCGGCCGCGGTCCACGGTCAGGACCATGCCCTCGGAGGCGTCCTCGTGCTTGGGGCGGATATGCGTACGCGGCCTGTTGCCCTTGGGGTTGGGGCGGGTGCGGATGTCGTCCTCGTCGGGGTTCTTGCCGTAGCGCCGCATGCCGTCAGGCTCCCGCTCCCGCGAGCATGTCGGTCCACATCCGCGGGAAGTCGGGCAGTGTCTTGGCGGTCGTCGCGACGTTCTCGATCCGTACCCCTTCGACGGCCAGACCGATGACCGAGCCCGCCGTGGCCATGCGGTGGTCGTCGTACGTGTGGAACACCCCGCCGTGCAGCGGGCGCGGGCGGATGTGCAGACCGTCCGCGGTCTCGGTGACATCGCCGCCCAGCTCGTTGATCTCCTTGGTGAGCGCGGCCAGCCGGTCCGTCTCGTGGAGCCGCAGATGGGCGACGCCCCGCAGGGTGGAGGGCGAGTCCGCGAGCGCGGCCACGGCCGCGATACCGGGGGTCAGCTCGCCGACCTCGCTCAGATCGACGTCGATGCCGTGGATCGCGCCGGTGCCCCGGAAGGTGAGACAGGTGCCCTCCGCCGTCATGTCGAACTCGCAGGAACCCCCCATCTCGGTGAAGATCCGGCGCAGCGCGTCGCCCGGCTGTGTGGTGCGCTCCGGCCAGTCCGGGACGGTGACCCGGCCACCGGTGACCAGCGCGGCGGCCAGGAACGGCTGGGCGTTGGAGAGATCGGGCTCCACGGTCAGATCGCGGCCGAGCAGGGCGCTGGGGGAGACCCGCCAGACATTCGGCTCGCCGCCGGTCTCCGGCTCGTCGACCTGCGCGCCGACCGCGCGCAGCATGTCCACGGTCATCCGGATGTGCGGCATGGAGGGCAGGACCTTGCCCACATGGCGGACCTCCACGCCCTGGTTGAAACGCGCCCCCGAGAGCAGCAGCGCGGAGACGAACTGGGAGGACGCCGAGGCGTCGATCTCCACCGGGCCGCCGTCCAGCGCGCCGCCGCCGTGCACGGTCAGCGGGAGCGCGCCGCGGTTGTCGTCGTCGATCCGGGCGCCGAGGGCGCGCAGGGCGTGGATGACGCTGCCCAGCGGGCGTTCGTACGAGCGGGGGTCGCCGTCGAACCGTACGGTGCCGTCGGCGAGCGTCGCGACGGGCGGCAGGAAGCGCATCACCGTACCGGCGTTGCCGACATCCACGGACGCGGGGCCGTGCAGGCCGGAGGGGATGACCCGCCACGCCTCGCCGCCCGGGGCGGCGACGCCCGCGGCGGTGGAGCTGGACGACAGGGTCTCCTCGATGCCGACACCCATGGCGCGCAGGGCCTCGGCCATCAGCAGGGTGTCGCGGGAGCGCAGCGGGCGGCGCAGCCAGCCGGGCTCGGCGGCCAGCGCGGCGAGGACCAGAGCGCGGTTGGTGACCGACTTGGATCCCGGCACGGTGACCGTCGCTTCGACGGCCCCGCGCGCGTAGGGGGCGGGCCAGAGGGCGGGCTGCACGGAGCTTTCGGTCATGGCCATCACTTTAGTGGTTCGTGACCGACCCGTATCCGGATCAAAAGTGGCGAAACCAGGGCGTAACGAGAAGGTGATAGACGGTGCACAGGGCAGTTACCAGCCCAGTAGCCAGCGCCCGCCGCCGATGAGCGAGCAGAGCGAGACGGTGTGGAAGAGGAACAGCCACAGCACCGGCGGCACCCGTGTCAGCCGCCCGAGCTGGTCGGCGTCCGAATCCCCGGCGCCCCCGTAGCGGCGCTTGGACTGGAGCTCGAACGCCGGGCGCACGCCCCCGAGCAGCAGAAACCAGACAGCCGTGTACGCGAACGCCGACTGGACCGCGGGACCGGTCAGCCAGGAGATCAGCAGGAACGCCGCCCCCGTGACGATCACGGTGAGCGCTCCGTACGCGTTCCGGATCATCACCAGCATCGCGAGCAGCAGCGCCGTCGCCAGCCACAGCAGCAGCGTGATGTGGTGCGCGGAGAGCAGCCAGGCGCCGCCGAGACCGAGCAGCGGGGGAGCGGTGTACCCGGCCGCCGCGGTGAGGATCATGCCGGGCCCGGTGGGTCTGCCGCGGCTGACGGTCAGGCCGGAGGTGTCCGAGTGCAGCCGTATCCCGTCCAGCCGCCGCCCGGTGACCAGGGCTATGAGCCCGTGGCCGCCCTCGTGCGCGATGGTGATCGCGTTACGGGACACCCGCCAGACCGGTCGCGGTACGACCGACAGAAGCGCCGCGGCGGCGGCCACGGCCACCAGCCAGCTCTCCGGCGCGGGCTGGGTGCCGAAGACGCGGTCCCACAGATCGGCGAGAGAGGTCGAGTCGATGCTGGCCATTTCTCGGGCGGCTCCTCAGGTGGGTTTGCGTCGTGGCAGTGTGGCACTTATGTGCGGACGGTATGCGGCGAGCCGGAGACCTGAAGATCTTCAGGGACTCTTCGGCATTGAGAAGTGGGAGCCCGAGGAGACCCTCGCTCCCGACTGGAACGTGGCCCCGACCAAGGAGGTCTACGCGGTACTGGAGCGTCCGGTACGCCCGGCCTCCCCGGAGGAGGACGCGGTGGGGACCGGTCCGGTTCGCCAGCTCCGCAGGCTGAAGTGGGGGCTCGTGCCGTCCTGGGCGAAGACCCCCGAGGGCGGGGCCCGGATGATCAACGCGCGGGCCGAGACCGTGCACGAGAAGCCGTCGTTCCGCAGGCCCTTCCTCGCCCGGCGCTGCATCCTGCCGGCCGACGGCTACTACGAGTGGGTCACCGGCTCCGACGAGCGGAAGCTGGAGGAGCAGGGCCGGAAGAAGCGGCCGCGCAAGCAGCCCTATTTCGTGACGCCCGCCGACGGCTCGGTGATGGCCATGGCCGGACTGTACGAGTTCTGGCGCGACCGGACCCTGCCGGACGAGCATCCGCTGGCCTGGTGGGCGACCTGCTCGGTGATCACCACCGAGGCGGAGAAGACACCGCTGGCGGTGGCTCCGGCCGACGGGCCCGGGACGCTGGCCGAGATCCATCCCCGGATGCCGCTGATGCTGACCCCGGACCGCTGGGACTCCTGGCTGGACCCGGCCCGTACCGACCCCGACGAGCTGCGGGAGCTGCTGGCGCCGCCGCCGGCCGGGCTGATGCGGGCGTATCCGGTGACGACGGCGGTCAGCAATGTCCGCAACAACGGCCCCGAGCTGCTGGAGGAGCTGGCGGCGCCGGAGGAGAGCACGCTCTTCTGAGGCTCTTCTGAGGTCCCGATGGCCTTCCGCGGGTCTTCCGACGGTCTCCGGGGGCCTGACGGCGTGCGCCGGCGTGCGCCGCACACGGGTGCCGTCGCGGCAGGATGGCTCTGTGACGAGCGAACCGAAGCGAGAGACCGTCGGGACCCCGGCCGGGGACGCCCGGATCACCTGGCACGCGGCGGAGCAGCCCCGGCTCGTACTCGCCGTCGGCCATGGTGCCGGCGGCGGGATCGAGGCGCCCGATCTGCGCGCCCTCGCCGCCGCGCTGCCCCCGCTCGGGGTGACCGTCGCCCTGGTCGAGCAGCCCTGGCGGGTGGCCGGCAAGAAGCTGGCGCCCGCGCCCAGGACCCTCGACACCGGCTGGCGGGCGCTCTGGCCCGCGCTGGAGAGGCCGGGGCTGCCGGTCGTCGCGGGCGGCCGGAGCGCCGGGGCGCGAGTGGCCTGCCGTACGGCGCGCGAGCTGGGCGCGCACTCCGTACTCGCCCTGAGCTTTCCGCTGCACCCGCCGGGCCGGCCGGAGAAGTCACGCGCCGCCGAGCTGCTGGAATTGGGGGTGCCCACACTGGTCGTCCAGGGCGGCAACGACGCCTTCGGGAAGCCCGCGGAGTTCCCGGAGGGCTCGTACACCCTGCTGGAGGTGCCGTACGGCGACCATGGCCTCGCCGTACCCAAGAGGGCGCCCCTCTCCCAGGAGGAGGCCCTGACGATCCTCACCGACGGGGTCGCGGCCTGGCTTCCCGGACAGGCCCACGGGCGGGCGCGCCAGCGGTCCGGCCGGGGGAATGCCCGGGGCGGGACCGCTGTTTAGGGGAGTAGCCGAACGCTGGTGCACACCGGAGTATGGAGAGGGAGTCCGTCGTATGGGTTCGACCATCTGCCCGCGCCGCTCAGACGCCGCTGACCTGGAGTGGACGGTGCTGTCCGCGGCCAAGACCGCTCCCGCTCGGGCGGTGGGCGGACCGGACCGGCAGGCCTCGTCGCAGCAAGGTCGACTATTCTCCGATTCGAGTGGGTCCGCATTCGGCCCCACCACAGCGTTGGAGGAGGTGGGTCCGGTCACAGGGACCGACGCAGGGGCCGACGACGGCAACATCATCGAAGAGACCGCTGCCGAGCGCAACGCCCGCTTCGAGCGGGACGCCCTGGGCTTCCTCGACCAGATGTACTCGGCCGCGCTGCGCATGACGCGGAATCCGGCCGACGCCGAGGACCTCGTACAGGAGACCTACGCCAAGGCTTACGCCTCCTTCCACCAGTTCCGTGAGGGGACCAATCTCAAGGCGTGGATGTACCGCATCCTCACCAACACCTTCATCAACTCGTACCGCAAGAAGCAGCGCGAGCCCCAGCGCAGTGCCGCGGAGGAGATCGAGGACTGGCAGCTCGCGCGCGCCGAGTCGCACATGTCGACCGGGCTGCGCTCCGCCGAGTCCCAGGCGCTCGACCACCTGCCCGACTCCGATGTGAAGGCCGCGCTCCAGGCGATCCCCGAGGAGTTCCGCATCGCCGTCTATCTCGCCGATGTCGAGGGCTTTGCCTACAAGGAGATCGCGGACATCATGGGGACACCCATCGGTACGGTGATGTCACGACTGCACCGTGGCCGCCGCCAGTTGCGCGGCATGCTGGAGGACTACGCCCGTGACCGCGGGCTCGTACCGGCGGGTGCGGGAGAGTCGTCGGACGATCGGAAAGGTTCGGACTCATGAGCTGCGGAGAGCCGCATGAGACGGATTGCGCCGAGGTTCTCGACCACCTCTACGAGTTCCTCGACCATGAGATGCCGGACAGCGACTGCGCCAAGTTCGAGGTGCACTTCGAGGAGTGCTCCCCGTGCCTGCAGAAGTACGGCCTCGAACAGGCCGTGAAGAAGCTGGTCAAGAGGTGCTGCGGGCAGGACGACGTGCCGAGCGATCTGCGCGCCAAGGTCATGGGGCGGATCGATCTGATCAGGTCGGGACAGGCCGTACCGGACCATGACGTGCCGTCGCGGACGGGCGCGGACCTGCCGGGCGCCACCGCGGAGTGACGAAGAAGTACGCGAATGCGTGCACGAACTGGAACATGCCCATAGAACGTGCGAGCGTGCTCAAGCCTCCCCGATAGCGGCTCCTGTCACCCAAAGGTGCTAATCGGTGGTATCGGGCCGCTCCTCGCCGTCCCGCTCGCTAGCCTGACCGTCTGTTTCGGGCGGGTACGGGAAGGGGCGGGGACGCGTGAGGGCCATACCGGGTGCGGCGCGCGCGTACATTCTGCTGGCGGTGCTCTGCGCCGGTGCCTGTGTATGGCCCGCGCTGAGTCCCGGCACCCCCTGGGGGGCGGTCGCGCTGCTCGCGCTGCTGTACGCCTTCTGCGAGACCCCCGTGCGCGGCCGGTTCCTGGGCTTCATGGGGGGTTCGGTCCACGGCGCCTCGCCGGTCGTGGCCGGGTCGTTCTTCCCCGTCCTCCTCGCCGCGGCCTTTCTGCTGCCTCCGTCGGCCGCCGCGCTGGTGGCGGTGCCGGGGGCGCTGTGCGGGCGGGTCGAGCGGCGTCCCAGGGGCGCCCGGCGGATCTGGCGCGCCGCGCAGCTCACCATCGCCACCTGGGCGGCGGCGCGCGCCCAGGCGCTGTTCGGCGGCCCGGTGGCGCTCGGCGGCGGCGGATACGGACTGACGCGGCCCGACTTCCCGTACGTCCTGCTGCCCGCGGCGGCCGGGACCCTCGCCTTCTGTCTGGCGCTGGCGATGCTGGACGGCGGCATCCTCGTCACCGTGGAACGCCTTCCCGCGCGTACGGCATGGCGCGGCCTGCTGCTGCGCTCCCTCGCCCCGTACGCCGCCCATGGTCTCGCCGGGCTGATGATGGCGGTCCTGTGGCGCAGTCCGTACGGGCCGGTCTCCGCGCTCTTCGTCCTGCTGCCCATGTACATCTCCTGCTGGGTCTTCGCCCAGTACCACCGCGAGCGAGCCGCCCACCAGGCCACCATCAGGGCGCTCGTCCAGGCGGTCGACATCAAGGACACCTATACGCGCGGGCACAGTGAGCGGGTGGGGCACGCGTCCGTGCTGATCGCCCATGAACTGGGCATGGAGCCGAGGCGGATCGAGGTCCTCCGGTTCGCCGGGATCCTGCACGACGTGGGCAAGCTCGGCGTACCGACCCGGGTGCTGCGCAAGGACGGCCCGCTGACACCGGAGGAGCGCCGGGTGATCGAGCTGCACCCCGAGTACGGGCACGAGATGGTGCGCGGCATCGGCTTCCTGGGGGAGGCGCGGGCGGCGATCCTCCACCACCACGAGCGCCTCGACGGCACGGGCTATCCCTGCGGTCTCGAAGGCCACCGGATCCCGGAGTTCGCACGGGTGGTGGCCGTGGCCGACGCCTTCGACGCGATGACCTCGACGCGCTCGTACCGCAGGGCCCGTCCGGTGCCGGCCGCGCTGGCGGAGCTGGAGCGGTGCGCTGGCACGCAGTTCGACCCGGAGATGGTGCGGGCGCTGTCGAAGGCGCTGGACCGCCATGGCTGGTGCCCGGAGGTGACGGCGGACGAGGAGCGCTGCCAGGCGGAGCCGGCCCCGCACCCGGCCGGGGCTCAGCCGAGCGAGGCCCGGGCGGCTTCGGGCCCGTCATCCGAGGACGCTACGGGCCCGTCGGCCCGGGCCGCGCATCAGGCCGCCTCCGGTCCGTCGGCCCAGGCCCTGTCCGGCCAGGCCCAGGCACATGCCCAGGTCCAGGCACATGTCCAGGTCCCGGGCCGGGCCGCTCGCTCGGACGATGTTCCGGCGCAAGCCGCCGTCCCCGTCCCCGACTCCCCCTG
>NZ_LATD01000146.1 GCF_000981895.1 Streptomyces odonnellii | reverse complement strand
GGGCGCTGGGCGGGGTGTTCGTGTCGGGGGAGACGGACGCGGGGGGTTTCCGGGTGTCGGCGGTGCTGCCGGACCGGACTCCGGCGGCGGAGGCGGACCGCGCGTCGGCGTAGGCCGAGTCCTTCCGTACGGGCGTGTGCAGAGCTCCGTACGGCTTCGTTTTGACGCGTAGCGCGGGCCCAGGCTGCTCGTACGGTTACGGGCCCGAGGCCGCTCGTACGCCGATGAGCCGGTTACTTACGAGTCCGTCTTGAGCCGGTCCCGCGAGCCCGCCGTACGAGCCCGCCTTACGTGCCCGACGTCAGCCGCGCCGGTTCCATTCCCGTGAGCAGCGTCCCCAGGGCATGGTCGACGTCCGGGCCCAGATACCAGTCGCCCGTGTGGTCGATGCTGAAGACGCGCCCGGTGATGTCGATGGCGAGGACCGCCTGCCCGTGGTTCTCCTCCCCCAGCGGCGCGATCTCCGTGTCCAGGGACCGTCCGAGGTCGGCGAGCGTACGGGCGAGATGGATGCCCGCCATGGGGTCGATCAGCACCGAGGCGGGCGCGATCTGGCGGCCGGGCCCCGGCGCGCCGAGGCGCAGCCCGCCGAACTCCGCCCATGCCTCGACGGCCGAGGGGAAGACGTTGAGCCGGTGTCCCGCGGGCGTGATGTGGGCGCGCAGGGCGTCGGCCCACTCCTCGGCCTGCCGGATGTCCCGGCGCCCCGGCTGCCAGCCCGCCTCGCGCAGCGCGGCGTCTACGGGCACGGGAAAGCGGGTGGTGTTGAGGTCGGGCATGCTCAGCCGTTCTGGGTGGGGTCGACGGGGCGTACGCCGAAGTGGGCGAGCAGCGCCGTACAGGAGCGGCAGGGCGGGGCGTAACTGCCGTGCAGCGGGTCGCCGTCCTCGCGGATACGACGGGCCGTCAGTTTGGAGTGCTTGAGGGCACGGCGCGCCTCGCTGTGGGTCAGGGGCTTGCGCCGGGCGCGTTTGGAGCGGGCCTCCTCGGCGGCGGTGAGGTGGCGGGAGAGCAGGATCGCCTCGGGGCAGCGCCCGGTGAAACGTTCCCTTTGGCCGCTGGTGAGGGTGTCGAGGAAGTCCTGTACGAGGGGGTGCAGCGCGGGCGGCTGGTCGGCCTTGCCCCCGGTGCAGGTGAGGGTCTCGCCCCGGACGGAGAGCGCGGCGGCGACGGCGGGCAGGATGCCGTCGCGGCGGCGCTGGAGCGCGGGCGGACGGTGCGGTTCCGCACTGCTCCAGGTGAGGCGTGGGTCGCCGGATGCGTCTGCTGGTGCGGTGTGCACGTGCTGTCCCCTTCCCCCCTGCGCGGCTGGTGGCCGCTGGTCTCACGCCCCCGACTGTGTGGACAGCCTGCCAAATGCCCACTGCGATCGGGAAGCTGGGGCGTGAATCAAGGTGTGACGTCGGCGCTGGGTCACGCCGATGTGACCGATGGTCACCGGTTCCGGTGTGGTATGGGGCGGGCACGCGGCCGGTAGCGGGCAGGGCGTGCGGTCGGTACGGGAGCGGGGTGCGGCCGGTCCCGCGTGCTCGGATTGCGGGCGGGACGAACACGGGGAGGATTATCGGATCGGCCCTGTGGAGGAGCGTCGGTGCCCCTCTGGCCCCACCGCATAGGCTGTGCGGCATCAGGGCTGTGGAACCAGCCGCAACAGCAGGGGGCAACCGCCATGACGACAGGTCGGCTCGGGCACCAAGCCGCGCCACCGAACGCGGCCTACGCCGGGCAGGTCGTGCATTTCCCGGACCCGGTCCGGGCCTCCCGGCACCCCAGAGGGGTGCGGGTGGATGACGCAGGCCATCCGGATTTCGCGCCGTACGCGCGGGCGGCGGTGGAGATAGCCGAGCCCCCCGAGGGGTTCGGTGTGGACGAACTGCGGCTCACTGACTATGTGTCGGCCAATGCCGCGCTGCACGCCGCGGGGCACGAGCTGTGGGACACGGTCCCCCCGGTGGCGACTCCGCACGGCTGGACCTGGCACCATCTGCCGGGCTCGCGGCGGCTGGTGCTGGTACCGGTCGAGGTGAAGGCGCTGCTGCGGCACCACGGCGGGCTGGCCACGACGGCGGTTGACCACGGCAAGCGGGGCACGCGTCCGCTCCAGGAGACCCGGCCGGTGCACTTCGGGCTGCCGAAGGGCGCGGTGTCGGTGGGCGAGCAGCAGCTCCAGGGCGTGGAGGAGGATCTCGGCTATCGGCTGCCGGGCGCCTACCGCGCGTTCCTGAAGGCGGCGGGCGGCTGCGCGCCGGTGGGCGTGGCGCTGGATCCGGAGCTCGGACTGCTGGTGGACCAGCCGTTCTTCACGGTGCGCGACGAGGCCGCGGTCAATGACCTGGTCTATGTCAACAAGTGCCTGCGGGACCATCTGACCAAGGATTACCTGGGAGTTGCCTTTGTGCAGGGCGGCATCCTGGCGGTGCAGGTGCGGGGCGCCCGGACGGGTTCGGTCTGGTTCTGCGCGTACGACGACGCCAGGGACCGGGACGGCTGGAGCGTGCAGGAGCGGGTGGAGCGGCTGCTGCTGCCCTGCGGGGAGGACTTCGACGCGTTTCTGCTGCGGCTGGCGGGCAGTCCGCCGGAGCTGGAGACCGTGGCGAACCTGATGGTGGACGGCGGCTTCGCGCGCGTCGTCCCGGTGGAGGGATGAGCGCGATGGTGACCTTCGCGCAGGCGCAGGAGCGCGCGGAAGAGTGGGTCAACGGCGATCTGCCCGGTTATCAGCACCGGGAGGTGCGGGTAAGGGAGTTCGAGCTGGGCTTCGTGGTGTGGGCGGAGGACCGCGAGTCCGGGCCCATATCGGACGGCGGCCGGCAGCGGCTGGTCATCGCTAGGGACAGCGGTGAGGCGACGCTCTGGCCGGGGCTGCCGGTGGGCGAGGTGATCCGGCGGTACGAGGAGGAGTACGGCGTGCCGGACGCGCCGCCGAGCGCACCCGAACCGCCCCAGCGGATCGATCTGAACCAGACGTCGTTCCTGCTGAGCCCGCCCGAGTGGCTCCAGGACGCGGCGGACAGACTGGGGATCCCGGACGGACGGGCGTCGTCGGGTCCGGGGCCCGCGGCGGGGCCGGGCGCGGGCCCGGTGGGTGCCGGTGCGGGCCCGGCGGGCGCGGGGGCTTCACCGGGCGGCTATGGGGGCGGTGGCCATGTGCCGGAGCACCGTGCTCCGGAAGGGGCGGCCGTTGCCGCTCCGGTGCCGGGGACGCCCGGCGGGGCGACTCCCTGGGCCGGGACGGACACCAACGGCGCCGGTTCGGGGGAGGACGCTTCCGTGCCGCTGCCCGCGACGGTGTTCGCGCCGCCGCTCTCCGGGGCCGACGACGATGACACCCCGCCGCCGATGGTGGCCGCCGACGCGCCGACCGCGCTGATGTCGGGCGGCAGCCAGCTTCCGCGTACGGCGGTGTCCCCGATGCCGGGCAGGGACGGCGCGGGTACGGGCACGGGTCCCGGTGAGGGTCCGGGAGGCGGCCCAAGTGCCGCTTCCGGTGCGGGCGTTGCGGGTCCGGCGGGGAGCGGTGCGGCCGTACCGCCTCCTGGCGCGCACGGCGCCCCCGGTGCGCACGGCGGGGTTCCGCCGCAGTCGGGGCCGGGCGCGCCCGGTGCTCCGGCGGGCGGGTATCTGCCGACGCAGTTGGTGTCGAACTCCGGCCCCGGGGCGCCACAGCCTCCCGGGCCTCCCGGCCCGCCCGGACCTCCGGGCGCTCCGGGTACGCCGCCGCCTCCCGGTGGAGCGGACCACGCGGAGACCGCACTCGCGAATTCGGGTCCGTCGGGCCCCGCCGGTCCGCGCCCGCCGGGTCCCCCCGGGCCGCCCGGCCCGCCGGGTCCTCCTGGCCCTCCCGGCGCGCCCGGTACGCCTCCGGGCGGGGTGCATCACGCGGCGACGATGCTCGCGGGTCCGGGCGGCCAGGCTGGCCCGGGTGGTCCGGGTGCGCCTCAGCCGCCCCGGCCGCCGGGTGCTCCCGTACAGCCTCCTGGTCCACCCGGACCCCCTGGACCTCCCGGTCCGCCCGGGGCGCCCGGGGGTGCGGTGCACCATGCCGCGACGATGCTCGCGGGATCCGGCCAGGGCGGTGCCGTACCACCGTCGGCCCCGCAGCCACCCGGTCCGCCCGGTCCTCCTGGTCCGCCCGGAATGCCGCACGGGGCTCCTGGTGTGCCCCCGGGCGCGCCCGGTGCCGTACCGCCGCTCGGTGCGCCCGGTGCCGTACCGCCGTCGGGGCCGCCGCCCGCGTACGGCTATCCGCAGCAGCCGGCCGGTCTGCCGACCGTCGGCCCCGGCTATCAGGCCGTGCTGCGCTATCGCGCGCCCGACGGTTCCGAGGCCCGGCTCATCCGGCGGTCCGCGCCCGGCACCCCGCACCCCGAGTGGCAGATCCTGCATGAGCTGCGCGCGCTGAACGTACCGCCGCAGCAGGTGCTCGAACTGCACACGGAGCTGGAGTCCTGCGAGCTGCCCGGCGGGTACTGCGCGCGGATGATCCGGGAGACCTGGCCACAGGTCCGGATCACCAGCGTCGCGCCGTACGGACAGGATCACGCGAGCCGGCAGCAGGGCATGCGCCATCTCCTCACCCACCAGGGCGAGTTGCACCAGGTCGCGGACGGGCCCGCACGGCCCGCGCCGGTCCGGGCGCCGCTGCCCGCGATGGCGCCCGCGCCCCCCATACCGCCGGAGGGGATCGCTCAGGAGCTGATGGGGGCGTTCGGGCCGCAGGGCATCTGCCGGTTCGACCAGCGGGCGGTGTCCCGGCAGGGCGTGCCGGAGATCGTGGCGCGCACGCTGGTGTGGGCGGGTCTGCCGGCCGACTTCGGGCCGTTCTTCTGGGCGCAGCCACCGCAGCCGGTGGTGCCGACGCTCGCCGAGCTGGCCGCGCAGCGGCAGGTCCAGGCGGCGCCGGACGCCGGTTCGTATCTCGTGGTGGGCAGCGACTTCGGGCGGGCGCTGTGCGTGCAGTACGGCACGGCGCACATCATGGCGGTGCCGGTGGAGGCGGGCCCGGGCGGACAGTCCGTGCCGCCGCAGTTCGTCAACACCGGACTGCCGGAATTCACCCGGTCGTTGGCGCTGCTGGGCCGGATGTGGCGGCTGCGCTTCGGTCTCAACCCGGAGCAGGCGGGCCGCTGGACCGTCGACTTCCAGGCGCAGCTTCTGGCGCTGGACGCGGCTGCGCTGTCGTCGCCGGAGAACTGGTGGTCGGTCCTGCTGGAGCAGATGTGGGACGGACTGCTGTGACGGCCGGCCGGACGCCGACGAGGCTGACACCGACGCGGACGAGCTGACAGATATGCGCTGAGGCACGCTGTCAGAGGCGCTGCCGACAGAGGTGCACTGATGCGCGGGGGCCGGAGCCCCGTAAAGGACTCCGGCCCCCGCGCCTCAGGTGATTCCGTTACCGCGGACGGGATTCCGGTCCTACGGGAAGGAGAGCGTCTGGGCGAACAGGGTGACCAGGATCAGCACCACCGGGAAGCACACCAGGAACATCGCGAACGTATAGCCCATGATGTCCCGCGCCTTCAGGCCCAGGATCGTCAGCGTGGGCAGCATCCAGAACGGCTGGAGCAGATTGGCGCCGGCCTCCCCCAGGTCGTACACCACGACCATCCAGCCCTGGTGCACCTGGAGCTGGTTGGCCGCCTCCAGTACGTAGGGCGCCTCGATGACCCACTTGCTGCCGCCGCTGGGCACGAAGACCCCCAGGACGGCGCTGTAGATGGCGATGAAGGCCGGGTAGAAGAACTCGTTCGAGACCGACACCAGCCAGCCCGCGATGGTCTTGCTCAGCCCGGTGAAGGCGATCATCCCGAAGATCCCGCCGTACAGCGGGAATTGGAGCAGCACACCCGAGGCCGCGGGTGTCCCGTCCTTGACGGCCTGTGCGAGGCGCACCGGACGCCAGTGCAGGATGAGCGCCAGCAGGATGAGAATGAGGTTGACGGTGTTCAGGTCTAGGGCGTTGAGCGCGCTGCCCTCCGCGCGGGCGAAGTGCCGCGCCAGATACCAGACTCCGAGTGCGAAGAGCAGGATGGCGAAGACCGGGCTGTACTCGATCCACTCGCCGGGCCTGCTGCGGCGGGTCTCCGCGCGCTTCTCGGCCACGCTCGGCCCCAGCTCGATCCCGAGCTGTGCGGCGGTCTTGGCGCGCTCCGGCGAGGGCGACAGGAACCAGGCCGTACCGACCGCGATCACAAAGACGATCGCCGTGGCCGCCATGCCCTGCCACAGGAAGATCGTCTCGGTGAGGGGGATGAGCCCGCTGCCGCGCCCCTCCTCGATGACCTTCTGCACGGCGGGAGGGCTCGACGCGGCGCTGGCCACCTGGAGCGCCGCGGACCCGGACAGCCCCTGCGCCCATACGGTGCCGAGCCCGAGGAAGGCCATCGCGCCCAGCGCCCGGTAGTCCACCCCGCTCACCCTGCGGGCGATCTCCTTGGCGAGGATCGCTGTGAAGATCAGGCTGAAGGCCCAGTTCAGATATGAGGTCGCCATGGCGACGGCCGCGGTGAACGCGATGGCACCGCGCGGGGTGCGCGGCACCTGTGCGATCCGGGCGATCAGCCGGCCGACCGGCGGTGAGACCGCGACCGCGTATCCGGCGATAATGATCATCGCCATTTGCAGAGTGAAGGTGATGAGGGACCAGAAACCCTGGCCCCACGCGTCCACCAGCCCGTATCCCGTTGTCGCGGTCGGGTCGGCGGGAGTGCCGAGCAGGGGTTCGCCGGTCGCGAGGCCGAGGGCGAAGATCCCGAAGGTGCCGACGAGGACAAAGCCGAGCGCGTCGGGCAGCCACTTCTCGGAGAAGGCGGTGAACCGCAGCGCCATCCGCGCCGGCCAGGGTTCCTTGCCGCCGGTCGCACCCGTTGCGCCCGTCGCGCCCGCCGAGCCCGCTTCTCCCGCGGTCGCGCCCGGTTCTGGTTCCGGCTCCGGCTTGTGCGGGGGCGCCGTGGTCATCGCATGTCCTCACTGTCGGGCTTCCCCGGGACCGGGGACCCGGCCCAGGTGTGCGGTGCCGAGGATCCTCGGGCGCCCACCCCCGGAGTGCAATGGAGACGGTCCACACAGACAGCGGTCCTCCTATGTGGATCACGCACTTCCGGTGGTTGGGCCGAATGGATACGGTCTGCTCCGTGACCTCGATGAACAGCGGCCGGATGTTTCTGGAGCTCCTGGCGCGGGACGCGCCGGCGGCCGAGTTCGAGGAACTGGTCATCGCCGCGCGGGCGGACGGCGGGAGCGCGGGGACCGCCGGGGCCGTCGCCGAGCTGGAGCGCTCGAAGCTGCTGGCGCTGCGGGTACGGGCCGCGCTCGACAAGAGCCGCCGCCGGGAGACCGAACTCTCCGCCCTGTACGAGACGGTGGCCGATCTGGTCGCCCTGCGCGATGTGGACTCCGTACTCCAGGCGATCGTCGCGAGAGCCCGCAAACTGCTCGGCACGGACACCGCGTACCTCGCGCTGTACGACCCGGAGCGCGGCTGCGCGTACATGCGCGAGACGAACGGCTCGGTCTCGGCGAAGTTCCAGCAGCTCCTCATGCCCCTGGGCGCGGGACTCGGCGGTCTGGTGGTGCAGACCGCGTCGCCGTACTTCAGCAGCAGTTATCTGGGCGACGCCCAGTTCAGGCACACGCGGGAGATCGACGAGGCGGTGACGGAGGAGGGTCTGATCGCGATCCTCGGAGTCCCGCTACGGCTCGGCGGCGATGTCATCGGCGTGCTGTACGCGGCGGACCGCAGCGAGCGCGGCTTCGCCCACGACGAGGTCGCCCTGCTCGGTTCGCTGGCCGCCCACGCGGCCGTCGCGCTCGACAACGCGCGGCTGCTCCAGGAGACCCACACCGCGCTGGCCGACCTGAACGCGGCGAACCGTCTCGTACAGACGCGTAGCGCTTCGGTGGAGCGGGCGGCCGCCGCGTACGAGCGATTCACCGGGCTTGTCGTACGCGGCGGGGGTGTCGACGACATCGCGCACGCGGTCGGCGAGGCGCTGAACGGTTCGGTGGTGGTGGTCGGACCCGACGGCCGCCCGCTGAGCCGGGTCGCCGAACCCCGACGCCCCGACGGCGACTTCGGCGCCGACGGCCACATCGGTGCTGAGGGCCACGCCGGTACAGAGGGCCGGGTCGCCGGTCGTTCCGGCACCGAAAGCCGTCCCGACGGCGGTTCCGGTCCCGGTCCCGGTCCCGGTCCCGAGGAGTGGCCCGGCGCGGCGGCGCTGGCCGATGCCATGGCCCGCTCCCGGGCCGAGGGCCGGGCCGTGACCTGCGGGAACTGTACGGTCGCGGCCGTCGTGGCCGATCAGGAACCGCTCGGTGCCCTGGTGATCTCCGGAGCCGGCGGGGCCGGCGGGCTCGACGACACCGACCGGGTGATCCTCGAACGCGGGGTGACGGTGACCGCCCTGCTGCTGCTCTTCCGTACCTCGCTCGCCCAGGCCGAGGAGCGGGTGCGCGGCGAGCTGCTCACCGATCTGCTCAGCCGGCGGCCCGGCGGCGGTCGCCACGGCGGCGGTTCGCTCGCCGTACGGGAGAGGGCCCGCCGCCTCGGCACCGATCTCGACAAGCCGCATGTCGTGGCGGTCGTCGCCGCCGACGACGTACCGACACAGCGCGTGTCGGCCGCCGCCGGCGCCTGGGCGGGCGCGCGGCGCGGTCTCGCGGGCCGCCACGAGGGCCGTACGGTCCTGCTCGTCCCCGGCGACGACCCCTCCGCGGTCGCCCGTGCCGTGGAGGCGGGTCTGCGCACCGCGCTGGCCCGGCCGGTGACGGTCGGCGCGGCCGGTCCGCCGGACGGGACGGCGGTGGCGGACGCCTACGCCGAGGCGCTCCAGTGTCTCGGCGCGCTCCAGGCGCTGGGGCGCGGCGGTTCGGCCTCGGCCATGGACGACCTGGGATTTCTGGGCCTGGTCCTCGGCCGGCACGCCGATACGGGCGGATTCGTACGGCGCACGCTCGGCCCGCTGGTCGAGTACGACGAACGCCGGGGTACGAGCCTGCTGGACACGGTCGAGTCGTACTTCCAGCACGGGCAGAGCCTGGCCCGTACCGGCGCGGCACTGCACGTACACGTCAATACGGTCAGCCAGCGGCTGGAGCGGGTCGGGCAGATCCTCGGCGAGGACTGGAACACGCCGCAGTACGCCTTGGAGGCCCAACTGGCGCTGCAGCTCAGGCGCGTGCTCGCCACGGCCTGAGTCCGCCGGCCGCCGCCGGAGCCCCGCCGGCCCTTCACGGGCTCAGGAGTCGTCCTTCTCGGTGAGGACCGGGAAGCGTCTCGGGGCCAGCAGGAGCAGTACGAGAAGCGAGAGCGCCGCCGCGAACGCCGCGCCCAGATAGACGTGTTCGACCGCCGCGTCCACCGCGCGGCGCAGATGGTCCGCGGCTTCGGCGGTGAGCGAGGACGGCTTCTCCAGGGCGCGGGCGACCGAGTCGAGGTCGTGGGGAAGGCCGGGGGAGGGCGGGTCGGCGAGCCGGGAGGCCAGCACCGTGTTGGCCACCGCGCCGAACACCGCCGCGCCCACGCTCTGGCCGACCTGACGGCAGAAGAGGATGGACGCGGTCGCCGTGCCCCGCTCCGACCAGCCGACGGTCGCCTGCACCCCGATGATCAGGGGGAGTTGGAACAGCCCGAGCGCCGCGCCGAGCAGCAGCATGATCAGCGCGGGCTGCCAGGCCTGCCCGGGGTAGGGGAGCAGGGGGAAGGCCAGCAGGACCAGCAGGGCGAGGGAGATCCCGATGACGGCGGTCTGCCGGAAGCCGATGCGGTTGTAGACGCGGTTGGAGAAGGCGGCGCTGACCGGCCAGCTCAGGGTCATCGCGGAGAGCACGAAGCCGGCCGCGATCGGGCCGAGGCCGAGCACGGACTGCGCGTACGTCGGCAGGAAGACGGTCGGGGCGACCATCAGCAGCCCGAGCGCGCCGAGCGCGAGATTGACGGCCGCGATGGTGCGGCGGCGCCAGACCCAGCCGGGAATGATCGGTTCCGCGGCCCGGCGTTCGATGGCGACCGTGGCCGCGGAGAGGACGGCGGCGCCGCCGAGGAAGGCGAGGGAAGGGGCGGAGAGCCAGGGCCAGGCGACGCCGCCCTGGACGAGAGCGGTGATGAGGAGGGCGCCGGTCGCGAAGACGGCGAGGGCACCGGCCCAGTCGACGCGGTGGCGTTCAGCGGACGTCGTACGGGCTGAGCGGCCGGTATCCGTAACCTTTGTGACGGTACGGCGCGTACGGCCCGGTTCGCGAAGGTACTTGCCCACGAGCCAGAGCGCCACCGCGCCCACCGGCAGGTTGATCAGGAAGATCCAGCGCCAGTCCGCGTACCCCGCGAGCAGCCCGCCGAGCGCCGGTCCCGCCACCGACGAGGTGGCCCAGACCGACGACAGCTTGGCCTGGATCCTGGGGCGTTCCTTGAGCGGGTAGAGATCGGCGGCGATGGTCTGCACCGTGCCCTGGAGCGCGCCGCCGCCAAGCCCCTGGATGACGCGGAAGGCGATCAGGGAGCCCATGCTCCAGGCGGTCGCGCAGAGCAGTGAGCCGACGAGGAAGAGAGCGATGCCCGCGATCAGGACGGGCTTGCGGCCGAAGGTGTCGGAGAGCTTTCCGTACACCGGCAGGGTGACCGTCACGGCGAGCAGATAGCCGGAGAACAGCCAGGAGAAGACGGCGAATCCGCCGAGGTCGCCGACGATCTGCGGGACGGCCGTCGAGACGATGGTGCCGTCGAGGGCGGCGAGTGCCATGCCCATCATCAGGGCGGCGACCACCGGGCCTCTGGGGGATGCCTTTGGAACGGATGACGGCCCCGGCGGGGGAGCGGCTCCCGCCGACGGGGCGTCGGGTATCGCTTCGGTACGTCCGGTGTCCTCGGTACTTCCGCCGGCGCCGCTCACGGCAGTCCTTTCCCTATGCATGTATCTCATTGGGGGACACCTTCTCACCGCACCCTCCCGCGGCGGGAGGGTGCGGGCCGTGTCCTGGACCCCGTGGCGGGCTGCGCCGAAGGGTCCACCCGGAGGCTCCTCCTGGGGGTGGAGACCCCTAGGGGGTTCTCCTTACTCCTGCCCGGGGGCGGTTCGTCCCGGTGGAGGAGGAGAAAGCGGGACCCCGTTCTTTACCTTGGTCTTACGGCTGGGGAGGGCGTACGAGGGGGCTCTCCGCAGTAGAGGGGTGGGGAAAACCCCAGGCGAAGTCTGCACTGCGCACCAGCGCGCGGCGCCCGAGAAGCCGACAGACTCAGAGCACGGAATCACCGCTGCACCTACCTGCCTTACCGGCACCTTGCCCAACGAAGACTGACTTAGGAGACATACCGTGACAACGGCTGTAACGATCCCCAAGCATGGGGGCACGGGAGGGCGTACGGCCGTCGCGGCGCGAGCGCGGCAGGTCGTCAAGGCGTACGGCTCCGGGGAGACCCGGGTCGTCGCACTGGACCATGTCGACGTGGACATCGCCCGCGGCCAGTTCACCGCGATCATGGGCCCGTCCGGCTCGGGCAAGTCGACGCTGATGCACTGCCTCGCCGGGCTGGACACCGTCACCTCCGGCGAGATCCATCTCGACGAGACCGAGATCACCAAGCTCAAGGACAAGCACCTCACCCGGCTCCGGCGGGACCGGATCGGCTTCATCTTCCAGGCGTTCAACCTGCTGCCCACCCTCAACGCCCTGGAGAACATCACGCTGCCCATGGACATCGCGGGCCGCAAACCGGACGGTGCCTGGCTGGAGCGGGTCGTGGAGACGGTGGGCCTGGCCGACCGGCTCAAGCACCGGCCGACCCAGCTCTCCGGCGGCCAGCAGCAGCGGGTCGCGGTGGCCAGGGCGCTCGCCGCCCGGCCCGAGATCATCTTCGGTGACGAGCCGACCGGCAATCTGGACTCGCGGGCGGGCGCCGAGGTGCTGGGCTTCCTGCGCAGGTCCGTCGACGAACTGGGCCAGACGATCGTGATGGTCACCCACGACCCGGTCGCCGCGTCGTACGCGGACCGTGTGCTGTATCTGGCGGACGGCAGGATCGTGGACGAGATGTTCCGGCCGACGGCCGACGCCGTACTCGACCGTATGAAGGACTTCGACGCACGGGGGCGTACGTCGTGACCGTGTTCAGAACCTCGATGCGCAACTTCCTCGCGCACAAGGGGCGGATGGCGCTCTCCGCCGTCGCGGTCCTGCTGTCGGTGGCCTTCGTCTCGGGCACCCTGGTGTTCACGGACACGATGAACACGACGTTCGACAAGCTCTTCGCCGCGACCTCCTCGGATGTCACGGTCAGCCCCAAGTCGGCCCAGGGCGCCGACGAGATCTCCCAGACCGGCAGGCCCGAATCGCTGCCCGCCTCGCTCGTCGCGACCGTGAAGAAGGCGGACGGAGTCGAGTCGGCCGAGGGCGCGGTCAGCAGCACGAGCGTGACCGTCGTCGACGCCGGCAACGAGAACGTGGGCGCGACCAGCGGTGCTCCGACGATCGCGGGCAACTGGACGCGCAACGACCTGCGTTCGATGGAGATCACCTCGGGCCATGCCCCGCGCGGCCCCACCGAGGTGATGGTCGACGCCGACACCGCGGAGAAGCACCATCTCGCGATCGGTGACGAGCTGCGCACCATAGCGGTCACCGGCGACCTCACGGCGAAGATCTCCGGGATCGCCACCTTCACCGTCACCAACCCGGGCGCGGCCGTCGTCTACTTCGACACGGCGACCGCCCAGCGCCAACTGCTCGGTGGCTCCGGCCGGTTCACACACATCAATGTCACGGCCGCGCCGGGCGTCAGCGACAGCACGCTCAAGCGGGATGTCGCGGCCGCGATCGGCGCCGGACTGTACAAGCTCCAGACCCAGCAGGAGGCCGCGGACGCCAACCGCGCGGATGTCGGCTCGTTCCTCGACGTGCTGAAGTACGCGATGCTCGGCTTCGCCGGGATCGCCTTCCTGGTCGGGATTTTCCTGATCGTCAACACCTTCTCGATGCTGGTCGCGCAGCGGACCCGGGAAATCGGGCTGATGCGGGCGCTGGGATCGAGCCGCGAGCAGGTCAACCGCTCGGTGCTGCTGGAGGCCGTGCTGCTCGGCGTGGTCGGCTCGGTGGCCGGGGTCGCGGCCGGGGTCGGGCTCGCGGTCGGTCTGATGAAGCTGATGGGCGCTGTCGGCATGGAACTGTCCACCGACGACCTGACCGTGAAGTGGACGACCCCGGTGGTCGGGCTGGTGCTCGGCGTCGTGGTCACGGTCGTCTCGGCGTACATGCCCGCCCGGCGGGCCGGGAAGATCTCGCCGATGGCCGCGCTGCGCGACGCGGGTACGCCCGCCGACGCACGGGCCGGCTGGGTCAGGGCGATCATCGGGCTGGTGCTCACGGGTGCCGGCGGTGCCGCTCTGCTGGCGGCGACGCGCGCCGAGGAAGCGGGCCAGGGCTCGCTGCTCCTCGGAGTGGGCGTGGTCTGCACGCTGGTCGGCTTCGTCGTGATCGGTCCGCTGCTCGCGGGCGGGCTGGTACGGGTGCTGAGCGCCGTCGTCCTGCGGATGTTCGGCCCGGTCGGGCGGCTGGCCGAGCGCAACGCGCTGCGCAATCCGCGGCGTACGGGAGCGACGGGCGCGGCCCTGATGATCGGGCTCGCGCTGGTGGCCTGCCTGTCGGTGGTCGGTTCCTCGATGGTCGCCTCGGCGACGGACGAACTCGACAAGTCGGTCGGCGCGGACTTCATCATCCAGTCGGGCAACGGCCAGCCGATCATGCCGCAGGCCCAGGCGGCGCTGGAGAAGGCGCCGGACATCGAGCATGTCACCGAGTACAAGTGGGTCGATGCCAAGCTGACCGCCCCGGACGGGAAGACGGTCTCGGACGGCATCGTCGCCGCGGATCCGACGTACGCGCAGGACCTGCGTCGCGAGACCGTCGAGGGCGAGCTGTCCGGGGCGTACGGCAAGGACGCGATATCGGTCGGCGACGCCTACGCCACCGAGCACGGCGTACATGTCGGCGACGCGATCTCGGTCGCGTTCCCCGGCGGGAAGACCGCCGAGCTGAAGGTCGCGGCGATCACCTCGGACGACACGAGCGTCGACAAGGGCGCGATGTACACGAACATCACGACCGTCGAGCAGTATGTGCCGGCCGAGAAGATGCCCAAGAACATGATCATGTTCGCGGCGGCGGTGGACGGGAAGGAGAAGGAGGCGTACGCGGCCCTCAAGGATTCGCTGGCCGCCTATCCCCAGTACAAAGTGCAGGACCAGACCGACTTCAAGCAGGACCTGAAGGACCAGATCGGCCAGCTCCTGAACATCGTGTACGGCCTGCTGGCCCTGGCGATCATCGTCGCGGTGCTGGGCGTGGTGAACACCCTGGCCCTGTCGGTGGTGGAGCGCACCCGCGAGATAGGCCTGCTGCGCGCGATCGGCCTCTCCCGCCGCCAGTTGCGCCGCATGATCCGTCTGGAGTCGGTGGTCATCGCCCTCTTCGGCGCCCTGCTCGGGCTGGGCCTCGGCATGGGCTGGGGCACGTCGGCCCAGAAACTCCTGGCCCTGGAGGGCCTCGGGGTACTGGACATCCCCTGGCCGACGATCATCACGGTCTTCGTCGCCTCGGCCTTCGTGGGTCTGTTCGCCGCCCTGATACCGGCCTTCCGCGCGGGCCGTATGAACGTACTGAACGCGATCGCGACGGAGTAGGGCGATAAGGTCTGCATGTCCCGGCCCCGGTGGGCGACCTCCAACACCCACCGGGGCCGGACCTGTTGCCATGTGTCCCGCAGGGCCGCGTCAGTGTGCGGCGATCTGCTGGAGTGCCGCGCCCTGGTAGCGGGCTCCGGCGTTCCAGAGGATGAACGAGTTCATCTTGTTGGCCGCCGCGGCCTTGATCTGTTCGGCCACCTGCTTCGGACCGTAGGTGCTGCCCATCGAGAAGTCCTGGAGCCACGGGACGACCTCGACCTGTGTGCCCTTCGTCAGGCGGGCGAAGTCGGCGAGCGAGCGCTGCACGATCGCGTAAGGGGCGGTGTCGGGGTTGGCGACTCCGTACTCCCCGGGACCCCAGTGGGACGGGTAGACCATCGGCGCGATGTAGTCGCTCACCTTGGCCAGGCCACTGATGTCCTGGGCGATCTCGGTGGGCCGGGTGGCGGCGATGCCGAAGACCGAGACCCCGAGGAATTTGGCGTGCGGGCGCATCGCGGTCCGGGTGTCGGCGACGAACGAGACGATGGACTGCTCGGGCGTTGCGGACCCGATGCCCGGGAAGCGCATCTTCGACAGCGGGCCGTCGGGACGGCGGACGTAGTCGTAGAGGATGTCGTCGAAACCGAGCTTGGACGCCTCGACGGCGAGGTCCTGGTTGTACTTGCGGACGGTCGGGTCGGCGAAGTTGGTGAAGGCCAGCTTTCCGTAGTGGCCGCCGCCGGCGTACGCCTGTCCGTCGGGGGTCTGCACCACCTGGTTGCGCTTGCCGGACTTCCAGGCGGCCGTGGCGAGCTTGGGGTCGCGGAAGGCGACGATGCGTCCTATGACCTGGGCGCCGGCCTTGTGGATCTCGGCGATCGCCTTGCGGGCGTCGTAGTAGCCCTTCGCCGAGCCGATCTGACGGGCCAGCGGCACCTGGGAGGCGTAACCGACCTCGCCGTCCTCGTCCTTGACGTCCAGTTGCACGGCGTTGAGCTTGCCGCTCCGGACGAGGGCCATCACGTGGGTGCGGAGGGCGTCGTTGCCCCAGCCGATGGCGGTGATGTGCGCGGCACGGATCATGGGGCGGCGGCCCCGGGCGTTCACGTCCTTGGTAGTGGTGTTTCCGGCGCGGTCCGCGGCGATGACGTTCACAACAGGGGTGCCCTTGGGCACCGTGATCTTGAACGCCCCGGACTTGTCGACGGAGACCTCCTTGCCGTCGGCCGTCACCTTCGCGTCGGTGCTGGTCTTACCGGTGATGGTCACGGATTTGTCGGTGCTCTTGATCTCGGGGTCGGCCACCTTCAGTTCGGGCGCGGTGGAGTCCACGGTGAAGTCCACGGTCTCGCGGTACGACACGAGGGGGAGACTGCTGGCGCCCTTCACCACCAGGGTGTGCTTGCCCTCGGGCAGCAGGCGGGGGAGAGCGATCCTCAGCCGGGAGCCCTGGGCGACAACGGGGATCGCCGCGCCGTCGAGGGTGGCGCGCACCTTGTTCCGGCTGCCGGCCGCGTCGGCGTCGAGGTAGGCGCTGAGCTGTGCGACCTTGCCGCCGTTGAGCACAGAGCCGTCGGAGATGCCCTGCACGCTCGGCCCCAGTGCGAGGAAAGTCGTCCAGCCCACTCCGGCGAGTGTGACTGCCCCGGCCGTCGCCATCAGGGCGCGCCGACGGGTCGGACGGCGCTGACCGTAGGAGAAAGCGGAGTTCGATATGTGTCTCTTGCCCATCATGAGGTCCTTCGTGCAGTGGTCGGGGGTGGTCCCTCCATTGATTGCCCTACGGCGTGTCGTTCCTCCTTTTCTGACCGTATTTCACACGAAAGGCCGTGTCCGGCCCCGGCGTGGTGACTGCGCCATCCAGGGGACTGTGCGGTACGGGGGCTCCCGTCGCCGGTAGGGATGGCGCGACACATTCGCCTTGGAGGTCCGTCATGCGCCACCCGCTCGTCCCGCTCTGCGCCCTGGCAGGCGCCGCACTGCTCGTCTCGGGCTGTTCCTCGGGGTCGTCATCGGCCGGCGGGGGGGCCGCCTCGCATGCGGCCAGCCCCGTCGCCGTGAACCCGGCGAAGGTCGGCGCCGACGAACTCGGCCAGGTGCCGGTGCTGATGTACCACCAGCTCACCGCGAAACCGGCCAGCGTCTACGACCGCACCCCGGCCGATTTCCGGGCCGAGCTGGAACGCCTCGCCCGGGAGAAGTACGTACCGGTCACCGCCCGGGACTTCCAGACGGGCCGCATCGACATCCCGGCCGGAACGCACCCGGTGGTTCTCACGTTCGACGACTCGACCAACAGTCAGGTGCGCCTCGGCCCGGACGGCAATCCGGCGCCCGACACGGCCATCGCGATCCTGGCGGAGACGGCGAAGAAGTACCCCGCGTTCAAGCCGGTGGCGACCTTCTTCGTCAACGCGGACGCCTTCTCGGCCACCGGTTCGGCCACGGCGCTGGCCTGGCTGAACAAGCACGGGCATGAGGTCGGCAACCACACCGACCGCCACCAGAATCTGCGCTCCCTGGACCAGGCGGGCGCCACGAAGGCCATCGCCGGCGGACAGCAGGCGATCGTGAAGGCCGCACCCGGCACCCGGGTCACGTCCCTCGCCCTGCCCTTCGGGGCCATGCCCCAGCAGGCTGGGGTCGCCGCACGGGGAACGGGCTACCGCTACGACGGCGTGTACCTCGTGGGCGCCAACCCCTCGGTCTCGCCGTTCGCCAAGAACTTCACCCCCCAGGCCATCCCGCGAATCCGCTCGGCCGGCCCCAAGGACGCGGACGCCGAGTTCGGTTCGTCGCGCTGGCTGGACAAGCTCGCCGCCGCGAAGAACTGGTACGTCTCGGACGGCGACCCGAACACCATCGCCTTCCCCCGCACCTCCGCGGACCAGGTGGCCCCGGCCTTCGCTTCCCGCGCCCGGCCGTACTAAACCGCTCTCCGCCGCATCCTGCGTGTCAGGTCTCGGACATCAGTGCCCGTCCTCTGTGTCTGTCTTGCGGGCAAATACCTCTATTACGCTGCGGTCAAGATTCGCTACGAACGGTAGTGGACCGAGAACGTAGGAGGACGCGTCATGGTCAAGGGCATGCGCAGGACGCTGGGGACGGGGGCCGCCGTGGTGGCCGGGTGTGCGGCGCTGGCGGCGGGGGCGCTCAGCCCGGCCGCCGCCAGCGATGCGGCCGGGCAGTCGTCGCCGCGCGCGGTCAGGGTCGAGCAGGTCACCATCCGGCTGGCCAGTGATCCGGGGCAGGTCGCGAACGTACGCGGGAACTCCTCGCAGAACGGGGCCGCCATCATCCAGTGGCCCCTGTCCCGTGCGGCCAACGAGCGCTGGAAGCCCGAGAGCACGGGCGGCGGGTACTACCGTTTCCGGTCCGTCAGCAGCGGCAAGTGCATCAATGTCAGGGGCGGCGGCTCCGCCGACGGCACGGCGGTCATCCAGTACACCTGCGGCACCGCGGCCAACGAGCAGTGGCGGATGGTTCCCAAGGGCAAGGGGTACCAGCTCGTGGCCCGGTCCAGCGGCAAGTGTCTGAACGTCAGGGGCGGGGTCGGCCGGGGCAACCCGCTGATCCAGTACCGGTGCACGGCCGCCGGTGCCGCCAATGACGTATGGCTGCTCTCGTGGGAGACCCGCCTCTGACCTGGCAGGCCTGATCGGGCTCACTCCGGCCGGGCGGAGCGGGCCGGGCCCAGCGGCCCCGAGCGGGGGCGTCCTTCCGGGGACGCCCCCGCTCACGCGTTCCCCGGCGCGGCCGGCCCGCGCCGTCCCGGCTCCCGGCCCGCACCATGCAGGCTCTTGGCATCCACCGGCTCGGCTCCCGGCCCCGTCCCGTACCCCGGACCGGTGGACCACCCCCGAGGCGTCCCCGATGTCCGAGGCGCGTCGTAGGCTGGAGGACTCCCGGCCCGTCTGACGTGTCGGGTGCTCCGCGTTGCCCACCGCCTGGATGGAACCCCCTTCATGAGCCTGCACGGTCTGCTGGACGCCGTAGTACGTGATCCGGCGCTCGCCGAAGCGGTGAAGGCCGCCACCGCCGGTCACCGTCCGCATGTCGACCTGGTCGGACCGCCCGCCGCGCGGCCCTTCGCGGTGGCCGCGCTGGCGCGCGAGGCGGGGCGGCCCGTGCTGGCCGTGACCGCCACCGGGCGGGAGGCCGAGGACCTGGCGGCGGCCCTGCGTTCGCTGCTGGACCCGGACACGGTCGTCGAGTACCCCTCCTGGGAGACGCTGCCGCACGAGCGGCTCTCGCCCCGCTCCGACACCGTGGGCCGCCGTCTCGCCGTACTGCGCCGCCTCGCGCACCCGTCGGCGGACGATCCGACGGCCGGCCCGGTCAGCGTGGTCGTCGCGCCCGTACGGTCGGTGCTCCAGCCGCAGGTCAAGGGGCTCGGCGACCTGGAGCCCGTGGCCCTGCGCTCCGGGCAGAGCGCCGATCTGAACGAGGTGACGGAAGCGCTGGCGGCAGCCGCGTACGCCCGCGTCGAGCTGGTCGAGAAGCGCGGCGAGTTCGCGGTGCGCGGCGGCATCCTGGATGTCTTCCCGCCCACCGAGGAGCACCCCCTGCGGGTGGAGTTCTGGGGCGACGACGTCGAGGAGATCCGGTACTTCAAGGTCGCCGACCAGCGGTCCCTCGAAGTCGCGGAGCACGGACTGTGGGCGCCGCCCTGCCGTGAGCTGCTGCTCACACCGGAGGTGCGGGAGCGGGCCGCCGTACTCGCCGAGGCCCACCCCGAGCTGGGCGAACTGCTCGGGAAGATCGCTGAGGGGATCGCGGTCGAGGGCATGGAGTCCCTGGCTCCTGTCCTCGTCGACGACATGGAGCTGCTGCTCGATGTCCTGCCCGCCGGTTCGATGGCCCTGGTGTGCGACCCGGAGCGGGTCAGGACTCGGGCGGCGGACCTGGTGGCGACCAGCCAGGAGTTCCTCCAGGCGTCCTGGGCCGCCAGCGCGGGCGGCGGCGAGGCCCCGATCGATGTCGGCGCGGCCTCGCTCCGGGGTATCGCGGACGTCCGGGACCGGGCGCGTGAGCTGGGCATGATGTGGTGGTCGGTGTCCCCGTTCGCGGTGGACGAGGACCTCACCGAGGAGTCCATCACGCTCGGGATGCACGCCCCCGAGTCGTACCGCGGGGACACGGCCCGCGCGCTCGCCGACACCAAGGGGTGGCTGGCCGAGGGCTGGCGCACCGTGTTCGTCACGGAGGGGCACGGCACGGCGTCCCGTACGGTCGAGGTGCTCGGCGGCGAGGGCATCCCCGCCCGGCTCGACACCCCGGGCGCGAGCGGCGCGCGCGGGCCGGCCGGGATCACGCCGTCCGTGGTGCATGTCCTGTGCGGCTCGATCGACTACGGATTCGTCGCCCCGGCCCTCAAGCTGGCCGTCCTCACCGAGACCGACCTCTCCGGCCAGAAGGCGGCCGGCAAGGACGGCGCCCGGATGCCCGCCAAGCGCCGCAAGACCATCGACCCGCTCACCCTGGAATCGGGCGACTACATCGTGCACGAGCAGCACGGCGTGGGCCGCTATGTGGAGATGGTGCAGCGTACGGTGCAGGGCGCGACCAGGGAGTATCTGCTCGTCGAGTACGCCCCGGCCAAGCGCGGCCAGCCGGGCGACCGGCTCTACATCCCCACCGACCAGTTGGAACAGGTCACGAAGTACGTCGGCGGCGAGGCCCCGACGCTGCACCGCCTGGGCGGCGCGGACTGGACGAAGACGAAGGCGCGCGCCAAGAAGGCCGTCAAGGAGATCGCCGCCGACCTGATCAAGCTGTACTCGGCGCGGATGGCGGCCCCCGGTCATGCCTTCGGCCCCGACACGCCCTGGCAGCGGGAGCTGGAGGACGCCTTCCCGTACGTGGAGACGCCCGACCAGCTCTCGACGATCGCCGAGGTCAAGGAGGACATGGAGAAGACGGTCCCGATGGACCGGCTGATCTGCGGCGACGTCGGGTACGGCAAGACGGAGATCGCGGTGAGGGCGGCCTTCAAGGCGGTCCAGGACGGCAAGCAGGTCGCGGTCCTCGTACCGACGACGCTGCTGGTGCAGCAGCACTTCGGGACGTTCTCCGAGCGGTACGCGCAGTTCCCGGTGTCCGTGAAGGCGCTGTCCCGCTTCCAGACGGACGCGGAGGCGAAGGCGACGCTCCAGGGGCTGCGGGAGGGGGCGGTCGACGTGGTGATCGGTACGCACCGGCTGTTCTCGTCCGAGACGAAGTTCAAGGACCTGGGCCTGGTCATCGTGGACGAGGAGCAGCGCTTCGGCGTCGAGCACAAGGAGCAGCTCAAGAAGCTGCGGGCCAATGTGGATGTCCTCACCATGTCCGCGACGCCGATTCCGCGGACGCTGGAGATGGCGGTCACCGGTATCCGCGAGATGTCGACGATCACCACGCCGCCGGAGGAGCGGCATCCGGTGCTGACGTTCGTCGGGCCGTACGAGGAGAAGCAGATCGGCGCGGCCGTCCGGCGCGAGCTGCTCCGCGAGGGCCAGGTCTTCTACATCCACAACCGGGTGGAGTCGATCGACCGGGCCGCGGCGCGGCTGCGCGAGATCGTGCCCGAGGCACGGATCGCGACGGCGCACGGGCAGATGTCGGAGAGCGTGCTGGAGCAGGTGGTGGTCGACTTCTGGGAGAAGAAGTTCGATGTGCTGGTCTCCACGACGATCGTCGAGTCGGGCATCGACATCTCGAACGCCAATACGCTGATCGTGGAGCGCGGTGACAACTTCGGTCTGTCACAGCTCCATCAGCTCCGTGGCCGGGTGGGGCGGGGG
>NZ_LATD01000145.1 GCF_000981895.1 Streptomyces odonnellii | reverse complement strand
CCGTTCCGCCCGCCACGCCGCCCCCGCTGCCCGCGTCCCCAACCGTTTCGGCAACCGTCTCGGCATTCGCTTGGCCCGGCTCCGAGCAGACAGCCGTGACCAGCCGGCCGAAGTGGTCCGCGAAGCGCCGCCGGTCGCGCCGCCCGTACCCCCGCCCGATGTCCGCCGGCGCCCAGAGCGGCGCCGTGCGCACCCGCTGGATCCGGCGTGGCAGCTCAGTCCAGCCGCGCGCCTCCTGCCGCGCGCTGCGGCTCAGCGCGTAGATGTCGAACTCGTGCTGTACGAGCCCGCGCACGAGCCGGTCGCACCAGAGCCTGGATTCACCCGTCGCATACGGATACCCACCGTCCGTAAGCAATCCGATCCGCACGAGCACACCCCCGATCTCCCTTGTGGGCAGCCGCCGTTGGCCGGCGACTCGCAGCGGGACGACCGTAAGCGGATATGCCGGTGGCGCGACGGACGGTTGTCCGTCGCGCCACCAGAAGGGGTGAATGCACGTAACTTTCCCGGACCGGTAGCGTTTTGTTGCGCTATGAAGCGGTCCAGCTACACAGGGTCAGGCGGCGGTGACCTTCTCGGCCACCGGAGGCAGCGTCTTCCTGGCCGCACGGCGCTCGGCGGCGAGCACCGGATCGAGTGCGGGCACGGCGGCGAGCAGTTGCCGTGTGTACGGGTCGGAGGGCGCCCCGTACACCTCCTCGACCGTCCCCTGCTCCACGATCCTGCCGTGCCGCATCACCGCGACCCGGTCACTGACCTGCCGTACGACCGCGAGGTCATGGGCGATGAAGACCAGGGCCAGGCCGAGTTCCCGCTGGAGTTCCGCGAGCAGCGCGGTGACCTGCGCCTGAGTGGTGACATCCAGTGCCGACACGGGTTCGTCGCAGACGATCAGCCGGGGCTCGGCGGCCAGCGCCCGGGCGATACCGACCCGCTGGCGCTGCCCCCCGCTGAACTCGTGCGGATAGCGGTCGTACCGGTCGGGATCGAGTCCGACCCGTTCCAGCAGCTCCCGTACGCGCCCGACGACGCGGTCCTCGTCCAGCACACCGGCCGCCCGCAGCGGATCGGCCACCGACTCCCCGACCGACCGGCGGGGATTGAGCGAGGAGACCGGGTCCTGGAAGATCATCTGCAACTCGCGGCGGAAGGGCCGCAGTTGCTTCTCGGGCGCCGCCCCGATCTCCGTACCCCGGTAGCGCAGCCGCCCCTCGGTCGGATCGAGGAGCCGTACGAGCATCCGGCCCAGGGTGGTCTTGCCGCTGCCGCTCTCGCCGACGATGCCGAGGGTCTCGCCGGCGCCGACGGTGAGCGAGACCCCGTCGACGGCGCTGACGGTCCGCCGCCCGCGCCGGAACTCCCGCCGCAGATCCACCGCTTCGATCAGCACATCGCCCACGGCGGGCGCCCCGTCCGATGCCCGGCCCGGGGCCTCGGACGTCTCAGCAGTCCCGCCCGAGCCCCGCACCACTGGCCCGTCCACCCGTGGCACCGCCGACAGCAGCGCCCGGGTGTACGTCTCCCGCGGCGCGCCCAGCACCTCCGCGACCGGACCGCGCTCCACCTCGCGCCCGTGCCGCATCACCAGTACCTCGTCCACGCTCTCCGCCGCGACCCCCACGTCATGGGTCACCAGCAGCAGCCCCATCCCGGTCTCGTGCCGCAGATCGTGCAGCAGATCGAGGATCTGGGCCTGGACGGTCACGTCCAGGGCCGTGGTCGGCTCGTCGGCGATCAGCAGGCGCGGCTCGCAGGCCAGCGCCATCGCGATGAGCGCGCGCTGGCGCATACCGCCGCTGAACTCGTGCGGTCTGGCGTCCGCCCGGCGCGCCGCGTCGGGGATGCCCACGCGGTCCAGCACCTCGACGGCCCGCGCGCGGGCGGCCCGCCGGGTGGCGGCGGTGTGGACCCGGTAGACCTCGGCGATCTGGTCGCCGACGGCGTAGTACGGGTCGAGGGAGGAAAGCGGGTCCTGGAAGACCATCGCGGCCACCGCCCCCCGCAGGGCGCGCAGTTCACGGTCGGACGCGGTGCCCACGTCCGTACCGTTCACGCGCACCGTCCCGCCGACCCGCGCGCCGGTCCCGCGGTGCAGCCCGAGGAGCGCGCCCGCGACGGTGCTCTTGCCGCTGCCGGACTCGCCGACCAGGCCGATCGCCCGGCCCGCGGCCAGCGAGAAGGACAGCCGGTCGACGGCCCGTACGGTCTCCTCCCCCAGCGCGAAGTCCACCGTGAGGCCGTCGACCTCCACCAGGCCCGCCGTCGCGGGAGTCCCGGAAGTCAGAGAAACCCCAGAAGCCGCGGAAGCCCCCGAAGGCTCAGGAGTCCCAGAAGCCGCCGGAGTCTCCGGAGTCCCGGAAGTCTCAGGAGTTACGCGGGTCAATGCAGCACCACCCTCCGGTCGGCGGCCGCGTACAGCAGATCGGCCACCACGTTCGCCAGCACGACGGCGGCGCCGATCACCAGCACCACCCCGACCACCACCGGCAGATCGATCTCACGCACGCCGTCGATCAGTGTCTTGCCGATCCCGGGAATGTTGAAGAGGGACTCGGTGATCACCGCCCCGCCCATCACCGTGCCGAAGTCCAGCGCGCTGAGCGCGATCACCGGCGGTACGGCCCCGCGCAGCGCGTGCCGCCCGACGACCGCCCGCTCCCCGACGCCATAGGCGCGGAAGGTGCGGATATGGTCCTCGGCCAGCGTCTCCAGCGTCGAACTGCGGGTGAGCCGGGCGTATTTGGCGCTCTCGAAGAAGCCCAGGGTGAGCCATGGCAGCAGCATGTTCCACGCCCACTGCTCGGGGTCCTCGGTGAGCGGTACGTACGTCGGGAACGGCAGCCACTGCAAGTACGCGCAGACCACCATCAGGAGCAGCAGCCCGAGGATGAACACCGGCGTGCCCGTCCCGGCCAGCGTGAGCAACGTCAGCGCGCGCTCGGTGATCCCGCCGCGGCGCAGCGCGGACAGCAGTCCGGTGCCGACGCCGACGGCCAGCCAGATCACCATCGCGCCCACCGCGAGGGAGACGGTCGCGGGCAGCCGGTCCAGGATCAGCGCCGTGACCTGCTGGTCGGTCTGGTACGAGAAGCCGAGGCACGGTGCGTCGCAGTGCAGCACGGCCGTGCCGGTGGAGTAGTCGCGCCCGGTGACGATGCCCTGGAGGAAGTGCGCGTACTGCGCGTAGACCGACTCGTCGAGACCGAGCTGCCGGCGTACCTGCTCGACCTGCTGGGTGCTGCACCGGTCGCCGCAGGCGAGCCGCGCGGGGTCGCCGGGCGCCAGATAGAAGAGCGCGTAGATCGCGACGGAGAGCACGAGCAGGACCAGCACCGCGCCGCCGAGCCGTTTGAGCAGATAGCGCGTCATGAGGAGGTGTCCTTGCGGAGATCGGCTGCCGCGGCGGCCTCGGAAGCCGCGGCACGTGCGGTACGAGCGGTCCGGCCACGGGACGACGCCCGCGTCCCGACCCGCAGCCGCACCGCCTCACGCGGGTCGAGTGCCGCCCGTACCGCGTCGCCCAGGGCGGTGAAGGCGAGCACGGTCACGAACAGCATCCCGGCCGGCAGCAGTACGTACATCGGATCCGCGCGGAACCAGGTCTGCGCGCTCGACAGCATCTGCCCCCAGGACGGCGTCGGCGGTTTGACCCCGACGCCCAGGAAGGACAGGGACGCCTCGATCACCATGTTGATGGGCAGCAGGATCGCCGCGTAGGTGATCACGGGCGCGGCGAGCGAGGGCAGCAGCTCACGCCGCGCCACCCGCCAGCGCCCGGACCCCGCGAGCCGGGCCGCGGCGACGAAGTCGAGCTGTTTCAGGGTGAGCGTCTGCGCCCGTACGATCCGGGACGTGGCGCCCCAGTTGAGCAGTCCGATCACCAGGATCAGCAGCAGCGGGCGCGGGAAGTCGGCCGATACGACGGCGGTCAGCGCGATGGCGAGCACCAGCATGGGCAGCGCGACCATCACATCCGTGAACCGGCTGAGCACGGTGTCGAGGAGCCGGTTCCCCAGCCCCGCGGCGAGACCGACCGCGATCCCGATCAGCACCTGCACGACGGTGGCGCCCACCGCGACCAGCAGCGAGACCCGGGCCCCGTACAGCAGCCGTACGAACAGATCGCGCCCGGTGCCCGGTTCGACCCCGAGCCAGTGGTCGCCGCTCACCCCGCCGAACGAGCCGATCGGCACCCCGCCGCGCGCCGAGTCCACCAGCGCGTCGTGGTAGGTGTTCGCGTCCTGGCCCTCGGCGGCGGCGAGCAGCGGCGCCGCGACCGCGAGCACCACGAGCAGTCCGAGGACGCTCGTGGAGATGACGGCCGAGGGGCGCCGGCGCAGCCGCCGCCAGGCCTGACGGGCGTCCGAGGCGGCGGCGGGCACCACCGTGGCGGCACCCGCCTTCGCCCCGGACGCCGGCAGATCGGGAACCGTACTCACTTGACCGCGACCTGCGAGACGTCGAGGACACCGGTCCAGTCGCTGATCACGATGTTCTTGACGTCCTTGCCGTACAGCCGCTTGTAGACCGGGTGGAAGAGCGGTACGTCGAGGGCCTGCTCACCGATCTTCCGGTCGAGCGCGCCCCACCGCTTGGCGGCGGCGGCCAGGTCCGTGAGCTTGTTGATCTCGTCGATCTCCTTGTTGACGGCGGGGTCGTCGAACTGGGCGTGGTTGAAGTTGGAGCCGTCCTTGACGATCTGCCGGCCGTCGAAGATCGGCGCCAGGAAGGGACCGCCGGACGGCCAGTCGGCGCCCCAGCGGGAGAGGAAGAAGCCGGGCGACTTGGTGACGCTCCAGCGCGCCTCGTTGAACGCGTTGGCTTCGAGGCCGACCAGCTTGACCGTGATCCCGGCCTGCTTGAGCGACTCCTGTACGGCGGTGGCGACTTCGGGGCTCGTCTCCCGGTTCTGCACGGTGGAGTGGGTGAGGGAGATGGTCAGCCCGTTCGGGTAACCGGCCTCCTTCAGCAGCTCCTTGGCCTTGGCCGGGTTCCCCGTCTTGCCCGCCGGGAAGTGGTCGTACGGCGTGTAGCCGAAGGCGGCCTGGTCGGGCAGGAAGGTCGTCGCGGGCTCGGCGAGCGCGGAGCCGCCGGCCGCGTTGATCACACTGGTGCGGTTGATGGCGTACGAAATCGCCTGGCGCACCTTGAGGTTGTCGAACGGCTTCACCTTCGGGTTGAAGGCGAGGTAGTTGGTGTAGCCGAAGTGGCCGGTGCCGACGCGCGCGGCGAGGGCCTTGTCACTGCCGATCTGGGCGAGTTCGGCCGGGCCCAGGTTGGTGTCGGTGGTGACGGCGGCGGCGTCGGCGCCCGAACTGGTGGACAGCCGCTGGTTGATGACGGCCGAGTCGAGACCGGACTGCACATCGATGGTGTCCGGGTAGGCGTGCCGCTGGTCGTCGGTCTTCTCCGACCAGTTGGGGTTGCGCTCCAGGAGGAGGCGCCGCCCGTCGTCCTCGTTCTTGACGACCTTGTACGGGCCGGACGAGACCGGGTGCTCCTCGTACTTGGCCCCGTCGTCCTTGGCCTTCGGCACCGGTGCGAACTGGGTGGCGGTGGCCAGGAAGGGGAAGTCGCCCTCGGGCTTGCGGAGTTTGAAGACGATGGTCTTGTCGTCGGGGGTCTCGATCGAGGCGAGGCCCTTGGGGTCCTTGTACGGGCCCTGGTAGTCGGCGCCGCCGACCAGCCAGTCGCGCAGATAGGGCGCGCCGCCGGAGAGTTCGGCGGCGAAGGAGCGCTCGACGCCGTATTTGATGTCGGCGCTGGTGATCGGGGTGCCGTCCTCGTACTTCAGCCCCTCCTTGAGGGTGTACGTCCACTCCGTGGCGTCCGCGTTGGGGCGCCCGGTGTCGGTGGCGAGGTCGGGGACGACCTTCGTGCCCGCAGCGCCGTTCGCGCGGTTGCGGGTGGTGAGCGTACGGAAGACCAGCGAGGGGACGTTCCCGCCGCCGGAGGTGTAGAGGCGCGCCGGGTCGAAGTCGGACTGCGGCTCGGTGTTCAGCACCGTGAGCTTGCCGCCCTTCTGCGGCGTGCCCTTGCTCGCGCCGTCGGCCTTGGCATCGTTGTCCTGGGGGCCCGAGCAGGCGGCGGCACCCATGGCCAGGGCCAGGCTGATGGCTGCCGCTGCCAGGCGGCGGGATCTTGCGGACGGTTGACGCATGGGAAGAAAGCCTCTCGGTTGCTGCGCGGGCGGAATCGTGCGGGACGTACGGGACGGGTACGGGGCGGGAATCGCCCGGTGTCCGCGCAGGCGGCAGCGGTGGAGAGCGGAAAAGGTGGAACCGGTTCATGCCGCGCCTGGGTACGGACGGAGTGGTACGCCCAGGCGCGGACTCGCACGGCCTTCAGGAACGGCCGGCGCGCGCTCGGGCAGGCGTCAGCGACAGTGGATGTCTGCCACGCACAGCGCGGTGACGCCGATGAGCGTCAGCTCTATCGCGGCGTGCCCGACGGCGGTGGCGCGGTGGTGGGGGGACATGCCGAGAAATATGAACGACCCTGCCCGTGATGTCAACGCACTTTGAGACGCGCGTCTCAAGTGTTGGGAAACACCCAGGGGTTGGGCCTGCACTTTATGCCGTCGATGTCCAGGGACTTGGTCTGCTGCTGCATCACCGGGGCGAGTGCGCCGGGCGTGCGGCAGATCACATGGTTGTGCCCGAGCCGGTGGCCGACCTCATGGTTGATCAGCATCTGGCGGTAGCCGAGCATCGCCTTCGCACCGAAGGTCTTCGAGCCCTGCGCCCACCGGAAGGCGTTGATCATGACGCGGTCGGTGGAGGCGGAGTCGCACGACACGTTGTCGACGGTGGTGTCCAGACCGGACTTGGCGCACCAGACGCCCGTGGTGCCGGGGCTCGCCAGGGTGATCACGAAGTCGGGCTTGCCGCTGGAGACGCGTTCGAAGGTCATGGCGCCGTCGTGCGCCCAGCTCCGCTCGTCGTTGAGGGTCTTCTGTACGGCGTCGGCGAAGAGCGCGCCGTCCAGCCCGAGGCCGTTCTCGATGTCCACGCGGTAGCGGAACTTCTGGCCCTTGCCGGGCGCCCGGTCGAGGCCGGGTACGGCGGTGAAGCGGCCGGAGGCGGTGAGCTGGGGATCGAGCGGGAACTGACGGGTCATCAGCTCCGCGTAGGTGGGCGGCGGAACGGGCGCGTCCGGCTGCACGGCGGAGGGGGCGGCCCGGCCGTCGGAGCGGGACGCGATGTCGTCCTCGGCGCGGTCGAGTCCGTCGGCGGCGCGGGCGCCGGACGGCTCGCCGCCGGTGACCTGCCCGGCGACGACGACCGCGAGCACGGTGGTGACCGCGGCGGCGGCGATCCCGGTGAGCGCCCGCCCCTTGCTGCCCTTCGCGGGCTGCTCGGCCTCGGGCTGCTCCGGGGTGTCCGGACCCGCGTCCGGTCCGCCACCGTCCCGCCCCGGCGGAGCCGCTTCCCGTACGCCGGTCCGCGCACCCGGCGCGTCGAAGGCGTCGGCGTCGAACGCGTCGATGAACTCGCGCCGGGGCCCGGGGATCAGCGGCGTCCCGGCGGCGGGCGTGGCGTCCAGGGGGACCCGGGCCCCGGGGCGCGCGCCCTTGAGGGTCCCGGCTCCGGGCCCTCGGGATCCGGGCCCTCGGGCGCCCGGCACGCCGCCGCCCGGCATACCGCCCCCGGGGGCTCCCGGCCCCGGCGCCCCGGTCTCACGGACCGTGCCTCCGGGCGTACCCGCACCGGGCGTACGGGGCCCGGGCGTCGCGCCCGGCGCGCCCGCGCCGTGCGGGCCGGGCCGGCGCGGAGCCGCGCCCTGCCAGTCGCCGTAGCGCTGGCCGGTGCCCCAGCCGCCGCCCGCCTCACGCTGTTCGGGGTGGCCGCCCCGTACCCTCGGCACGCCGTGCGCGGGAGTGCCGCCGTACACCGGGGTGCCGTGCGCCGGAGTGCCGTACGCGGCCTCGTCCCCGGCGGCTGCCGCGCGCCTGCGCCTGCCTCTGCCGGGGCCCTCCGGATCCGGGTCCGGGTCCGACTCTGCGGGCACGACACCGGCCGGGCTCGGCGAGCCCTGAGGTGCGGGGCCTCTGCGGCTGTGTCGTCCCACGCCCCGGATCAGCTCCTGTCGGTCTTGTCGGCGTTGTCGATCAGTTCCCGGGCGGCCTGCGCGACCTCCCGCGGGTACTCCATCATGGCGACATGCCCGGCGTCAGGGAGCGTAAGGAGCCGTGAATCACGGAAAGCGGCCGACGCCTTCCGTGCCATACGGTACGAAACGAGCTGATCCCGCCCGCCGTAGACGAGCAGCGTCGGGGCCAGCACCCGCTCGGCCTGCCGCCACAGTGCGTGTTGACCGCCCAAGGTGTACGCGTTGACGATACCGCGCGCGGAACGGGTCATCGCGTCCCAGAAATACGGCAGTTGAAGCCGGCGCTCCATCTCCCGCACCGCGTCCCGCAGTTCCTGCTCGGTGATCGACGAGGGATTCCCGTAACAGAGCGCGAGCACCCCCCGTGTCCGCTGCTCCGCCGACCACTCGCGCGTCATCCTGCCGAACAGCGCGGCGGCCCCGGGCAGCGCCAGCAGCGCGGTGGGCACCGCGGAGCGCTGGACGCGGATCTCCGGCAGCGCCGGCGAGACCAGCGTCAGGGTCCGCACCAGATCCGGCCGGGCCGCCGCGACCACGGTGGCGACCGAGCCGCCCATCGAGTTCCCGAAGAGATGCACGGGCCCGCGCCGCCCCGAGTCCAGCATCCGGATCACCGCGCGGGCATGCCCGGTGACCGAGTAGTTGCCGTCGTCCGGCGGCGGCGAGTCCCCGAAGCCGGGCAGATCGACCGCCTCGCCGTCGAGCAGGTCCGCCAGCAGGGGCATGATCCCCGACCAGTTCCGCGAGGAGCCGCCCAGCCCGTGCACATACAGCGCGGGCGGCGCTCCCGGCCGGGTCGCGGGCCGTGCCCGTACCGACAGGGTGAGTCCGGGCAGCGCCACGGTACGGAGCGTCTCCCCCTCGGCGACCCGCACGGGGCTCACCTTCGGAGCCACGGCGGCGGCAATGGATTCCGGCAGCTCGGTCGAAGACATGCGGCAATGTTACGAGACGATCACGCCCGGCATTGTGTGTTCGCCGTCACAGGCCGCATGGCGTCCGGCATCCCGGGCTCCTAGGCTGCATGAAGAGGACCATACGGAGAAAGGCCAGTGAAAGGTCACTTATGCCGGTCGACCCCACGGATCCGGACACCTTCGAGACCGACGACCAGGACGAGAGCGCCGAACTGCCCGAGGAGACCCCCGAGGCCGACGCCGCGGAGCAGCACGCCGAGGTGCGCCGCCACGGCGACGAACCGCTGACACATGTCGATCCGGACACGGTGAGTGAGGGTGATGCGGCCGAGCAGGCCCGGGCGGTCGACCTGGACGAGGACGAGGAGGGCTACCGCTGACCCCGGCCAGGTGCTCTGAAGTGGGCCAGGTCGGCCGCCCCCGCTACCGTGGCCGTCCCGGTCCGTGAAATTCTGCGTTCCGCCCGCGCACAGCCCCGTTACCCAAAAGTACGATGGCGGGGCGGCGCACAGCGCGTTCGGCACGATTTCTGGGAGGCGGCGTGACAGCCATAGAGCAGACCGAGGCGGCGCGCCCGCGAGGCACGCGCCTGCCCCGCCGCGCCCGACGCAATCAGCTTCTGGGCGCGGCACAGGAAGTCTTCGTCGCGCAGGGGTACCACGCCGCGGCGATGGACGACATCGCCGAGCGGGCCGGAGTCAGCAAGCCCGTCCTGTACCAGCACTTCCCCGGCAAGCTGGAGCTGTATCTCGCGCTGCTCGACCAGCACTGCGAAGCGCTTCTCCAGGCGGTCCGTACCGCGCTCGCCTCGACCACCGACAACAAGCTGCGCGTCGAGGCGACCATGGACGCGTACTTCGCCTATGTCGAGGACGAGGGCGGCGCGTTCCGGCTGGTCTTCGAGTCGGACCTGACGAACGAACCGGCGGTGCGCGAGCGCGTCGACCGGGTCGCCCTCCAGTGCGCCGAGGCCATCTCCGAGGTGATCGCCGAGGACACCGGGCTCTCCAAGGAGGAGTCCATGCTGCTGGCCGTGGGCCTCGGCGGGGTCTCCCAGGTGGTCGCCCGCTACTGGCTCTCCAGCGAATCCGCAATCCCCCGCGACCAGGCGGTCCGGCTGCTCACGTCGCTGGCCTGGCGGGGCATCGCGGGCTTCCCGCTGCACGGCGGCGAACAGCACTGAACGTCCCGTGTTCGCTGCGGGCGTTCAGCACGGTGTCTTCCCAGTGGATTCCCGGCACTAGTGTGTGCTGAGTACAGCGCGGCTGGCCGCGCAACGCACTGACCGTTCGGAGGGACATAGCCGTGGAGGTCAAGATCGGCGTGCAGCACGCGCCCCGGGAGATCGTTCTGGAGAGCGGGCAGTCCGCCGAGGAGGTCGAGCGCGCCGTGGCCGACGCGCTGGCCGGCAAGGCGCAGTTGCTCAGCCTCACCGACGACAAGGGGCGCAAGGTGCTCGTACCGGCCGAGCGGGTCGCGTACGTGGAGATCGGTGAGCCGACGACCCGGCGGGTCGGATTCGGCGCGCTGTAGCGCTCCGGGTGTCGCTTCGTGATGGCCCGGCGGGAGTGTCCCGCCGGGCCATCACGCTGTGCGGACCGTACGGGCCGGGCTTTGCGCTGTACGGACGGTCCCTCCGCACCCGACTGACCCCGCCGTTGATCGTGTCCGGGGGATCTCAGGAGGGTTGCGTTCCGCGCACCACGGGTAGTGACGTGCTGGGCCAACAGGTCCGGACCACCATGTGCTTCTGGTGTCGTGAGGTGATCAGCAGTGCTCTGGGTAGCTCTTGTGTCGGCCCTGCTCGGGCTCGGTCTCTCCTGGGTCGCGTCCCACCTGCTGTCCGACCGGCTTCCCGCGTACCGCACGGTGTTCACCACCGGCCCGCTCGGTGCCCTCTTCGGTGCCTATCTGACGCACATGGCGCTCGGCCCCGGCCACACCCTGCTGACACTGGGCGGCGCGCTGCTGGTGGGGGTGGTGCTGCTGTCGCTGCTGATCCGCCCCGCGGGCCGCCCGCTGCACCGGGCCATGCCGTCCTGACGCACGGCCCGGGGAGCCCGGTGGGCCCGGGGCTCAGGCGGCCAGTCCCAGAGCGGCCATCCGCTTGGTGTGCGCCTCGGTGATCCGGGAGAACATCCGGCCGACCTCCGCGAGATCGAACCCGTCGGCCACCCCGCCGACCAGCATCGTGGAGAGCGCGTCCCGATCGGCCACCACCCGCTGCGCCTGCGACAGCGCCTCGCCCATCAGCCGCCGTGCCCACAGCGCCAGCCGCCCGCCGACCCGGGGCTCGGCCTCGATCGCGGCCCGTACCTTCTCCACGGCGAAGTTGCCGTGCCCGGTGTCGTCCAGCACCGCGAGCACCAGCGAGCGGGTGTCGATGTCGAGCCGCGCGGCCACCTCGCGGTAGAAGTCGCTGGCGATCGAGTCCCCCACGTACGCCTTGACCAGGCCCTCCAGCCAGTCCGACGGCGCGGTCTGGCGGTGGAAGTCGTCCAGGGCCTTGGCGAACGGCTCCATCGCGTCGGTCGGCTCGGCGTCGATGGCCTTCAGCCGGTCGCTGAGCCGCTCGAAGTGGTGGAACTCGGCCGAGGCCATCTTCGCCAGCGCGGCCTTGTCGGCGAGGGTGGGCGCCAGCTTGGCGTCCTCGGCGAGCCGCTCGAAGGCCGCCAGCTCGCCATAGGCGAGCGCCCCGAGGAGATCCACGACCGCGGCGCGGTACTGCGGCTCCGTGGAGGCCGTGTCCCAGTTCTGGGCGGCGATCCCCGTGTTCGCGCTGTCTCGGTTCTCGCTGTCTGCCACGGCAACCTTCCAGTTCGTCTGTCTTACATCACATGTGGCGATAGACTAACCACTGCGCGTCACTGCGCCGGGCAGGGCTCGTCCGTCATCAGACCGCCGCGCGGCCAGGTGAGAAGCCCCTTTGGGGGAGGAGTCACGGACGGCACAATAGTCCGCCGTGCGCATGGAGGAAGGGCCTGTCCAGCACCGGTGGACGGGCCCTCCATGAACTTTCCCCGACACACATGCGCGATTCCGGGGTACAGTGATAAGGAGCCTGCTGATCGTTCGGCAGGCCCTTGCAGTGTGGAAGTGTTTTGACCGAGGGTCCATTCCTCGGACAGGCCCCATGAGGATGCCCGGTCGGTGGCCCGATCGGCTCCGACCCGACCGCCCTCCACGCGGACCGTACGCGTCAGCAGCGTATGACCGCAGATGAGGGGCCCCCTCAGCGGCACGAGCGCTCGAGCGACGGCAGTGGTCCCGCGCCACCCGGCCAACCCACGGCCGGCCGAGTACCCAGGTGCGGTACGACCCCCAGCGTTCGCCTCGCGCCGCGTCTCACAGAAGAGGCAGCACCCTGACTACGACTTTCCGAGAACTCGGAATCCTCCCCGAGACGGCCGAGGCGCTTGAAGCCGTCGGCATTCTGTCTCCGTTCCCCATCCAAGAGATGACGCTCCCCGTCGCACTGTCCGGCAAGGATGTCATCGGACAGGCCAAGACCGGCACGGGCAAGACGCTCGGCTTCGGTCTGCCGCTGCTGGAGCGCGTCACCGTCCCCGCCGACGTCGAATCCGGCCGGGCCGTGCCGGAACTGCTCACCAACGCCCCCCAGGCGCTTGTCGTCGTCCCCACCCGCGAGCTGTGCACGCAGGTCACCAATGACCTCCTCACGGCCGGCAAGGTGCGGAACGTACGCGTGCTGGCCATCTACGGCGGCCGGGCGTACGAACCTCAGGTCGAGGCCCTCAAGAAGGGCGTCGATGTGATTGTCGGCACTCCGGGCCGGCTCCTCGATCTGGCGGGCCAGAAGAAGCTCGACCTCTCGCATGTGCGCGCGCTCGTGCTGGACGAGGCCGACGAGATGCTCGACCTCGGCTTCCTGCCCGATGTCGAGAAGATCATCCAGCTTCTGCCGCCCAAGCGCCAAACCATGCTCTTCTCGGCGACCATGCCGGGCGCGGTCATCGGGCTCGCCCGGCGGTACATGTCGCAGCCCACGCACATCAGCGCCACCTCGCCCGACGACGAGGGCGCGACCGTCGCCAACACGACCCAGCGGGTCTACCGCGCGCACTCCATGGACAAGCCGGAGATGGTCGCGCGCATCCTCCAGGCCGAGGGCCGCGGACTCGCGATGATCTTCTGCCGCACCAAGCGTACGGCAGCCGACATCGCCGACCAGCTCGCCCAGCGCGGCTTCGCCTCCGGCGCGGTCCACGGCGACCTCGGCCAGGGCGCCCGCGAGCAGGCGCTGCGCGCGTTCCGCAACGGCAAGGTGGATGTCCTGGTCTGTACGGACGTCGCCGCGCGCGGAATCGATGTCGAAGGTGTGACGCATGTCATCAACTACCAGTCGCCGGAGGAGGAGAAGACCTACCTCCACCGCATCGGCCGCACGGGCCGCGCGGGCGCGTCCGGTACGGCGGTGACGCTGGTCGACTGGGACGACATCCCGCGCTGGCAGCTCATCAACAAGGCGCTCGACCTCGGTTTCCCGGACCCGCCGGAGACGTATTCGACGTCTCCGCACCTGTTCGAGGAGCTGAACATCCCGGCCGGGACCAAGGGCGTGCTGCCGCGCGCCGAGCGCACCCGCGCCGGCCTCTCGGCCGAGCGGGTCGAGGACCTGGGCGAGACGGGCGGCCGCGGCCGCAAGTCGGCGGCCTCTTCGGCGGTACGGGAAGAGCGCCCGGCCCGTACGCGCACCCCGCGCCAGCGGCGGCGTACCCGGGGCGGGGCCGCGCTGGACGGAGCCGCCGCGGAACCGCAGTTCCAGACGGCGGAGCCGCAGTTCCAGACGGCCGTGCCGATGGACGTGCCGCAGGGCGTGACCGCGGAGCAGCCGGCCGAGCCGCGCACTCCGCGCCGCCGCCGTCGCACCCGGGGCGGCACCCCGGCGGCGGCCGAGGCCGGTGCTCCGGTCCTGGAGGCTCCGGTCCTGGAGACCGTGCCGGCGAGCCCGGACGCGGACGTTCTCGCCCCGGCGGAGCCGGAGGCCGAAGCAGCGCCCAAGCCGCGCCGCCGCCGCACCCGGGCCGCGAAGCCGGTCGCCGAAGCGGGCGAGGCGGCCGAGGCGGCTGTGGCCGTGGTGACCGCCGAGGCGCCCGTTGCCGAGGCCAAGCCGCGCAGACGGACCCGGGCCGCCATGCCCCCCGTGACCGAGACGGTGGCCGAGGCGGTGGCCGACCCCGCCGAGGCTCCCGTGGCGGAGGCCAGGCCCCGTCGCCGTACCCGTGCCGCCAAGGCCGTCGAGCCCGCCGCCGAGGTGCCCGAGGCACCGGAGGCGGAGGCGGTGCCCAAGCCGCGCCGCCGCCGTACGCGTACGACCGTGGCCAAGACCGAAAGCTGATCCGGCCGCGGATTCAGCGGATTCGTCCGATGGCCCGGCGTCCCTCACCAGGGGCGCCGGGCCATCGGCGTACGGTCCGCGGCCCGGCCGGTGCTCTCCCGTCGTCCATGGACCTGTTCGGCCATGGACTGTCCGGCCACTGACCTGATCGCACCCGGCTTGCGCCGCGCGGTTAGCCTCGTCGCATGAGTCGGCCGTCCAGCTTTGTCCCGCCCTCCTGCGCCCAGGCCCGCACCCTGTCGACCCGGCGTGGCCGGTTCGCCGTGCTCGACAGCCGGCCGGCCGGAGAGCCACAGGGAACCGTGCTCCTGCTGCCCGGGTACACCGGCAGCAAGGAGGACTTCAACTCGATGCTCGAAGCGTTCGCGGACGCCGGTTACCGCGCTCTCGCCGTCGATGGCCGCGGACAGTACGAGACCGAGGGCCCGGACACCCAAGAGGCTTACACCCAGGGCGAGTTGGCGGCCGATGTACTGGCGCAGGCGGAGGCGGTCGGCACCCCGGTCCATCTGCTCGGGCACTCGCTCGGCGGCCAGATCGCCCGCGCCGCGGTGCTGCTGGACCGGAGCCCGTTCCGCACCCTGACGCTGATGTCCTCCGGGCCCGCGCAGGTCGCCCCCGCCCAGCGGGAGCGGGTGAAGCTGCTCAGCGACGCGCTTGCCACGATGTCCATGGCGCAGGTCTGGGAGGCGATGCGCGCGATGGACCCCCTCACCGACAACGGCGTGACCCCCGTCGACGGCGAGGATCTGCGCAGGCGCTGGCTGCGGACCAGTCCGGCGCAGCTCATCGCCACCGGCCGCCAGCTCTCGGTGGAGCCCGACCGGGTGGCCGAACTCGCCGCCGTACAGCCGCTGCCCAAGCATGTGCTGTCCGGGGAGCGCGACGACACCTGGCCGCTGCCGCTGCTCGACGCGATGGCGGAGCGGCTCAAGGCCCGCAGGACGGTGATCGCGGGGGCGCAGCACTCCCCCAACACCGACCGGCCGCTGGAGACCGCCGCCGCGCTGACGGACTTCTGGGACGGCCACTACTGACCCCGGGCCGGGCGCCGGAAAACGCCGTTGAAGGAGCAGTGCCGCGCCTGTCAGTACCGCCTCCGGCAGTACTCGCGCCGGTCAGTACTGCGACTGGAGGTGCTGCCAGAAGCCGTCCCGCAGCGCCCGGCGCAGCATCGCGTGCCCCCTCAGCGACCGCTGGAGCAGCCTCTCCGCCTCGATCAGCAGGTCCTGGTCCACCGGCCCCGGCAGATACGGATGGCCCGGCAGCAGTTCGACCATCGACTCCCGGCCGCGCTCCGCCAGCCAGGTCGCCGCGATCTGCGCGCCGATGAAGCGGACCTGGTCGCGGGAGGGCGGCGGCTCGCCCTCGTGCTCGTATGTGGTGACCGGGCGCCGGGTGACATACGGCTTGCAGAACTCGAGGTCGAAGGTGCGCTGGCTGTCGACCTCCCAGAGCAGCGGCTCGGCCTGGTTGCGCCCCTCGCCGGCCTCGATGCCCCAGAGGTGGACCCGTGCCCCGTACCCCTGCGCGGCCTCGACCGCGGACACCAGGTCCTCGTCCCCGCCGACCAGCGCCGCGTCACTGATGGCGCGGTGCCTGGCGAGCGATTCGAGATCCGTGCGGATCAGTGAATCGACGCCCTTCTGCTGGTTGTTGGCGTTGAGATTGCCGAGCCTGACCTTGACGTCGGGCAGCTCCGCGATGGACTGCTGCTCGGGGGTGTGGATCCGCCGCCTGGCGCCGTCGTACCAGTAGACCCGCAGCAGCCTGCTGTCCGCGAAGATGATCCTGGCCTTGTCGATGAAGGCCTCGATGAGCCCCTCGGCGTCGAGATCAAAGGCGCGGCGGTCTTCCGTGCCCGCTACAAGCAACCCGGCCGCAGCATAGACGTAACCGGCGTCGACGAAGATGGCATGTGTGGACGGGGTCTTGGCGACCTCCGCGAGCATGCGCTGGAGCAGCTCGTTCGTCCGCTCCAGACGGGCGGCGATCTCGGTGATCCCGGGGCCGGTATCCGGGTTGCTCTCTGGGTTGGCCTCTGCCTGGTTCATACGCGCTTCATTCTCTGTGGACGACACCGTACCCGCCAGTAGTTAGCCTCCCAAAGAATTTCCTTAGCCTAGGGAATATTTGCAGTGGGCAACCCGTTGAAGCTACACGTAACCGTTCACGTACTACCGACCGACGGACATCCCGTCACCCACAGTTCTCCGACCGGAGGATCAGACGAAGGGAGAAGCCCGTGCGCTTCGAAGTCATGCGCCTCGACGACGTCGACGGCACCGCTGTCGACAGCACTGTCGTGGACGCCGCCTCCGTCAACCGCATCGTGCAGCAGGCCGCCGCAGAGGGCCAGCGCATCTATATCCGCCCCGCCGAATCCACGGCCTCGTAATCCCCCGCACCTACTGAGTTCAGTGCCGGTCACGGCACCGCACGCCGCCGACACCGCGCCCCTGTACGGATCACCCGTACGGGGGCGCCGGCGTTGTACGGGCACGCTTACGGGGGCCTGTGCAACGGCCGCTTACGCCTGGGGCCGCTCGTCTGCATCTTGCCGCGCCACGGCCCGGACCGGGCGGGCGCCGGACGCGCGCCGGGTGAGTTCGGCGTAGACCTCCGGATCGGTGGTGTACGCCCCGAGCGGTACGGACTTCCTGCTGCCGTGGTAGTCGCTGGAGCCGGTGACCAGCAGCCCGAGATCGGCGGCCTGGGCACGCAGCCGGGCCCGGGTCGGGGCGTCGTGGTCCACATGGTCGGCTTCCATGCCGTCGAGACCGGCGGCGGCGAACCGCTCGACGGCCGGATCGGGCACGACTTCACCGCGCTTGACCGCCTGCGGATGCGCGAAGACCGTGACTCCGCCCGCGGCCTTGACCAGCCGGATCGCCTCGAACGGGTCCAGCTCGTGCTTCTCGGCGTACGCGCGCCCGCCGTTGGCGAGCCACTCGGGGGTGAAGGCGTCGGAGACGGTCTCGACCACACCGAGCTCGACGAGCGCGGTGGCGATGTGGGGACGGCCGAGCGAGGCGTCGCCGGCGATCCGGGCGACCTGTTCCCAGGTGATCGGGACGCCCAGCTCCTGGAGCTTGCCGACCATGGTGCGTGCCCGGGGTATGCGGTCGTCCCGTACCAGCTCGCGTTCGCGCAGCAGCTCGGGCTCGTACGGGTCGAAGAGATACGCGAGCAGATGCAGGCTGACGCCGTCGAGCCGGCACGAGAGCTCGGCGCCGGTCACCAGCGTGAGGTCCCGGTCGAGTCCGGGGAGGGCCGCGATCGCCTCGGCATGGCCCCGGGTGGAGTCGTGGTCGGTGAGCGCGACGACGTCGAGCCCCGCGCCGGCCGCGTTACGGACCAGCTCGGCCGGGGTGTCCGTGCCGTCCGAGGCGGTGGAGTGGGTGTGCAGATCGATGCGCACGGGACGGGCTCCGGAGGCTCGGACGGACATTCCCGGGCGGGCGCTCACCACGGGCGCTCACAACGGGCGTTCAAGGACCTCAAGGATAACGGGGGGGCTCGGACACCCCGGATCGGCGCCGGCCGCGCCGCTGCCCGCGGCACACACGCGGTACGGGAGATACAGCCGTGGGAAAGGCCGGAGGTACGGGGAAGTACCGGAGAGCCGGGGAACGCGCGGCGGTCAGGACAGCAGCCGGGGTGACAGCGCCCCGCACGGCAGCAGTTCCACTTCGGCGCCCGCGTCCCGCAGGTCGGTCAGCACCAGTTCGTCGTAGAGCAGCAGCCCCGACTGCTCCGGCCAGACGATCGCCCACAGCCACAGTCCGAGCGCCTCGCCCGCGAACACCGCCCGGTCGTCGGGGGCCTGGGCGACATGCCAGAGGGGGGTGGGCCGGCCCGCGGCGAGCAGCTTGGCCTGCGGGGGTTTGTCGACTCCGATGTGCGGTCCGGGATCGGGGCCGTCCATCCCGGCGTACCGCGCCCCCAGCCC
>NZ_LATD01000144.1 GCF_000981895.1 Streptomyces odonnellii | reverse complement strand
AGATGTGAATGAGAGCCGGGGCGGTGGGCGCCGTACGGTCGGTGACCTCGGGGCCCGGGTCGAGGTGACGGTACGCGGGCTGGAGACCCGCGTTGTTCACGATCGAGGCCGGGAGCTGCTCACAGGAACCGACTGTGATGTTGCCGCTCACGTTGTTGCCGATGCTGTTGGCCTGGGTGGTGAACGCGGGCTGGGTGGTGAAGTTGCCCGTGGCGGTGATGTCCAGGCCGTGGTTCATCAGCATCCACTGGTACGACACGTCGCACAGGGCGTTGCCGGTGTTCTGCCAGTAGCGGCTGCCCTCGTCGTGGTAGATGGCACCGTAGGCCGCCGAGGGAACGCCGTGGATGTAGTTGCCGGAGACGACGCCGCCGGGGTTGGTGCTGAGGGTGTAGATGCCGCCGCCGTCGGCCTGCGACTTCATGAAGTCGAAGATCTCGTTATCGGTGATCTTGCTGTTCCGGCTGGTGGTGTCGGTGTCCCAGACCGGTACGCCGGAGTTGCCGGGATAGTTGGTGTCCCCGCCCCTGTCGGTGAGGCCCCAGCCCCAGCCGACGGAGATACCGCTGTAGGGCAGGTCATAGACCTTGTTGTGGCTGATCACCGTGTGGTCGGTGTAGCTGACCAGGATGCCCACTGAGCCGTTGTACTGGTCGGCGACCTTGGTGACCAGGTTGTTGGCGATCGTGGTGTTCTTGGTGATGTCCCGCGGGTCGTCGGGATGGTGGTCCACGATGTCGGTGCCGCCGACCTGGATGCCGGTGGCGGCGATCTGGCGGAAGACGTTGCCCGTGATGTCGGTGCCCTGGGTGCCGGTGTTCAGGTTGAGACCGACCGCGCCGAGGTGGGTGAAGGTGTTGCCCCGGAAGCCGATGTCGTGGCCGTGGCTCACGTTGACGGCGCCGGGGGTCTTCAGCCAGTGCAGCCGGGTCGAGTCGAAGTCGGGGTTGTTCTCACCGACCATCCGGAAACCGGCCTGACCCTCGATGAGGCCCTCGGACGAACTGGGGGCGAGCCAGGTGGAGTAGGAGAAGGTGATGCCCTCGAAGGAGATGTCGGTGACCGGGCGGGCCGTGGTGCCGTTGAAGTCGACGAGGTCCTGTACCCGGGGCACGACGACGGTCGCGGTGGACATGTTCTGGCCGGCCTTGGGCAGGTAGTAGACCTCGCCCGCGCCCTTGTCCAGGTACCACTCGCCGGGGCTGTCCAGCAGTTCGCGGGCGTTCTCCAGCCAGGTCGGGTTCTGGATCTCCTGGCCCTGCTGGAGGTGGGCGTTGTGCCAGCAGGGCTGGCGCATCGTCATCGCGTTCCCGGAGATCGACGCCACCGGGCAGCGCATCAGCTTCCAGCCCCAGGAGCTGGCGACCTCAAGGTCCTGGGGGCGCTTGTAGCCGCTGAGGCCGGTGTCGGTGAAGGTGTAGCCGGTGGCCGTCTTGTTGAAGCCGGGCGGGTTCTTCTCGCCGCGGGCCCGGGTCTGGAGCTCGCCGTTCACATAGAGCTGACGGGTGTCGAGATCGCCGGCTTTGGCCTTGTAGACCTTCCCCGACGCGTCGGCCGGGGTCCAGCCCGTGATCCGCTTGCCCCCGCTGATCACGGGGTGGGCGCCGGGCGCGGCCTCGTAGACGATCCGCTGCCCGTCGGCACCGGAGTCCTGGGCGGTGAGGGTGAACGTACGGCTCAGCTCGTACGTACCGGACAGCAGCCGTACGCGGACATCGCCGCGGACCTTCGACTTGGCCGTCCGCACATAGTCCCGTGCGTGTTCGAGCGTCTTGAAGGGACGGGCGGCCGTGCCGGTGCCGGAGTCCCGGCCGGACGGCGAGACATAGACGTCCAGGCCCTGCGCCCGGGGGGAAGCCTGGGCAGGTACGGCGGCCAGCGGTGCCGCCGCCGTGGCCAGGGACAGGGCGGCTATGAGGGCTCTTCGGAGTCGTACGGATATGCCCTTGCGGGGTGATGGTGCGGACGGTGCAGACACGGGAATCCAATCGCCTGAATGAGATGACAGTGGGGGAGTCCGGTCGTCCTCCGGATTCCCCCGGCGTTGGGGGGCGGCTCGGTCCGTGAGCCACGTGGCCGGCTTGTGGCCGCCGGCCCACGAGGCGGACGTCTCCGATTACGAGGCGGACGTCTCCGGGGAGAGCGGATCGTCCGGGGAAGCGGTGGAAGAGGTGGAAGCGGTGTTCTTCGACGGACGTCCGGGAGGCCCGGAAGCCGTACGGGAGTCGAGATTGAACAGCCGGTCGCGGATCTTCCGTTCGAACTGGCTCTGCGTCGTGGCGATGTGCTCCACCATCAGCTCCCCGGCGAGACCGGCCTCCCCCGCGGCGACCGCCTCGGCAATGGCGAGGTGCTGTCGTGCCGCCACTTCCAGCGAACCCGGCGCGTCGCCGTGGAAGAGCAGCACATCGGACTGTGACGCGAGCCGCCGCACACCGGCGACACTCGATCTGAGGAAGACATTGTGCGCGGCGGCCCCCACCGCGTCATGGAACGCGGCATCGGCCTTGGCGAAGCCGTATCCGTCCGACTCCCGGGCCGCCACCAGCGAGGTCTCGGCACACTCCCGGATGGTGCGGACCTCGATCGGGGTGGCCAGGGACGCCGCGCGTCGCGCCGTCTCCGACTCGATGACCGTCCGGTAGTCCAGCAGCATCAGGACGTCTTCCATGCTCGTCGGCCGGAAGTGCGAGAGCGGGTCGTCCACCAGCCCGCCGCCCGAGTCGGCCACGAAGATGCCGGCGCCGCGCCGCACACTGAGCCGGCCGATCGCGGCCAGGACCTTCACCGCCTCACGGGTCACATTGCGGGAGGCGCCCAGGATCTGGGCCAGGCCCTGTTCGGTGGGCAGCCGGTCCCCGGCCCGCAGATTCTGCTCGGCGATGTAGTTCAGCAGTTGCTCGGCGACCAGTTCGTAGCCCGGCCGGTAGCGACGCGACGCGTCGTCGTCCCCTTCGCTTTCGCCAGGGACCTGTGATGGAGCCGCCACGGTGTTACCCCCTCCTCATGCCGCTTCGGATTAATCAGGTTCATCGGCGGGGGCAACTATGACAGCCGCGTTACGTATTGAAAAGAGTCTTGCGAAAACTCTGGTTACTTGATCCCTGATAGCGCCTCATATCGCACCAAAAGGGATGCAATACCCCCGACTATTGCGTTGAAGGGATCAGATCCTTAAGGTCCTGCCTGTTCGATGAAGCAGATCCTTTACGGAGGAGGAGCGCGATGCGACGCTTCGCCGCGGTGATCCGGCTGCGGCCCGAGAAGGAAGCCGAGTACCGCGCCCTGCACGCGGCCGCCTGGCCGGGCGTGCTCGCGGCCCTCAAGCGGGCCAACATCGGGAACTACTCCATCTTCCTGCGGGACGGCCTGCTGTTCAGCTACCTGGAATACACGGGGACGGACTACGCCGCCGACACCGCGCGGATCGCGGCCGATCCGGTCTCCCAGGAGTGGTGGGCGCTCACCGACCCGTGCCAGCAGCCGCTGGACAGCGCGGCCGAGGGGGAGCGGTGGGCCGCCGCCGAGGAGATCTTCCATCTGGACTGAGCCGGCCGGGACTCCGTACCCCGCCCGGCGGCGGGCTGCCGCCCGTCCCCGTAACTCCGCCCGCCCACCGCACACTTCGCCGACCCGGAGGACCGACCGGTGCGCATCGACGCCCATCACCATCTATGGGATCTCGCGGTACGCGACCAGCCCTGGACCCGCGACATCCCGGCCCTGCGCCGCACCTTCACCACCGCCGATCTGCGGCCCGCGCTCGACCGGAACGCCATCGACGCGACCGTCGTCGTGCAGACTGTCGCCGTGGCCGAGGAGACACCGGAACTGCTCGCCCTGGCAGCCACGGATCCATATGTCCGGGCGGTCGTCGGCTGGACCGGCCTGACCGGTCCCGGAATCACCGACCGCCTCGCGGAGCTGCGCGAGCTGCCCGGCGGCCCGGCCCTCGTCGGCATCCGGCACGGCATCCAGGACGAGGCCGATCCGGAGTGGACCGCACGGCCCGAGGTTCGGCGCGGCATCGAGGCGGTCGGCGCCGCGGGCCTTGTGTACGAACTGCTCGTACGGCCCGACCAACTGCCCGCCGCCGTCCGGACCGTACGCGACCTGCCGGATGTCCGTTTCGTCCTGGACCACGCGGGCAATCCGGTCGTGGGCGCCGTTGGCCTTGAGCCGTGGACCGCGCTGCTGACCGAGCTGGCCGGCTGCCCCAACGTCGCCGTCAAGGTGTCCGGCCTGGTCACCAGGACCGGCGCGGACCCGGCCGCCGCACTGCGCCCCTACGCGGACGTACTGCTCACCGCCGTGGGCCCCGACCGGCTGATGTACGGCTCGGACTGGCCGGTCTGCCTGCTCGCGGCCGGGTACGACGAGGTCCTGGCCGTCGCCGAGACCCTCACCGGCGGGCTGAGCGCCGACGAGCGCGAGGCCGTCTTCGGCGGGACGGCCGCGCGCTGGTACGGGATCGCCGAGTGACCGCCCGCCGGCTCGGCCGTACGGACGTACGCGTCAGCCCCCTGGGATTCGGTGCCGCGCCCATCGGCAACCTCTACACCCCGCTCGACGACGACCGGGCGCGGGCCACGGTCGAGGCCGCCTGGGACGCCGGGGTGCGCTACTACGACACCGCGCCCCACTACGGCCTCGGACTCTCCGAACGGCGGCTCGGCGCGGCGCTCGCCCACCGGCCCCGGGCGGAGTTCACCGTCTCCACCAAGGTCGGCCGGCTGCTTGAGCCCCACCCCGCACCCACCGGATCCGACCTGGCCGCCGGGGGTTTCGCCGTACCGGACACCCTGATCCGGCGCCCCGACTACTCCCGGGACGGCGTGCTGCGCAGCCTGGAGGGCAGCCTGACCCGGCTGGGCCTGGACCGGGTGGACATCGTTTACGTGCACGATCCCGACGACCACCTCGACACCGCCCTCGGCCAGGCCCTGCCCGCGCTGGCGGCGCTGCGCGACCAAGGGGCGATCGGCGCCGTCGGTGTCGGTATGAACACCGTCTCCCCGCTGCTCCGGGTCGTCGCCGAGGCGGATGTGGACGCGGTGATGGTGGCCGGCCGCTGGACCCTGATCGACCGCACGGCCCGCCCGCTGCTGGAGGCGTGCGAGCGGCGCGGTGTGTCGGTGGTCGCCGCGGCCCCCTTCAACTCCGGCCTGCTCAGCCGGCCCCGCCCCGCCGACGACGCCTCCTTCGACTACGGTCCGGCCCCCGCCGCGACACTGCGCCGCGCCCGCCGCCTCGCCGACATCTGCGCCGCCCACCACACCGTTCTCCCGCACGCCGCCCTCCGCTTCCCGCTGCGCGCCCCGGTGGTGGCGGGCGTGGTCGCGGGCTTCCGCGCCCCGGACGAAGTGGCCTCCGCGGCCCGCTGGTCGGACACGGACCTCCCGGAGTCCACCTGGTCGGCCCTCGACGAGGCGGCCGAAACGGGCTGAGACGTGTCCCGGTTGCCGGGCGGGGTGGGGTGGCGGAGCCTCGTACCGAGGGGTTTTCCTTGAGGTGAAGGCCGGTCTCATGACGGAAAGAGAGAGCCCGCAGGTTCGTATCGCTCCGGTTGTGGTGCTGCCGGTCAACGCGGGGGATCCGCCGTTCCGGCTGGTGGAGGTGCTGGGCGAGCTGGTCGGCAAGGCCTTCTCCATCGAGGACGTGTACGAATACGCCTACGCGGCCGGTCTGGGGGGCGCCGATCTGGAGGATCCGGCGGTGGTGCACTGGGTGGGCGGCGATCAGTACACGTGGAGTGTCAGACGCTGGGGCCGGCGGTGAGCTCCCTGCTGGAGACACTGCCCGCGAGCGAGCGGCGGAAGCTGGGCGGTGCCCGGTCCGGGGTGGAGCTGGCGGCGCGGCCCATGCTCGCCACACTGAGCGACCGGCGCGAGTTCGGCGATGAGTGGATCTTCGAGCGGAAGCTCGACGGGGTGCGGGTGCTCGCCGTACGGGACGAGCGCGGGGTGCGCCTTCTGTCGCGCACCGGACGGCGGCTCAATTCCACCTATCCGGAGGTCGTGGACGCCCTCACCGCGCAGGACCGCGCCGACTTCACCGTGGACGGCGAGATCGTGGCGTACGCGGACGGGCGCACCGACTTCGCGCTGCTCCAGCAGCGGATGGGGCTCACCGATCCCCGGCAGGTCCGTGCCAGCGGGGTGGCCGTCACATACCACCTCTTCGACCTGCTGCGGCTCGACGGCGTCGATGTCACCCGGCTGCGGCTGCGCTCCCGCAAGTCCCTGCTGCGCAGAGCGTTCGCGTACCACCCGCCCCTGCGCTTCACCCCGCACCGCAACCGGGGCGGCCAGGAACTGCTCGACCAGGCGTGTGCCCGCGGGTGGGAGGGGCTGATCGCGAAGTGGGCCGACGGGCCGTACGAGCCCCGGCGCTCTCCCTCCTGGCTGAAGCTCAAGTGCGCACGGAGCCAGGAGTTCGTGATCGGCGGTTATACGGAACCGTCCGGCGCGCGGGCCGGCTTCGGCGCCCTGCTGCTCGGCTACTACGAGAGGAGCGGGGGCGGACGGCTGCGGTACGCGGGCAAGGCCGGTACGGGCTACGACCACCGGACCCTGCTGGACCTGCGGCGACGGCTGGACGGGCTGGGCGTGGACCGCTCGCCGTTCACCGATCCGGTACGGGAGCGGGCGCCGCACTGGGCCGCGCCGCGGCTCGTCGCCCAGATCGCCTTCACCGAATGGACCCGGGACGGCATGCTCCGTCACCCGCGCTTCCTGGGCCTGCGCGACGACAAGCCGGCCGAGGAGGTCGTACGGGAGACCGCCCCCGGCAGGGCATGAGCGCCCGGGGCCGGCACGGGGCCGTGCGCGCCCGGCCCCGGCACAGGGCTCCGGCCCCGGCACAGGGCCCGGCGCCCGGCCGGGGACCTGGCCGTTCCCGGCCCGGGCCGCAGGATCGCCGCGATGGTGCTTTGATCGACGTAAGGGCGTGGGCTTCCACTGATTCGGCTGCCGCTGATTCGTCAGGGAGGGCATATGGCCGTACGGCATCAGCTCATCTCGCGCGAGCCCGCCGTTGTCTGGGCGGTCCTCGAAGACCCGGCGCGTTACTCCGAATGGGTGGTCGGCACCGCGCGCTCCGCCCCGGCGGAGGGCCACTGGCCCGAGGTCGGCTCCTCGCTGACGTACACGCTGCGGCTGGGGCCCAAGGAGTTCCGGGGGCGTACGGTCGTACGGCGCCATGAGCCGCCCCGGTGGCTGGAGTTGGAGGCGCACAGCGGGCTGCTCGGCTCGGCGCGGATCGCGTTCGACATCCGGTCGTGGGGCGACGAGACGCTGGTGATCCTGGACGAGCACCCGCTGCGCGGCTTCGGCGGTACGGTGCACAATCTGGCGCTCGACGCGTTTCTCCAGGTCAGGCACCGCGACATGCTGCGGCGGCTGGCGCAGGTGGTGGAGGAGTCAGCGGGGCGCCCGGCGCCGGACAGTCCCGTGAACGGCGGTCAGGGCCTGGGCATATGAGCGGCCGGACGGACAGCCGCCGGACAGAGGTCCAGCGCCAGCAGGGACCTCATCAGCCCGTCCCGGGTCCGCGGATTCCAGCCCGTGAGCGTGGTCCAGCGGTCCAGCCGGTACACCACCGTGTTGGGATGGACGTTCAGCGCGCGGGCGGCGGCCGTCGGGACGAATCCATGGTCCGCGTAGGCGGTCACGGCCGCGGCCAGATGCGGGTGCGCCTCCGCCGTACGGGCGCCCGCCCCGAGGACGTCGCCCAGCCGGCGCGACTGCTCCGCGAGGCTCGCCTGGAGCCAGGCGACCGAGTAGCGGACGGTCCCGCCGCCCTGGCGCAGGGCCAGTGACAGCGCGCCGTCGGCGTCCTGGAAACTGTCGGCCGCGCCCGGCAGACCGGCCCTCGGCAGGCCGATCCCGAGTGGCAGCCGCGGTGCGCCGGCCCCCTGCCCCACGGTCCGCACCGCCCGGGAGAGCGACCGCAGGATGACCCCGTCCTGCACCCCCTGGCTCAGCACCGACAGCGCGCCGCCGTGGATGGCCGCCACCACCACACCGGGAACGGTGGCGGCGTACCGGCGAAAGCTCTCCAGGCTGCCGCTCGGCAGATCGCCGGACCGGCCGCGGAACGCCTGGAACTCGCCGGCCGGGTCGTATCCCAGGGACCGGGCCAGCGTCACCGTCGCCTCGTCGGCGGGATCGGCCGTGGCCATGGCCTCGATCAGCCGCCGGTACCGGTCCTCCTGCGCCGACAGCTCGGAACGTACGACCCCTTCGTACGCGACGGCCACCGCGTTCGTCAGCTCCCGGATCCAGGCCCAGAACAGGGTGACCTGCGCGGCCAGCTCGGTGACCGCCTCCTGGCCCCGGCCGACGGCGTGACGCATCATCGCGTTCCAGGTCTCGCGGTAGCCGATGTGATACGCGCCGAGGAGTGCCTCGACCGGCAGGCCCTGCGCCGCCCGTGCCGCGCCCAGCCGCGAGGATTCACGCAGATATCCGGGCGAGGGCATGATTCCGTGCTCCAGGCCGTCCAGCAGCCCATGGAGCTGTACTCGCACATCGCGCACGTGCTCCTGCTCGGGCACGATTGAATACCGGGGGATTTCCGCGCGGATGACGGCCGTGACCTCCGGTGCGAAGGACGGCAGTTCGCCGATCATTTCCCGGATCAATGGATCGATCATGGGTCGCCTCGTGTCCGAGCGGAGCGTTGACCGCTTCCGTGCTCCGTCCCCACCCTGTCCCCGCTCCTGTGGAATCACGGTACATCCCGCTCCGGGAGTCCGCCCGGGCGGCCCGTTCCGCTGCCACCAGAGCCGCTGACCCTGAGGATTCCCCAGGAAACCGGCGGACGAATTCTCGCTTCCTCTGTTACCCGGGGCAGCCGGATTCCCGGACAGTGGAAGGCGCGCGCTTGTCCCGCGACCGTGCCGTACTCGTGCTCCAGTGCTCGTGCCGTATTCGGGAGTGAAATCCCCATGAAGCCTCGTGACATCACGATCACCGAATACCTTCTCGACCGCCTCGTGTCGCTCGGAGTGGACCGGCTTTTCGGTGTTCCCGGTGATTACAATCTCGCCGCTCTCGACAAGGTGATGGAGCACCCGCGGATCGAGTGGGTGGGAAACGCCAATGAACTCGGAGCCGCCTACGCCGCCGACGGCTATGCCCGTGTCCGGGGATTGGGTGCGCTGCTGACGACGTTCGGGGTCGGGGAGCTGAGCGCCGTCAACGGGGTGGCGGGCAGCTACGCCGAGTACGTGCCCGTCGTCCATCTCGTCATCGGTCCCGCCACGGCCATGGAACAAGCCGGCGCGCTCGTCCATCACACCGCCGGGGACGGCGACTTCGAGCGCTTCGCGCGCGCCCAGCGCAGTGTCAGCGCCACCATGGCGACCATCACCCCCGACAACGCCGCCGAGGAGATCGACCGCGTTCTGCTGACGGCTCTTCGCGAACGGCGGCCGGTCTATCTGCGCATGGCCTCCGACGTGCCGCTTCTCCCCGTACCCGCGCCGACCGGACCGCTGCCTGCGGAAGGACGTGCCTTCCCGGTCGACGCCCGGTCCCTGGAGCGCTTCACCGAGGACGCGCGCCGGAAGCTGGCCGGTGCGCACAGTGCCGCGGTGCTGGCGGATTTCCTGGTCGACCGGTTCGGCGCGCGGGACGCGCTGGCGGCGCTTCTGGACTCCAGCGGCGTGCCGTTCGCCACGCTCGCCATGGGCAAGACCGTCGCCGACGAGACCCGCCCGGCCTGGCTCGGGGTGTACGCGGGCGCCTTCGGCGATCCCCGTACCCGCCGGGTGATCGAGGAGGCGGACGTGCTGATCCGCGCGGGGGTACGGCTCGCGGACACGACCAGCGGCGGCTTCAGCCACGGCTTCGATCCCGGCCGGGGCATCGACCTCCAGCCGGAGTCCGCCTTCATCGACGGTACGGAGTACCGGGGGGTGCCCCTGGCCGCCGCGCTCACGGCGCTGAGCGGACTGCCGGCCGAGAAGCTCCGTACCGACGCGTTCACCGGCACCTTCGGAGGTGCTTCGGCAGGCACTTCCGCGGATACGGCTACGGCCGCAACCGGGACTTCGGGCGTCCGGCGGAGCCCCCGCGCCGACGAGCCACTGACCCAGGGGTACCTCTGGCCGCGAGTGGCGCGGTCGCTCCGGGAGGGGCAGACCGTGGTCGCCGAACAGGGCACCCCGTACTTCGGGCTCTGCACCCAGCGCTTCCCCGCCGGCGCGCGGTTCATCGGGCAGCCGCTGTGGGGGTCCATCGGATACAGCCTGCCCGCGCTGCTGGGCGCGCAGCTCGCGGCCCCCGGCGACCGCTGTCTGCTGGTCATCGGGGACGGCTCGGCACAGATGACGGCGCAGGAACTGGGCACCATGGGCCGCTACGGCCTCACCCCGGTCATCATCCTGGTCAACAACGACGGTTACACGGTCGAGCGCGCCATCCACGGCCGTGCGGCGGTGTACAACGACATCGCCCGCTGGGACTGGCAGCGGCTCCCCGGCGCGCTCGGTGTCGGTGACGCGCTCTGTCTGAGCGCTGCCACACCGGACGAACTGGACCGGGCGCTGCCGGCGGCGGACGCGGCCCCCGACCGGATGGTGCTGATCGAGGTCCGCACCGCTCCGTACGACCTGCCCGACCTGCTGCGCGACATCACCGCGGGAATGAGCGAGCGCAACGGCATCGCCTGACCGCCTCCCGCACCTCTCGCACCGACGGAGGTGCCCCCGACCGCGCGTCCCCGGGCAGCGGCGCCGCGCGGCGGAGGACCGTACCGTACGACGAGAGGCCGTAGGTCTCAGCGGATCGCCACCAGCACATGGCTGTTGCCGAACTGCCAGACCGGCGCGGCGTGTTGGAATCCCGCCGAGTGCAGCAGCTCGGTGTGGCGGGACGGGGGCAGCTCCTCGCCCGCCTCCGCGATGGGGCCCCGGCGGGCCCGCTCCGCGAGCAGGTCCGCCAGCTCCGGGTCCCGCGCCGCCGCGGCCCACCACGAGTCCCAGTCCTCATGGACGAAGACCCGCTGCCGCTCGGCCCGGCACCGCCCGACATGCGCGGTGAGCCGGGCATGCCCGGGGGCCCGCTGCGGAAAGTGGTCGGCGTTGATGAGGACGCCTCCCGGGCGCAGCAGCTCCGCGAGCTTCTCGTACGTCCGTCGCAGGGTGTGCTCGGAGAGATAGTGCAGCGCGGTGGTGGAGACGGCCGCGTCCAGGTGCCGGTCGAGTGCGAGGGCCTCGGTCCAGCCCTCCGCGCCGATCTCCGCGTCCACATAGCGGGCGGCGTCCGCGTGATGGGTACGGGCCAGCTCCAGCAGGAGCGGATCCATGTCCACCGCCACGATCTCCGCCCGGGGGATCCGGGCGGACAGCCGCGCGGCGAGCGACCCGGGGCCGCAGCCGAGGTCCAGGACATGCGGGCGCGGGCGGTCCCGCGCCACCTCCTCGACCACATCCGCGATCACCGTGAACCGTTCCTCGCGGTCGACCGCGTACCGCTGCTGCTGCCGCTCCCACCGCCGTACCCACGATTCAGCCGCCGCCATGCTCAGCCCCATCTGGCCGTGCCACCTTCGCCCTGCTCGTACCGGACTCGTCGAACACTTCCAAGTTACAGGTGGAAACGGTTTCCATTCCTCATTCGAGCCCGCCGAGGACGGCGAGCAACCGGTCGATCTCCTCCGGGGAGTTGTAGACATGCGTGCTGACGCGGACCGACGAGGTCTTCTCGCCGGCGGCTCCCTGGCAGTGGCCGTCCGTGCGGACCATGAAGCCATGGCTGAAGAGGATGAACCCCAGATCGCTCGCGCCGATGGACCGATGGCGGAACGTCACGATGCCGGCCCGGTGCTGGACGGGGGAGTCCTGCGCGAGGCTGGTCTGACAGCCGAGGATCCGGTACGCGGGCAGGTGGCGCAGCCCGTCGGTCAGCCGCAGGGCGAGGGCGGTGGTCCAGCGGGCGATACGGTCCGTTCCCGCCTCCCGCAGCCAGTCGAGGGCCGCGGCCAGGGAGGCGATTCCGGCGGTGTTGGGGGTGCCGCTCCAGCCGCCGGGGGTGAAGCGCGGGCCGCGCGCCTGGCGGGCCCAGACGGCGCCGGTGCCGGGCAGCGCGAGTGCCTTGTGTCCGGAGAAGACGGCGAAGTCGACATCGAGACCGGCGACGGACACGGGCTGGTGGCCGATGCTCTGGGCGGCGTCCAGACAGATCGCTACATCAGAGCCGACGGCGGCGCGGACGCGGTGGACGTTCATGTCGGCGCCGTAGACATGGTGGACATGGGTGGTGGCGACAAAGCGGGTACGGGGACCGAGCAGGCGCGCGAGGGTGGCGGGGTCGTAGTCGCCGGAGGAGGTCTGGTACGGCATCTCGCGCACCCCGATCCGTATGCCCCGGGCCGCGAGCAGGTCCCGTGCCTCCAGCCACGGCAGCACGTTGGCCTGGTGGTCGGCGTACGGTACGACGATCTCGTCGCCGTCGGTGAGCAGCTCGGTCAGCCAGTCGAGGGCGACGGTGCGCAGGCCCTCGGTGGTGCCACTGGTGAAGTGGACGGTGGAGCGGTCGGGTTCGGGGTCGGAGAGGAAGGACTTGATCTGCCGGCGGGTGCGTTCCACCAGTTCGGTCGAGGCGTTCGCCCAGGGGTAGGTGCCGCGCCCCGCGTTGGCGTTGGCGGTCGTGAGATAGGTGTGGACGGCGTTCAGCACGGCCTCGGGCTTCTGGGCCGTCGCCGCGCTGTCGAGATACGCCAGCTCAGGGTGGGCGGTGATGATGGGGAACTGGGCGCGCAGGGCCTGCTGCCAAGGGCTCAGATCGTACGGGAAGGTCCCGCCGTCGCTGCGGTCACGGAGGTCGGTCGTGGTCATCCGCGTCAGTCCCGTACCAGCGGGGCACCCGCGTCGCGCCAGGCGATGATGCCGCCCTCCAGACTGCGGGCGTCGGTGTGCCCCATCCGGGTCAGCAGCGCCGCGTACCGCGCGGACTTGTCGCCGACCGGACAGGTCAGCAGCACCGGTTTGCGCGCGCTGAACGGAAGCCCGCCCCGGACGAGTTCGGCGAACAGCTCGTCCACGATATTGACCGCGTGCTCGATGTGCAGGGCCGCGTAGGCGGACGGGCTGCGCAGATCGATCACCAGGGGCTGCTCCCGCGCGATCCACTCCTGGGCCTCCCGCACCGGCACGGAGGCGACCGCCGCGATCTCCGTCCCGGAGACATCGAGCAGCGAGTTCTTGCGGGGCGCCAGACCGAGGAGTTCGGGACGGCGGCGCCGTACATAGCTGAGATAGCTCTCGATACGGTCGCAGACGATGAACACGGCGGTCCTGCGCCCGGTGGAGCCGGCCGGTTCGGTGTCGAGTCCGGCGTCGAGCGCGCGCAGATGGCGTACGGTCCCGAAGTAGGCGGCGCCGCCGGTCGGTCCGGCGAGGATGCCGCAGCGGCGGGCCAGGGTCAGCATCCCGTCGATGGCCTCGTCGGCCGTCACCGACTCCATGGTGTCGTAGGTGGCCGGGTCGAACAGGCCCACCTCGTGCACCTCGTCGATGGTGCGGATCCCCGGAATGAAGTCCGACTTGTCCGCGACGAGCCCGACCACCCGGACCCGTGGATCGTGCTCCCGCAGCACCCTGGCCACACCGGTGGAGGATCCGGCGGTGCCCACACAGGCGACGAACCAGCCGGGCACCCGCCCGTCCAGGTCCTTGACGATCTCCGGCCCGGTGCCCAGGGTGTGGGCCTCCGTGTTGCGGTCGTTGAAATACTGGTCGGTGTGCAGATACGCGCTGTCCGGGTCCGAGAGCGCGCGGTGGAAGAGGGTCAGCGGATCGTCGGTGTCGGTCGGGTCGAGGCATTCGCTCTGCCCGGGAAGCTCCTCGATCTCCGCGCCCAGCAGCAGAAGCAGATCCTTGATCTCCGGGATCCGCATCCGGTTGGTCACGCTCTTGAACGACAGTCCGTGCATGCCCGCGATCACGGACAGCGCCTTCGCGGTGTTGCCGCTGGACAGTTCGACGATCTGGCTGCCGCGCTCCACCGCGGTCTCCAGCCCGGGCCTGACCATGTTCCACGCCGCGCGGTCCTTGACCGAGCCGAAGGGGTTGAGCAATTCCAGCTTGGCGTACAGATCGATATGGCGCAGACCGTGCACCCGCGGGTCGATCCTCACCAGCGGGGTGTTGCCGATGGCCTGGGTGATGCTGTCGTATCTCACGCCTGTCCTTCCTGACGGAGCGTCGGCCAGTACTGTTCGTCGAGGCTCCACTGCCATGGGCCGCCGTCCTCGCCGTCCTGCCACACGGCCACCCCGCGTGCCACGGGCAGCCGTTGTGCGCCGGTGGCCTGGAAGTCCATGACGTATCCGGCGGTGTTCACAAAAGCCAGCAGGTCCCCGGGGCGCGGCAGACGCGGCAGGAAAACCGTCCTGCGCGAGATCAGACCGGCCTCAAGGCACAGTCCGCCCGCGAGATAGACCCCCACGGCGTCGTCGCCCCCGTCTCTCCCATGCCCGGTGTCCTCGTGCCCGATGAGGACGGGATCCATGAAGACGCCGTGGTCCTCCAGGCCGATGTCGTCGGCCTTGGCCTCCAGCCGTACGAGATGCTCCCCGGCTTCGGTACGGCGCACCTCCAGCACCCGCGCCAGCACCAGCCCGCACTGGTCGACCAGGGCCCGGCCGGGCTCGACGCACAGGTCGTACAGATTCTCCAGCAGCAGGGTGGACAGCGGGCGCCCGCCCAGCGAGGGGGCGGGGGCCGACAGCAGTTCGTCCAGGTACTGTTCGCCCGCGAGCGGGCGGTAGGCCGGATAGAGGGCCAGCGAACCCCGCAGGGTCCCGGCGTCGTCGCGCAGCCCATAGCCGTGGCCGCGCCAGGTCAAGGGGGGCCGCCGGCCCAGGACGGCCCTGGTGAGTTCGGTGGTGTAGCGCTCCCACTGCTCGTGGTGCGCGAGGTAGTTGACGCCGAAGCCGCCGCCGATGTCCACCACCCTTGGGCTCACGCCCCGTTCGCGCAGTTCGTCCATGGCGCGGATGCTTCCTTCGAGGGCGAGGGCCTTCTCGCCGACACTGGTCGTGTCCAGATGGAAGCCGACCCCGATCAGCTCCACCGCCCCGCTGTGCCCGTCAACCGCGCTGAGAGCGCTTTCAAGTTCACGCACTGGAGTGCCGAACCGGCTGGTCCGGCTGAGCACTTTGACCCCGGGCGACTCGAACGCCGAGAGCCGGAGCAGGATCCGTACCCGTGGAAGCGCGTACGAGCGTATGAGCGCGGCCAGTTGGTCCAGCTCCGCACGGTTGTCGACATGGACGGTGACACCCGTACGGGCCGCCAGCCACAGGAACTCCGGGGTCTTGGGGCCGGTCGCCATGATCCGGTCCGGGGTGAACCCGGACCCGAGGGCGTGCTGTAATTCGCCCAGGGACGCGACATCCGCCGAGGCGTCGGTCGCGGCAAGACGGCGCATCAGCGCGCTGGAACGATTCGCCTTGTGGGCGAAGCAGATCGGACCGCTGAGCTGGTGTTTGCGGTACATGGCCCGGAATCGCGCCACATTGTCGGCCAACTGATCGGGCAGCACCACATTCAGCGGCGAACCGAGAGCGCCGACGAGCCCGCGCAGAAAGCGCTCTTCTCTCAGCAGCGCCGCCGGACGCGTCTCCACGCGTGGCTCCAGGTACAGAGGCAGGGCCACTCAACTGTCCTCTCGATCTTCATGCTGACCGGTGATCCTCTTTCCAAGTGATATTCATTTCCCTTAACGGAGCCGCTTACGCGCACTCCGTGGGCCCGGGCGGTGGATCCGCCGACGGTGTTCGACGTACGCGTACGGTGGGCGCCTCAGCGCCCGCCGGATACGGTGATGTCGCTGCCCGTGACGAACGACGCGGCCGGTGAGAGCAGCCAGGACACCGTGTCCGCGATCTCCTCCGGGCGGCCGAAGCGGCCGATCGGACTGCCGGCGGCGCCCTCCTCGAATCCCGGACCCTCCGTCATCTCGGTGGCGACGATGCCGGGGGAGACGCTGTTGACCCGGATGCCCTCGGAGGCGACCTCATTGGACAGGGCCCGGCTGAAGGAGACCATGGCGCCCTTGGTGGTCGCGTAGGGGGAGTGGCCCGGCAGACCGCCGGTACGGGCGGCCACAGAAGCCATGTTGACGATGGATCCGCCCCGGCCGCCGTGCCGGGTGGACATCACCCGTACCGCGTGCTGGGCGCACACCATCGGACCGAGGACATTGATCTCCAGCAGCCGGGAGAGCGAGTCGGGGGTCTGTGCGTCGAGAGGCGCCTCGGCGCCCAGGCTTCCGGCGTTGTTGACCAGCGCGGTCACCGGTCCCAACTCCCGCTCCGCCTGCTCGAACAGCTCCGCCACCTCCTTCGGCGACGACACATCGGCGCGGATGGCCTTCGCGCGTCCGCCCTTCACGCGGATAGCGGCGGCCACTTCCTCGGCGGGCTCCGCGTGGGCGGCGTAGTCGACGGCCACGCCGTACCCCTGGGCTCCCAGCGCCGTGGCGATGGCGGCGCCGATCCCCCGGCTCGCCCCCGTCACGATGACCGTTCCGTGCTCGTCGTCGGTGCGCGGCATGACTCCTCGCCTCCTCGTCGGCCTTCCTTTCCAACGTACTCGCGGGGGCGTATTTGTCCTCCGGACGGGTGACAGCGTGCGGGATGCCACCGGCACGTGACGCAGACTGAGGCGATGACGACGTCTGCCGGGCCGGTGCCGCCCGCCGTCACCACCGCCGTACCGGCGCGGCTCGACCGGCTTCCGTGGTCGCGGTGGCACTGGATGATCGTCGTCGGGCTCGGCACGGTGTGGATCCTGGACGGCCTCGAAGTCACCATCGTCGGCAATATCGCGGGCCGGCTGTCCGAGGAGGGCAGCGGGCTGCCGATCACCTCCGCGCAGGTCACCGGGGTCGCCGCCGCGCTCTATGTGGCGGGCGCGTGTGCGGGCGCGCTGGTCTTCGGGCGGCTCACCGACCGCTACGGCCGCAAGAAGCTGTTCATGGTGACCCTCGCCGTCTATCTCGGGGCGACCGCGATGACCGCGCTCTCCTTCGACATCGCGTGGTTCTTCGTCTTCCGCTTTCTCACCGGGTTCGGCATCGGCGGCGAGTACGCGGCCATCAACTCGGCCATCGACGAGCTGATCCCGTCCGCGTACCGGGGCCGGGTCGATCTGATCATCAACGGCAGCTACTGGCTGGGGGCGGTGGGCGGTTCGCTGCTGTCCATCGTGATGCTGAACACCGCGCTGCTGCCGGAGAACGTGGGCTGGCGCCTCTCCTTCGCGCTCGGTGTCGTCCTCGGCCTGGCCATCCTGCTCGTACGGCGGCAGGTGCCGGAAAGTCCGCGCTGGCAGCTCATCCACGGGTACGGCGAGGAGGCGGAGCAGCTTGTCGACTCCGTCGAGCGGCGCATCGAGGAGGAGAAGCAGCGGAGACTCCCGCCGCCGGACCGGATGATCACCATCCACCAGCACAAGAGCGTCGGGTTCGGCCTCATCGCCAGGACGATCTTCCGCCGGTATCCACGCCGGGCGGTGCTGGGCCTGTCGCTCTTCATCGGGCAGGCGTTCCTCTACAACGCGATCACCTTCGGGTTCGGCACGATCCTGACCACGTTCTTCGGCGTACCGACCGGACACACCGGCTACTACTTCGCGGTCATCGCCGCAGGCAACTTCGTCGGCCCGCTGCTGCTCGGCAAGCTCTTCGACACCGTCGGCCGCCGGATCATGATCTCCTCGACCTATCTGCTGTCGGGCATCCTGCTCTTCGTCACGGCCTGGCTCTTCGACTCCGGGGTGCTGACCGCCACCACACTCACCGCCTGCTGGTGCGTGGTGCTGTTCTTCGCGTCGGCGGGCGCGAGCAGCGCGTATCTGACGGTCTCCGAGATCTTCCCGATGGAGACCCGCGCCATGGCGATCGCCTTCTTCTACGCGCTGGGCACGGCGGCGGGCGGGATCAGCGGGCCGCTGGTCTTCGCGGACCTCACCGCGTCCGGGGCGGTCGGTGACACGGCGCTCGCCTTCCGGATCGGCGCGGGGCTGATGTGCGCGGCCGGGCTGGTGGCGGTGTTCCTGGCGGTACCGGCGGAGCGCCGGGCGCTGGAGGACATCGCGGAACCGCTGTCCGCGGTGCCGCCCGGATCCGGGCGGTCCGGGCGGTCCGGGGGGACCGGGCGGACCGGGGCCTGAGCTCGGGACGCTAGCGCGGGGCGTCGCCAGGTGGTGCCGGGAGTACGAGTGTGAACACCGTCCCGGTGTCTCCGCTCGCCGCCTCCACCTTTCCGCCGTGCGCCGTCACCACCGCCCGTACGATCGCCAGGCCGAGCCCCGTACCACCGTCCTTGCGCGAGCGGCCCCGGTCGGCCCGTACGAAACGGCCGAACACCTCGGGCAGCAGCCGCGCCGGGATCCCCGGGCCGTTGTCCGCCACCGTCAGCCGGATCTCGTCGGGCCCGGCGGCCAGCCGTACGGATATCTCGGTGTCCGCGGGCGTGTGGGAGCGGGCGTTGGCGAGGAGGTTGCCGACGGCCTGGTGCAGCCGGTGCTCGTCGCCCGTCACGGCGACGGCCCGCGCCGGCAGATCGAGCAGCCAGCGGTGACCGGGGCCCGCCGCCCGCGCATCGTCCGTGGCGTCCAGGACCAGCCGGGTCAGATCCACCGGACCGAGGTCCAGGGCATGGCCCGCGTCGATCCGGGCGAGCAGCAGCAGATCGTCCACGAGGCGGCTCATCCGTACGGACTCGGACTGGATACGGTCCAGCGAACGCAGGACCTGCGCGGGGACGGCGCCCTTCTGGCGGAGCGCGAGTTCGGTGTGGCCGCGGATATTGGCCACGGGGGTGCGCAGTTCATGGCTGGCGTCCGCGGCGAACCGGCGCAGCCGCTCCTCACCGGCCTGGCGCCGCTCCAGCGCGTCGCCGACATGGCCGAGCATCCGGTTCACGGCGGTGCCGACCCGGCCGACCTCGGTGTCCGGGGCCGTGACCGGGACGGGCCGTGGCATGGCCACCTCGCCGCTCGCCAGGGGCAGCTCGGCGACGCTCGCCGCCGTCGCGGTGACCAGCCGCAGCGGGCGCAGGGATATACGTACCCACAGCGCCCCCGCGGTGCCGGTGGCGGCGAGGGCCACACCGAAGACCACCGCCTCCACGCCCTCCAGCCGGTGGACCGTGTCCTCGACGGGGCGCAGCGGCAGGCCGGTGACCAGGATGTCGTGATCGTCGCCCCGTACGGCGGTGAGCCGGTAGGGACCCAGGCCCGACAGCCGCACACTGTGGCCGTGCCCGTCGACGGGCACGGCGGCCAGGGCCCGCCGGTCGGCGGAGTCGAGCGGCACGGCGGCGTCCGAGTCCTCCTGGACGACCGCCGCCCGTGTCACCGTCCCCGGCAGCAGCCGGGCGCCGAACGTGCCCTCCGACTGACCGCGAGTATCGGGCACGTTGTCGGCGTCGGGAGCGCTCTCGTGCTCCAGGCTGGCCGCGAACCGTCCGTCGGACGCGGTAAGCTGCTGGTCGAGACGGCCGACCAGGAAGCCGTTGAGCGCGAGCACGGTGGTGATGCCCACCGCCGCGCAGGCCAGTGCGAGGAGCACCACCAGCCCGGTGGTGAGCTGACCACGGAGGGTACGGGGGACCAGGGCGCGCGCCACGGCGTTCGGGGACAGTCGCATCACGCCCCCGGCTTCAGCACATAGCCCACACCCCGCACGGTGTGGATCATCGCGGACCTGCCGGTGTCGACCTTCTTGCGCAGATAGCTGATGTACAGCTCGACGACATGCGCGCGACCGCCGAAGTCGTACGACCAGACCCGGTCCAGGATCTGTGCCTTGGACAGCACCCGGCGGGGGTTGCGCATCAGGAACCGGAGCAGTTCGAATTCCGTACGGGTCAGCTCCACGGGCTCACCGCCCCTGGTCACCTCCCGGGCGTCCTCGTCCATCACCAGATCGCCCACGGCCAGCCGGTCCACTCCCCCCGGCCCGCGCGCCATCCCCGCCCGGCGCAGCAGGCCGCGCAGCCGGGCCAGCACCTCCTCCAGGCTGAACGGCTTGGTCACATAGTCGTCGCCGCCCGCGGTGATCCCGGCGATCCGGTCCTCGACCGCGTCGCGCGCGGTCAGGAACAGCACACAGACGTGCTCCAGCTCGGCGCGCAGCCGGCGCAGCACCAACAGGCCGTCCATGTCGGGCAGCATCCAGTCCAGGACGACGGCATGCGGACGGAAGGTACGGGCCGCGGAGACCGCGGACACACCGTCTGCGGCGGTGACGACATCCCAGCCCTCGCCCGAGAGCACTCCGGCGAGGATTTCGGTGACATCGGGTTCGTCGTCGACGACCAGGATCCGTACGGGACCGCCGTCGGCGGCGTGCGGGCGTAGTCGGTGGCTCGGTGCGTTCATCGTCCGTCCAGCATCCCCCGGGAACCGGGAGCGCCGACGGTGCTCCGGCTCTGAGTTTCCTCTGAATCGGACGGGGCCGACGGCGTTGAGAGCGCGGTCACAGGTTCCGCTGCGAGGCTCGCGATTCAGAGATGCGGGCGCTCAGCGATCCGGCGACGCGGTGCTGGCGACGCGGTGCTTCGAAGGCGAAGCGCAGAAGCAGCGAAGGGAGACTTCATGACCACCGCGACCCACGCCCGGCACGGTACGGGCGGCACGGGCCGTGCGGTACGGCCACGGCGTGCGGGTGACGCCGTACCGGCGCTGGCGCAGGCCGTGATCTGGGCGGGCGCAGCCGGTGTCCTCGCCCTGTGGTGGAGCGATACGGAGTCGGTGGTGGGCGCGGCGGGGTGGCTGACCGGCGGTGCGCGGATCACCGGACTGCTGGCCGGGTACGGATGTGCGGTCCTGTTGCTGCTCATGGCCCGGACACCGGCACTGGACCACAGCATCGGCACCGACCGGATGGCGCGCTGGCACGCGGCGGGCGGCCGTTATACCGTCTCCCTGGTCCTCGCCCATGTCCTGCTGATCATCTGGGGCTACTCCCTCGTCTCGCACTCCGGCCCGGTGGACCAGACGCGGACACTCGTCCTGGACTACCCGGAGATGCTCAAGGCCACCGCCGCCTTCCTCCTGCTGACCGGCACCGCGCTGGTCTCGGCGCGTGCCGCGCGTCGCAGGATGCGCTACGAGACCTGGCACTATCTGCACTTCGCCACCTATCTCGCGGTCTTTCTCGCCTTCGGCCATCAGCTCGCCAACGGCGCCGAGTTCATCGGCAGCCGGCCCGCCAGGACCGCCTGGTACGCGCTGTATCTGACGGTCGCCGCGCTTCTCGTGTGGTACCGCTTCCTGGTTCCCGTACGGCGGGCCCTGCGCCACCGGATCCGGGTCGCGGGCCTGCGCCATGAGTCACCAGGTGTCGTCTCCGTCCATCTCACCGGGGAGCGGCTCGACGAACTGGGCGCACGGCCGGGGCAGTTCTTCCGCTGGCGCTTCCTGACGCCCGGGCTGTGGTGGACCGCCAACCCGTACTCGCTGTCCGCGCCCCCGCTCGCCGGCCATCTGCGGATCACCGTCAAGGCGGCGGGCGGACACAGCGCGGCGCTGGCCCGGCTGCGGCCCGGGACCCGGGTCTGGGCCGAGGGACCGTACGGTGCGTTCACCGCGGACCGGAGCAGGGCCCCGAAGACGGCCCCCAAGACACTGCTGCTGGCGGGCGGGGCCGGGATCACACCGCTGCGGGCCCTGTTCGAGACCCTGCCCGGCGAGGTCACCCTGGTCTACCGGGCCCGCCGCCCCGAGGACCTCGCGCTGCGGGGCGAACTCGACGCCATCGCCGCGGCCCGTGGCGCTGTCGTCCACTACGTCGTCGGCGGACCCGGCGGCTACTCCCCGCCCCTGACCGCCCGCGCCCTGGCCCGTCTCGTACCGGACCTGGCCGCGCACGAGGTGTATCTGTGCGGGCCGCCCGGGATGGCGGAGGCCGCGAAGCGGGCCCTGCGGGCGGCCGGGGTGCGGCGGCGCCGTATCCACCACGAGTCGTTCACGTTCTGAGATGGAATATGCAGCCTGAGGCCGATTGTGCGGATTCCGAGTCCGATCGTCGAGAGAGTCCCGAGGAGATCCACTGTGCGCAGAGCCGTCCTCGCCACCGCGTCGACCAGCACGCTCGTCGTCGTGCTGCTCGCCCTCAAGCCCCACCACACCACCGCACTCGCCGATCGGGCGCCCGTGCCCGTACCGGCGCCGAGCGGGACCGTACCGTCCGGACCTTCGGATCCGGCGGCGGGTCCGGCCGCGGGCAACGGCACCTACACGGGCGATCCCGTGGACACCCGGTACGGCACGGTGCAGGTCTCCGTCACGGTCGGGGCCGGGCATCTGACCGGGGTGAAGGTCCTTCAGGCGCCGTCCGGCGACGGTCACAGCCGGCGCGTCACCGCCGCCGCCGTACCCCGTCTGACACAGGAGGCGCTCAGCGCGGGGAGCGCTCACATCGACGCGGTCTCCGGCGCCAGTTACACCAGCCAGGGCTATATCCGGTCCCTCCAGAGCGCATTGGACAGGGCCGGTGGCTGACCTCGGCCCGCCGCGCGGACCGGGCCGTGCGGAGCGCGCGACGAGCCATGTGGAGCATGTGATGGGCACCGTCTTCTCGTTCGACATCCGCGATCCGTGCACCCCCGCCATCGAAGCCGCGCTGGCCGAGGCGGTGGCCTGGCTGCGCCATGTCGACGAGGTGTTCTCCACCTACCGCCCCGACAGCACCATCAGCCGCCTCGCACGCGGCGAACTCCTCCTCGCCGAGTGCTGCGAGGAGGTACGGGAGGTCCTCGCCCTCTGCAAGAGCGCGGTACGGGTGAGCGGCGGCTGGTTCAGCCATCTCGCGGGCGGCACCCTCGACCCCTCGGGTCTGGTCAAGGGCTGGTCCGTCGAACGTGCCTCGCGGATCCTGTACGAGGCGGGCGCCCGCAACACCTGTGTCAACGGCGGCGGCGATCTCCAACTGCGCGGCGAGGCGGCGCCCGGCGTCCCCTGGCGCGTCGGCATCGCGCACCCGCTGCGCGCCGGTGAGCTGTGCGTGGTGGTCACCGGCCGCGATCTGGCCGTCGCCACCTCGGGCTGTGCCGAGCGCGGCGCCCATATCCTCAACCCCCACCAGGGCGTTCCCGCTCGGGGTCACGCGTCCCTCACCGTGGTGGGCACCGGGCTCACCACGACCGACGCCTACGCGACCGCGGCCTTCGCCATGGGGGACATGGCCCGGGACTGGCTCCAGTCCCTGGACGGCTACGAGGGGTTCGCGGTGACGCCCGACGGCGGGTCCTGGTGCACGGACGGATTCCCCGGGGTACTTCCCGGCGCGCTCCCCGGCGTACTCCCTCGCGTACTCCCCGGAACACGGACCGGCGCGCAGGATCCCTGAGGCCTCACCCGCGTTCGATCAGCAGATGCCGGGGCCCGCGCAGCAGCGGGCTGCGCCGGTACGGCGGCGGGTCCTCCACCAGTCGGAAGTCCTCCAGATACGGCAGGAGCGAACTGAGCGCGATCTGTGCCTCGACCCGGGCCAGCGGGGCACCGAAACACGTGTGCACACCGCCGCCGAAGCCGAAGTGCTGGTTGTCCTCCCGCGTCGGGTCGAAGCGGTCGGGGTCGTCGAAGCGCAGCGGGTCGCGGTTGCCGGACGCGAGCATCAGGATCAGCGGCGCGCCCTTGGGGATGGTGACGTCCGTGACCTCGATATCGGTCAGCGGGGTGCGCTGCGGCACCATGTGGACGGGCGGTTCGTAACGCAGCAGCTCCTCCACGGCCTTGGGCATCAGCTCGGGCTTGTCGCGCAGCAGCCGCAGCGCTTCCGGCTTGCGCAGGAAGGTCAGCACACCGTTGGTGATCAGATTGACTGTCGTCTCGTGCCCGGCGATCAGCAGCAGTGTCGCCGTCGTCATCAACTCGGGCCTGGTCAGGCGCCCTTCGGGACCCGCGTCATTGACCAGGGCGGAGAGGATGTCGTCCGAGGGACGGCCGCGCCGGGTGTCGGACAGATCGCCCAGATATTCGGCCATCGCGGTCCGCGCCTCCATGCCCTCATGGAGGCGTTCCTTGTGCTCCTGGTCGTTCTCGGTGCCGAAGTCGAAACTGGCGATGACCGAGTTCGTCCACTCGCGGAGCCGCGGCATGTCCTCCTGGGGCACGCCCAGCATCCGGCAGATCACGGTGACCGGGAGCGGATAGGAGAAGTCCTCGACGACATCGACCCGGTCCTTGTTCCGGAACGTGCCGATCAGGTCCTCGGTGATCCGGGTGATGTCCGCGCGCAGGTCGTCGATGCGGCGTGGGGAGTGGGGCGGGCCGAAGGGCCGCATGGTGATCCGGCGGAGCCGGTCGTGCTCGGGGTCGTCGAGACCGATGAAGGCCGGCGGATCGCCCCTCCGGAGCAGTTCCTCCTCGGGGTTGGTGCGGTTGCGCGGATCCGAGCTGATCCGCGGGTCGTGCAGCAGGGCGGCGATCTCGTGGTACGTACCCACCAGATAGCTGCCGTCGTCCTGCCGCGCCACACCGCTCTCGCGCAGCTCGGCGTAGAGCGGATAGGGGTTGGCGCGGTTCGCGTAGTCGGTGATCCGCCGGAACAGGGTTTCCGGTTGCATGGCTGGGGTCTCCTCAATCGAGGGCGGACGGCGGGAAAGTCCGGGGACAGCGGGGGAGCGGGCGGCGGCGGGTGAGGTCAGTCGTGCCGCACCAGCGTCAGCCGGCGGTCCGGAAGATGGCCGGTGAGCGCCACGGTCGGACCGTGCGACAGCAACTGCGGGGGCGGTACGTCGGACGGCACGGGCTCGGACGGTACGGGCCGGTCGGCGGCGCCCTGCTTGGGGGGAAACGGTGCCGCCGTCTCGATCAGCCGCTGGTAGTGCTCCAGCCACTTGGCCCGGTTCACACTGACCGCGGCGGTGATCCGGCCCCGGTAGCCGTAGACGGCGACCAGCCGGCGCTTGCGCAACGAGCCCTGGGCGATGAGCACTTGGTCCGAGAAGGTCGGTACACCGACGGACTTGATGTTGAGACCGAACTGACTGGACCAGAAGACCGGCACGGTCAGATGCGGGCGTCTGCACGGCCCCGGGCTGACCATGTTGTGGGCGGCCACCTCGGCCTGGGCGACCGCGTTGCCCCAGTGTTCGAGGGACAGCATCTGGTACTCGAAGAGCGGATGCGGGAAGCGGGCCACGTCGCCCGCCACGAAGACGTTGTCGGTGACGATCCCGTACATGTCGAAGGCACGGCACCCGGCGTCGCAGGCCACCCCTCGCGGGCCCGCGGCCAGCCCGGCTTCCGCCAGCCACTCGGTGTTGCGGACGGCCCCCAGGGCGACCACGGCGACATCGGCCTCGATCCGGCTGCCGTCGGAGAACTCGGCGCCGGTGAGCCGGCCGCCGTTCCCCCTGAGAGCGGTTACCGTCACCCCGCAGCGCAGATCGACTCCGTGATTGCGCTGGAGGGCCGCGGCGAGCGAGCCGAGCGCGCCGCCGAGCGCGCCGACCAGCGGGGCGGGGCCGCGCTCGGCGACCGTCACCTCGAGTCCGCGTTCGCGGCAGGCCGAGGCGATCTCGGAGCCGGTGAATCCGGCGCCGATCACCAGGACCCGGCGCGGTCCGGCGTCGAGCCGCTCGACGAGGCGGCTCGCGTCGTCGGTGGTACGGAGGGTCAGTACGCCGTCGAGCGCGGCCTCGTCGGGGTGGGGCCAGGGGCGGGCCCGCGTTCCGGTGGCGATCAGCAGCCGGTCGTACGGCAGCGGCTCCCCGTCGGCGAGGAGCACCCGCCTCCTGATCCCGTCCAGACCGACGGCACGCACT
>NZ_LATD01000143.1 GCF_000981895.1 Streptomyces odonnellii | reverse complement strand
CGCGGTCAGTTTCGGTCTCGTGGCCTTCCAGCAGGTGCAGTGGAAGACGGACACCGTGGCGCCCGGCATCCAGGTGCGCAGCGGTGTCCTCAGCAACAAGGACGCCGCACCCGTCTGGACGGTCACGGTCCAGGCCCCGGCCGTCAACCGGCTGACCGGCGCCGCCACCTGGGCCCCGCTGGGCGACCGCGCCTGGGCCGACACCACGGAGGCGAAGCTCCGCGCCGCCGGGTTCGAGCCGCGGGCCGAGCGGGTCGTCTGGGACGAGTACGCCGACACACCGCGCGGCACGATGGGGTGGCAGGTGCGGGTCGGCTCGTACGCCACCCAGGCCGAGGCCCAGAGCGCCAACCAGGCGGTCGCGGCGGGCGGTTTCCGTACCTCAGTGGAGTGGACCGGTTACGACGGCCGCCAGTCGGCCGACCGGGAGAGCGTCCATGTCGCGGTCATCGACCCGCACCGGTTCCGCGGCACCGTGGAGAGCACCCACAACGGCAATGTCGCGGACCGTGAGACGACCTCCTCCGTCGCCGTGAAGAACGGCTCGCTGCTGGCCGTCAACGGAGGCTTCTTCATCACTTCCGACGCGGACGGTGTGCAGGGCACGGTGGCCGGTATCTCCGCGTACGACGGCGAGCTGGAGTCGATGGCCGTCGGCTCCCGCGCCGCGCTGGTCATGGCGGACGGCGGGCGGCACCCCCGTATCACCGACCTGTCCACCACGGTCACCGCCCGCGCGAAGTCCTCCTCGTACGCGGTGCAGGGCATCAACCGGCTCCCCGGAAAGGTCCGCAACTGCGGCCGCCCCGGCGCCGTCCCCACCGAGCTGGCCCGCCACGACACCACCTGCACCCTGCCCGACGACCTGGTGAAGTTCACCCCGAGGTTCCGTGCCGCTCTGCCGCAGGGCGCCGGCACGCAGGTCGTGCTCGACTCCAAGGACCGTGTGGTCTCCGTCGGTGCGCGCGGCGGTGAGGTCCCGGCCGGCGGTTCGGTCCTCCAGGGCATCGGCGGCGCGGCCGACTGGCTGACGGCCCAGGCCCGCGAGGGCGAGCGGATCTCGGTGCAGGAGGTCATCCGCGACTCCGCCGGACGGCAGATCAAGCTCGGCGCCCACGACAGCATCGTCAGCGCCGCCCCGACGCTGGTGCAGAACGGCCGGATCTCCATCGACGCCGCCACGGAGGGCACGCTCGACCCGCTGGACCTCTCCTTCGGCTTCGCCTGGTCGAACGTACGCCAGCCCCGCACCATGGCCGGAATCGACGGCCACGGACGGCTGCTCCTGGTCACGGTCGACGGACGCCAGCCGGGTATCAGTGAGGGCTTCACGCTGGGCGAGGCCGCCCGCTTCATGCGCTCCCTGGGTGCGAAGCAGGCACTGAACCTGGACGGCGGCGGCTCCAGCGCGATGGTGGTCGACGGCAAGCTGGTCAACACCACCTCGGACGCCACCGGCGAGCGCGCCGTCGGCGACACGATCCAGGTCCTCCCGGCCCGCCGGGGCTGACCGGTCCGGTCCGACCGACCGGGGCCGGTCCGGCCCGAGTCCAGCCCGAGTCGGCCCGTCCGGGGCCGGTCCGGCCGGCTCAGTCGGACCGGCCCGTCCGGCCGGCTCAGCCGGTCCGCCTCAGATACGTCCTCACGCGCCGGACGGGCTCAGCAGCCCGTCCGGCGCTGTTCTCCAGTCCGCCACCGCCGTGTCCATCGCCTTGATCGCGTCGCGGACACGGGCCGGGTCCGTCCGTACCGTGCGGCTGAATTCCACGTGGATGAAGGGGACTCCGGCGTCCGCCGCGAGGCGGCCCTGTTTGTTGGTGCGGCCCGCCAGGGGGCAGTTGGCGGTCCAGGCGCGGCAGATCCGGAAGCCGGCGGTCTTCAGGGCGCGGGCCAGGGCGACGGCCTGGGGGCGGGCCCGGTCGCCGGCGCCGGTGGAGACGACCGCCTCGTGGCCGGGGGACGTGCTGTCGGCGAAGCCGTGGATCTGGATGCCGGGCAGATGGCGGGCGACGAGTTCGGCGCAGACGGCGTGGAAGACGGTGTCGGTACGGTGGGCCATGTCGGCGGCGTTGCCCTCGCCCGCCGCCCGGTGGGCACCGGCGATGACGAGCACCCCGCCGGGGGTGTCGCGCAGGACGCCGGCGCCGAGGGTCTCGCTGTGGGCGTCGGCCACGGGGTGCGGCACCTGTACGGAGAACCGGGCGGGACCGTCGAGCGGGATGTACACCCGGCCCCAGCCGCGCGTGTCCTCGTCCGCGCGGTCGGCTATCTCCGCGAACCGGCGGCCCTGCCGGCTGTCCCGGAGGATCTGTACGCCGAAGTCGACCTCGGCGAGCCTGCGTTCGGCCTCGCCCCGCTTGCCGTCCAGATAGAGCGCGACCCCGGCCGCGACCGTCTCGCGCTCGGCGCGGTTCGGCGGCCGGAAGCCCGCGTCGGCGACGGTGTCCTCGGCGAAGTCCGCGACGCGCCTGCCCAGGTCGAGCTCGGTGCCGGAACCCGCGGCAGGCCGGGAGGGGCCGCCGGAGTCGCGGTTCCAGAGCGGAGTGACGATCACCACAGCGGCCACTATCAGTGCTCCGACCAGCAGGCTTGCCGTGATTGTTATCTTCACGGTCGAAGATCGTTCCATATCGCGTACAAAATACCTTTGTGAAGCAACCCCTCGCGCCTCTCTCTCCGCTCCGCGGACGCCGTACCGGTACGCGTACGGCTGCTCCCCGCGCCACCTTCCGTGCCGCCGTGACAGTCTGCCTCGCCGCGGCCGTCGCGGGCTGTTCCGCACTCGGTTCCGGGGGCGGGGACGCGGGCGCGGACGACAAGGGCGGAGGCCCCTCGTTCACGGTCGCCGCCGCCGGTGACGTACTGATCCATCCGCCGCTGACCGATCAGGCGCGCAAGGACGGCAAGGCCACCGCCGGCGGTCCCGAGCTGGACTTCGCCCCGCTGATGGCCGGGGTGAAGCCCGTCATCAGCAAGGCGGATCTGGCGATCTGCCATATGGAGCCGGTGATCGCTCCGAAGGGCGGGCCGTACGAGGGGTTCCCGAACTTCCAGGTGCCGCCGGAGATCGCGGGCACGCTCAAGAGCATCGGTTACGACACCTGCTCGACGGCGTCGAACCACTCGATCGACCACGGCGCCGACGGGGTCAAGCGGACGCTGGACACCCTGGACGCGGCCGGTCTGGGGCACACGGGTTCGGCCCGGAGCGAGGCCGAGTGGCTGAAGCCGCTGATCACCGAGGTGAAGGGGGTGAAGGTGGCGCAGATCTCCTTCGCTTTCGGCTTCGGGTCCGACCAGGTGCCCCCGGACAAGCCGTGGCTGGTCAACAAGACCTCCTTGACCGCGATCGCCGACGCAGAGAAGCGCGCCAGGAAGGCGGGCGCGGATGTCGTCATCCTCAGCATCCACTGGGGGCGTGAGCACCACAGCGCGCCCAGCACCTCGCAGATGGAGCTGGCCGAGCGCATCGCGAAGGACACCGGCATCAACCTGGTGATCGGGCATCACGCCCATGTCGTGCAGCCGATGGAGAAGATCGACGGCACCTGGGTCGCGTACGGCCTCGGCAATCAGGTCGCCCGGCACGAGGTGCCCAGCGGTCAGTCCGAGGAGGGAGCCATTGGCTGGTTCACGTTCACAAAGCACGGTGTGAAGTGGGACGTACAGGCGCAGTACGTACCGACCTTTGTCGATATCCCACCGGTGCCGGAGGATCCCGCCCAGCCCGACAAGCTGCCCGCGGGCGCGGTGACGGACTACCGGCTGGTCGATGTGGCGCGGGCGCTGAAGGACGGGAAGTCCCAGGACGGCAAGAAGTACACGGAGGAGCAACTCGCCCGTTACCGGCTGGCCTTCGACCGTACGCGGGGGACGATGCTCAACCGGGGTGCGGCGAAGGACGGGCTGACGCCCCTGGAGGAGCCGCCGGGCTAGCCCGCCCCGTCGGCTGCCTGCTGGTTTGCCTGTTGGTCGACTGCTCAAACGGGCTTTGACCGGGGCCCTTTGCCCCGATTGCGGGCCTCTCATGTCTCGCACGTAACATCTGTAATTCAGATCACACCGCGTACCGGTTCGATTGTGTACAACCATTCGACCCCGCGGCCGGTCATCTTTTCGCGGTCGGTAGCGTCCTCTTGGGCTCCTGCCGTCCTGTGTCCGTTCCGTACGGCCCAAGACCCCCGTGCGGGACCTGTTCGACCCCCACACGCCCGCGCCAGCGCGCGCACGCCCGCGCGTGCTCCGGCGCCGGCCGCACCATGCTGAGAGAGGTACCCATGGCCGTTTCGTCTGCGAAGCGGCGGCACAAGGTCCGCAAACGGGCCGACATGTCGCTCCTGGGTGGCATCCGCCCACCGATCGCGGTCCTCTCGGCACTGCTGCTCGCGCTGGCCGGCCTCACGGCCCTGGGGTTCGGCACGGCCGAACCGCTTCCCAAGGCGGTACGGATCTCCCAGCAGCACTTCGCCGAGGACGGCGCGATCGCGCTCCGGGCCTCGCTGGACGAATCGATCACCGACCTCGATCGGACCGCGTCCCTCTTCAACGCGGGCGACCCGGTCTCAGCCGACACCGTTCTCGACAAACTGGGCAATGTCTACCAGAAGTGGCGCGGCTCGGCGATCGTCGAGATCAAGTCGGGCAAACTGCTCGCCGCACGCGGCGAGAACGTACCGCTCCTCGCCGTCGACCTGCAGAAACTTTCCGACAAGGACGGTCTCGCCCCCCGGATGATCCGGCTGGAGAACGGCGAGACCCGGCTGCTCACCTTCGCGCTGCTGTCCTGGGAGGGCCGGCCGCAGCAGTTGCTGATCACCTCGAACAGCCTGAAGGTCCCCGGGGTCAGTCTCGGCAAGTTCCGGGCGATCGCCGTGGTCGACGCGGGCGGTACGGTCCTCAGCAGCGACGGCCTCCAGGCGCCCGAAGAGGATGATTCGGACACCGCCAAGGACGAGATCGCGCAGACCGAGAAGCAGCTCCGTACCTTCGCGAAGCGCTCCGCGGAAAAGGTCGGACAGAACCCGCTCACCACCAAGGAACCCGGCTCCGGTGGTTTCCTCGGGGTCAGCGGATCCATGACCGGCACCACGCTGATCAGCGGGGAGCGCCCGGTCGCGGGGTACGCGACGCTCGCCGCGCCGGAGGCGGGCGGCAGCACCGACGCGACCAGTCTCGGTCTCTCCGTGGTCACCCTGGTCACCGTCCCGGAGAACACCAGTCGGGTGAACGACCCCATGTTCGGTCTGTGGTCCGCCGGCGCGCTGCTGGTCATCGGTGCGCTGGCCGTGGCCCTGCTGCTCGGTACGGTCCAGGGCCCGCTGCTCCGGCTGTTCCTGGAGAGCCGCCGCCTCACCCGCGGCGATCTGACCCGGCCGGTGACCGTGCCCCGGTTCGGCGAGGCGCGCCGGATCGGCGACGCGCTGGAACAGCTCCGGCTCCAGCTCCTCGGCGCCCCCGCGCCCGACGGGAGCACGGGTACGGGCGGCGGGAAGCGGCGGCGCGGGCGGCGCGTCGGCACCCGGGCGTTGCTGGCGGGCGGCGGTGTTCTCCTGCTGGTCTGGTCTGTTCCGATGATGCTGGTGCTGAACCGTGCCGGGGACACGCTCGTGGTGCCGCAGCAGCTTGTGAGTGATCAGCGGGACCGTACGGACACGGTGACGGACCGGGTGCGGCGTGCGCTGAACGAGGGATACGCGGATCTGCTGTCGGTGGCGACGCTGATCGGTGACGAGACCAGGCCGGGGGACATGACCACGGTCCTGGAGCGCACCATGACCGAGCATCCCCGCTACCGCTCGCTGTACGTCCTCTCCGGCGACGGCACCGTCCTGGCCCGGGCCGGCGACACCCCCACCGACCCCGGCGCCAAACGCCCGGGCAACGGGCCGATCGCGGTCCTGGGGGACGGGTCGAAGGAGCCGCGGATCACCGGATACGCCGAACTCCCCGGCCGCGACGGCGCCCTGGTCGTCGGCGAGTTCCGCATCGACTTCCTCAACTCCCTCCTCAAACGCCCCGGACTGGGCCAGGTACGGATCGTGGACGCCCAACGCCGGATCCTGGGCTCCAACACCGGCTACCAGGCCTTCGAACCCCTCCCCTCG
>NZ_LATD01000142.1 GCF_000981895.1 Streptomyces odonnellii | reverse complement strand
GCGCCAGCGCCCGCCCCACCGCGAGCATGATCAGTGAGCCCGCCACGTCATACGCGTGCAGCCGGTTCAGCGCCTCCGCCGGGACCTGTGTCTGGACCGTCGTGGACCACATCACCAGCCAGAACGCCAGCGCCACACCCCCCAGGAAGAACCCCGCGGCCAGCACGGACACCGGCACGTCGTACGCCAGGACCAGTACGTTCGCGACCACCCCGAACAGCGCGAACGTCCCCGCGAACAGCGGTCTGCGCGGCCGTACCCGCATCGCCAGCAGCCCGCCCGCCGCGTTGCCCGCGCCGGCGACCGCCATCATCAGCCCGAACATCGCCGAGCCGTGCCGCTCGGTGACCACCACCGCCTCCAGCGGGGTGATCGGACCGAGCACGGTGATCCCGTACACCGACCAGACCGCGATCACCCCCCACAGCCAGGACCGTGCCCTGAACTCCCGCCAGCCGCCCAGCAGTTCGGCGAGCATCGACTCCCCGACGACCGGCGCGACGAACGGCATCCTGATCAGGAACAGACACACCGCGCTGACCGCGAAGGTCGCCGCGTTGACCCCGAAGATCAGCCCGGGACCGCCGAAGCCGACCAGCCCGCCCGCGACCGCGGGCCCCGCCATCGTGGTCAGCGACTCGGCGACCCGCAGGACCGCGTTTCCGCGCTGTACGTCCGGCGCCATCAGCGGCAGCATGCTGGCCACGCCCGGCTGGAAGATGGCCGCGCCCAGCCCGCTGAGCGCGCTCAGCGCGTACACCAGCCACAGCGAGGGCGGCCCCAGGACGAACGCGCAGGCCAGCACCACGGTGCCCACCACCCGTACCACGTCCGCCAGCACCATCATCCGGCGCGGCGTGAACCGGTCGGCCAGCACCCCGCCCATGATCACGAAGCCCGCGAAGCACACCATCCACGCGCCGAGCGCGAAGCTCACGGACGAGGCGCCGTACCCCGCGTCGAGCAGCCCCGCGGCGAGCGCGACCGGCACCATCCCGTCACCGAAGCGCGCGACGGTACGGGCGAGGAAGAAGAGCCGGAAGTTACGGTTCCAGAGGGTGAGCTCCACCGTCTCCAGTGGGTCACCGGGAATGTCCGGCTCGGGAATGGCCTGGGCCGCCACGCGATTCTGAGTCACAGGGGTGACAGATATCAAGCGGTGGTCCGGGCCTCCAACACGCATCCACGGAGCGGACCGCCGCAGCACCGCCACCGGACCGTCACCGGATCACCGCCGGACCACCGCAAGCCCCCGCACCCGACCCGCCCGACGCACCAGACCGGAGGACCCCATGCAGGACTCACCAGCCCCCGGCTCCGGCACCTGCCCCGGCTCCGTCGACGGCACTCGCCCCCACCGGGTCGTCGTCCTCGCCCTCGACGGCCTGCTCCCCTTCGAACTGGGCATCCCCCTGCGGATCTTCGGTATCGCCCGCGACTCCGCCGGCCGCGAGCTGTACGAGATCGTCACCTGCTCCGTCCGCCCGCCCGGCCCCGTCCGTACCAGCGGGGACTTCTCGGTCCTCGTCGAGAACGGCCCCGAGGCCCTCGCCACCGCCGACACCGTGATCGTCACCGCCTCGTACGGACTCGGCCCGGTCTACGAGGAGGGCATCCTCTCCGAGGAGTTGAAGGCCGCCTTCGCGCGGCTGCGTCCGGGCACCCGCATGGTCTCGATCTGCACCGGCAGCTATGTCCTGGCCGCCGCGGGCTTCCTGGACGGGCGGCCCGCGACCACCCACTGGTTCCACGCCGCCCATTTCCAGCGCATGTTCCCGCGGGTCGGCGTCGACGCGGACGTGCTGTTCATCGACGACGGCGATGTGCTGACCTCGGCGGGGGTCGCCGCCGGGATCGACCTCTGTCTCCATATCGTGCGCCGCGACCACGGCGCCGCGGTCGCCAACGACGTGGCGCGCCGTACGGTCGTACCGCCCCACCGGGACGGCGGCCAGGCCCAGTACGTCCGGCGCCCGGTCCCCGAACCCCAGCTCGCGACCACCACCGCCGCCAGGACGTGGGCACTCGCGCGGCTCCATGAGCCGATCCAGTTGCGCGACATGGCGGAGCAGGAGGCCATGTCCGTACGGACGTTCACGCGCCGGTTCCGTGAGGAGGCGGGGGTCAGCCCCGGGCAGTGGCTGGTGCGGCAGCGGGTCGAACGGGCCCGGCACCTCCTGGAGTCGACGGATCTGTCGGTCGATCAGGTGGCGCGGGACTCGGGGTTCGGTACGGCGCAGTCGATGCGCCAGCACCTCCAGTCGGCGCTGGGTGTCGCGCCGACGGTCTACCGGCGCACCTTCCGCGCGGGAACCCGAGCGGGGACGCGAGCGGAGACCCCGGCAGGAACACCAGCGGGGACCCCGGTGGGAACGCGCGCAGAGGTACGGCCGGACGACGCGCGGGACCGTCGGACACCGGACGGTCAGGCGGGACGCGGCACCGCGCACGACCGCTTGTAGGCGGGGCGCGCCCCGCCGCCACCGGCGCCCGCGGGCGGCCTGGTCTCATAGGCGGAACCGTTCGTGGCGGGCCGGGGCTCGTACGCGGCCGGTTCGTACGCGCTCGGCGCGCGCTCCGGCGCCAGGCGGTCGACCTCGCACCAGATCCGCTTGCCCGCGCCCTCGGGCTGCCAGCCCCACCGGTCGGCCAGCCCGTCGACCAGCTCCAGACCACGGCCGTTGGTGTCGTCGCCCTCCGCGTGGCGCGGGCGCGGCGGACACGCGCTCGCGTCGGCGACCTCGACCCGTACGGTGCCGGCCTCGGCCCCGCCGGGCCGGAACCGCATCCGCAGCACGGCCGGACAGCCGGTGTGCACCACGGCATTGGTGACCAGCTCGGAGATGAGCAGGATCAGAGTCTCCGCGACCGGTTCGTCGTCCCCTATCCCCGAGCCGACGAGCCGGGATCTGGCCCATCGGCGCGCACGCCCCACCTCCGCCGGGTCGGGCCCGACCTCCAACTGAACCTGAAGCACCTGCACCGCTCACACCATCCGAACCGGCGGACACATCGCCTCGCGCCTCGACAAGGTCCTCGACAGGATCACTGAACGTGATGCCCTTGCGAGACAGCATGGTTGACGTACAGTCACCGCAACAAGCGCTTCGGGCATATTCCAGCGCGAAGGAGTACGCGTGCTGCATACTGTGCGACGCGCGCTGCGGGGAGTCGAACAAGGGGGCGTACGGCGCCTCCGTACCGCACGAGCGGCGCACATCCCCGGTCCCGGAGCCACCCTCCTGGCAGCACCGCGATCCTCGCGCCTCACAAGCTCTCGCACCCCATGGAGCGTACCGGAGCCCGAAGCGACTCCGGCCTGTGACGGCCCGCCGTAAGGACACAACCCGGTATCGACCGTGAAACGGCCGCGTCGGCACACACGGTGACGCAGCAGAACGCCGGGGCCAGAACTTTTCGCCGACGCGCGAACTTTCCCGGCGAGGCGGACGCATGAGAGAACGCGTGAAAGACGCATGAAAACAGACAAGCCACGACGGACCAGTCGCGGCCGGCAAGCCACGGCCGACCGGCCGCGACGGACGGGCGGGGCCGGATCGAACACCGGCCCCGGCCGGTCAGGGTTCCGGTGTGACGTAGTACGCGGCGAAGCCGGCCAGGATCTCCTCCTCGTTGATCCTGCCGTCGCCGTCCGCGTCGAGCCGCTCGGCCACCATCCCCGCCGCCTCCGTGCCGACCCCCAGTACCAGCAGCGCGCGTTCGGCCGCCGCGCGGGTCACCCCGGTGCCGTCCTCGTCGGCCACGGCGATCGCCGCGCGCAGGAACGGCCGGGCGATCTCGGCGAACCGCTCGGGGTTGTCCCGCAGCCGCTTCACCGCGCCCGTCACGAACTCCTGCCTGCTGACCCGCTGGTCGCCGTCCACATCCGCGATCCCGGCCATGCCCTGCCAGAACGCCTCGGCCCCGTTGTAGAGGGCCTGGCCCTTGTCGGAGCGTGCGGTCGTGCCGAACTCGGCCAGCAGTGCCGCCGCCGCACCGCTGAAGTCCTCGCGGTCGATATAACCGCTGCCGTCCTGGTCGAAGGCTGCGAACCGGGAGGCGATCTTGCCCTCGTACTCTGCGCTGTCCATCCCCGGAGGGTACGACGACGGACGGCTCCCGCGCGCCTCTGTGGCACGGAGGAGCCGCGGCCCGGTGGCCGGAAGCAGCCAGGAACCGTCCGGCGCGGTCCGGACATTCACCGCGCCTGCCCCACTGAGCCCGTCCGAAACGTGATGAGTGCCGTGGGGGCGCACTTGCCACAAAGGGGCGTGTGTCCTCGGTGCCGCCCACTACATTCGAAGGGACGGGGGAATTCGACACGTACGGCATGTCGGTGGCAGGGCGGACGGACGGGCGCAGGAACAGGGCTGGGGGTCGTATGGCGAAGGACACTCCGCCCCGGTGGGACCGCAGGATGCAGCAGCGGCTCGCGCGGGGCGAGGCAGCCGCGCTCGGTGAGCTGTACGACCGGTTCGCGCCGCTGGTGCACAGTCTGGCGAACCGTGTGCTCGACGACAGCGACGCGGCCGACCGCGTCACCCGGGAAGTCTTCGCCCATGTCTGGGACAACCCGGGTACGTACGACCCGAAGCAGGGCTCGATGCGGTCCTGGGTGGCCGGAATCACCCGCAGGACCGCCATACGCAGGTTCCGGCAGACCGAGGCGGCGGCGTACGAGGCGAACGGCGAGGGCACGGCCGAGGAACTGGCCGAACTGGAGGAGAAGATACGCAGGGCCTCGGCGGCGGCCCGCGCCGACTACATCGTCGGGTCGATGCCGGCCCCGCTGTGGGCCGCGCTGGAGCTGGCGTACTTCCGCCGCAGGAACTACCGCCAGGCCGCGGCGGATCTCGGGGTCACGGAGGACGAGGCCCGGCGCAGGCTCCGGCTCGGACTCCAGCTCCTCTCGACCGCCGGCACCCATGCGGCGGACGGCACTTCGCCACCGGGGAACGGACGCTCGCTGTGACCGGCCCGCTGGACGGCGGCCCGGGCGGCCGCGACCGCAAAGGACAGCCCGCCTCCCCGCGCATCCCGGGCCCGAGGCAGGCGGCGGACGACATGGCCCCGGGCAGGCACGAGCGGACCCTGCCACCGGAGCCCCGGGACCAGTCCGAGGACCGGGCCGCGAACCGGGACCGGGACCGGGACCAGTCCGAGAACCGGGCCGCGAACCGGGACCGGGAGCGGGAGGACCGGTCCGCGGCCCAGGCCACTGACCGGGACCAGAGCCACGACCAGGACCGGGTCCGGGCTCAGTCCCAGGACCAGTCCGAGGCTCAGGGCCGGGACCAGGACCAGGGCCGGGCCCAGGGCCGGGACCGGAGCGAGGGCCCGGACCGGGGCCAGGGCCCGGACCGGGGCCAGGGCCCGGACCGGGGCCAGGGCCCGGACGAGCCCAGTGCCTCCGCCGGCAAGCTCCCCCACTCCGTGCTCGCCTCGTTGCTCGGCGCCTGGGCCCTCGCCGCCTGCTCCGCCGAAGAGACCGCGCTGGTCGAGGACCATCTCACCGAGTGCGCGCCCTGCGCCGACGAGGCGCTCCGCCTCCGTGACGCCGTCGGGCTGCTGCACACCGACCGCAGTCTCGACCTCGATCCGCTGCTGCGCTCCCGGGTGCTGGAGAGCTGCCTCGGCCGCAGACCCGCCCGGATACCCGTGCCCGCCTGGTCGGCTCCGTACGACGCGGAGACCGCGCGGCTCGACGCGCTGCTGCGGGACATCGGGGACGGCGAGTGGCACGCGCCCGTACGGCTGAGATGGTTCGAGGAGGAGCGGCCCGTCTCGCGCAGGACCACCGTCGCCGGGGTCATCGACCATCTCATGACCGTGGACGGCCTGGTCGCGGGCGCCCTCGGTCTCGACGACCCGCTCGGCGACGGCGCCCCGGACGACCCCACCGACCGTACGGAGATCCACTGGCGGACCGCCAAGTCCCCGCCCACCCGCGCCGTCCACGAGCCGTGGCGCGAGCAGAGCCACGCGCTGATCCGCACCGTGTCCTTCGCCGGCCGCGGGGTGGCCGAACTCTCCGTGTCGTACGGCGACTTCTTCGCCCTGCCGCTCCGTGACGCGCTGCTGGACCGCGCCTTCGAGTGCTGGGTGCACGGTACGGACATCGCGGAGGCGGTGGACTATCCGTACGAGCCGCCCAGCGGTGCCCATCTGCACCGGATGGTCGATCTGGCCGCGCGAGTGCTGCCGTCGGCCATCGCGACGCGTCGGCGCAACGGTCTCGCCGGGCCCGCCCGGGATCTGGTGACCGCGGGCTCGCCCGGCCGGTCGCTGCGGCTGGAGGTGGAGGGCGCGGGCGGCGGAAGCTGGTACATCGCCCTGGACTCCCCCGCCGCGCTGGGCTCCCCCGAGCGCTCGGTGGGCCAAGTCGCCCTGGACGCGGTCGAGTTCTGCCAGCTCGTGGCGGGGCATGTCACACCGGAGGAAGCGGCGGCGGGGCAGGACGGCGACCGTGAGGCGATCCGGGACGTGCTGTCGGCGGCGGCCTCGATGAGCCGCCTCTGAACCACCTGCCTCCGACGCACCCGCCACTGAGGCACCTGCCACCGAGGCGCCCGCTGAGATATTCGTCACACCCCGCCCGCCGGGTGCGACGGGCAGGTCAGGCGAAGACGACCGTACGGTGCCCGTTCAGCAGGATCCGGTGCTCCGCGTGCCACTTCACCGCACGCGCCAGCGCCTGGCACTCCACGTCCCGCCCGATCGCCACCAACTGCCCCGGCGTGACCTGGTGGCCGACCCGCTCGATCTCCTGCTCGATGATCGGGCCCTCGTCGAGATCCGCCGTCACATAGTGCGCGGTCGCGCCGATCAGCTTCACCCCGCGCGCGTGCGCCTGGTGGTACGGCTTCGCGCCCTTGAAGCTCGGCAGGAAGGAGTGGTGGATATTGATGATCCGGCCGTTGAGCTGCTTGCAGAGATCGTCGGAGATCACCTGCATGTAGCGCGCCAGCACCACCAGTTCCACCCGCTCCGCACGGACCAGTTCCAGCAGCTCCGCCTCGGCGGCCGGCTTGGTCTCCCTGGTCACCGGGATGTGGTGGAACGGAATGCCGTACGACGCGGCCAGCTCGGCGAAGTCGGTGTGGTTCGAGACGACCGCCGCGATCTCCACCGGCAGAGCGCCGGTCCCGGCCCGGAAGAGCAGATCGTTCAGACAGTGGCCGAATCTGCTGACCATCAGGACGATCCGCATCCGCTCCTCCGCGCGGTGGATCTCCCACTCCATCCGGAAGGCGTCCCCGATGGCGGCGAAGCTGGCCCGCAGCTTCTCCAGCGTCACCGGCGCGCCGGCCGAGAAGTGCACCCGCATGAAGAACAGGCCGGTGTCGTGGTCCCCGAACTGCTGGCTGTCCTCGATGTTGCAGCCGGTCATGAACAGATAGCTGGACACGGCGTGCACGATCCCCTGCTTGTCCGGGCAGGACAGCGTCAGAACGTACTGCTCGGGCTTCAGGTGCTGCTCGGGCTGCGCGGGCGTGTTCGCGGCGGGCGGCCGCTGCGGGGCGGTGCTCATGACCTCAGAGGATCCCACACCGCCGCGAAACCCCGCCGTACTCACACCGACCGCGTCATGATCCGCAGCACGTCCAGCGACTTCGGCACGGTGTCCGGATCGTCCCCGTCGCTGGTCGCCAGCCGTACGTGCGCCTCGCGGGCCGCCCGTACCGCCTCCGGCCAGCCGTGGTGCTCCAGATAGGCCGACACGGGCGCGTCCGCGCCGACCTGGTGCATGATGCGCAGCACCCGCAGCACGGCGAGATCGACCAGGGCGGCCTCGGCGGAGTCGCGGAAGATCGTGCCGACGTACTTCTCGGCGGACCAGTTGTCCAGCCAGGTGTCCTCGACCAGCCGGTACACGGCGTCGGTGACATCGCCGTACCCCTCGCGGCCGGCCAGCCAGTACTCCTGGTGGAAGACGGGATCGGAAAGCATGTGCAGCGCCGAGCGCACATTGCTGCGCCAGCGCCACCATGGCATGTCATTCAGCGGCATGCCGCCCATGGTGGGGGAGTGACGGGTACGACGGGAAGAGTTCTCGGAACCTTGCTGCACAGTCCTTGACTCTACGGTCCGTACGGACGCGGACCCATCGGCCCCCGTAATTCACCCCTAAGTCATCAAACATTGAACTTTAACCATTCCTCCGTTACCTGGAGGCGGCAGCCTGCATGACTATGACCGGTAGGCGTCGCTCTTCTTCCTTCCGCCCCTTCCAGTCCGGTGTTTTTCGTACCGTCTGTACCGCGGTGGTGGGAGCGTCGCTCCTGACCGGCTGCGGCGTACTCCCTGGCGGCTCGGGGGGCTCCAGGGAGCCCGTGACGGTGATGACCTGGGCGCCCGTCGGAACCAACGCCACCAATCAGCCGGGCATGCCGGCCATGGCCAAGGCGTTCGCCCGCTGGGTCAACGCGGGCGGCGGGATCGACGGTCATACGCTGCGCGTCCTCACCTGCAACGAGAACAACAGCACCGCGGGGGCGGCGGACTGCGCGCGCCGCGCGGTGAACGAGAACGCGGTCGCGGTCGTCGGCTCGTACAGCCAGCACGGCCGGGAGTTCATGGCGCCGCTGGAGGCCGCGTCCATCCCGTTCCTGGGCGGATACGGGCTCACCGAGGAGGAGTTCACCAGCTTCCTCTCCTATCCCGTCAACGGCGGCCAGGCGACGCTCCTCGCCGGCAACGGCAGGCAGTTGGCCCGCGAGTGCGAGCGTACGGCGCTGGTACGGCCCGACACCATCTCCGGCGACGATCTGCCCGAGCTGCTCAACTCCGGTCTGGCACAGGGCGGCAGGGGCATCGCGGGCGACATCCGCGCGGCCGAGGACGCCACCGACTACACGCGCCAGGCCGAGCAGGCCCGCTCGCGGGCGGGGGACGACGGCTGTGTCACCGCGGTGCTCGGCGACCGTACGGAGACCTTCTTCGACTCCTACCGCCGGGTGCCGGAGGACGGCCGGGACATCAAGGTCTCCTCGGTCCTCGGCAGTGTGGGCCAGCCGCTCATCGACAGCACGGGCGGCAAGACAGGCCCCTTCGAGGGCGCGTATCTGACCGGCTGGTACCCGGTGGCGACCGACCCTGCGTGGAAGCCGATGCTGAACGTGATCGACAAGTACGCCTTCGGCGACAACGACATCGACCCGGCGGACCCGGGTTCGCAGACGACCTGGATCGCGTACACCGCGCTCAAGAAGGTCATCGAGTCGATCAACGCCGACGTGATCACCTCGGGCAAGATCGCGGACGCCCTCGACCGGGGCGTACAGGTGCACACCGGCGGCCTCACCCCGCCGCTGCGCTGGCGGTACGAGGACATGCTGGGCGCGCCGGGCTTCCCCCGGATCGTCAACAGGGACGTGACGTTCCAGGTGGTACGTGAAGGCCGCCTGGTGGCCCAGAAGAAGGGCCTCGTCGACGTCGGCCAGACGGTGGGCGGCACGGTCTCGTAAGGCGGGGAGGGACGACATGCCCCGCCCCGCCCCCGGACGCCGCCCCGGCCGCTGATCGGAGCGGCCGGGGCCATGCCGGTCAGAGACGCCGTACCCGGCCCGCGATGCCGTGGCCGATCAGCACATAGACGACGGCGGCGAGTCCGTAGCCGCAGACGACACGCGCCCATGCCTCGTCGAAGGTGAACAGGTCATAGGACCAGCCGGCCAGCCAGCGTGCTGCGTCCCGGACGAACTCCACCAGGTCGTTGGCGCGGTTGGCGTCCAGCAGGTACATCACGATCCAGAGGCCCAGGATGAAGGCCATGATGTCCGCGACGACGACGATGAGCGTCGCCGCGGAGCCGCTTCCACTGCGATGACGTGAGGACATGTCCAGCGTGTTGCCGCTTGTGACCGTGTGAAACCCACCCACGCCGCCGACACCCCGCCCGGCACCTACGGCCGCTACGGCTCCCGGGCCGTCGGCCTCCGGCGGCGGCCGGTGGCCGGCGGGTCAGAGCTGGGTCGGCGGGCGTTGCGAGAGCCCGTACTTGGTCGCGATGCCGTTCCACAGCTTCGACGCCTTCTGCTTCGCCGCCGTCGCGTCGCCGCTCGCGCGGTTCCCCTCCGCCGCCTGCTGCGTCACCCGGGCCTCGCCGTCCTTGCAGTTCTTCTTGCCCTTGACCTGCCTGGCCCAGTTCGCGTAGTGGTCGTCCGCCGAGGCCGACGCCTCCCACGCGTCGGTCAGCGACGAGGTCAGCTCCTCGTGGTCGGGCAGCTTGTCGAGCGTCAGGTCCTTGAGCCGGGTCACCAGATCGCGGCGCTGCTCGGCGGCGCCGTGCAGATCGGTGGCCGCCTGGTCCAGGTTGTCGCAGGACTTGATCGACTCGACCGCCTTGATGACCGTGGCCCGGCTGCTGCCGCTGTCCGCGAGCAGTTTGTCGAGCGCCTCCGCCTGCGGCTTGGCCGGGTCGGCGTCCTCGCTCGGGGCGGACGGCTCGGCGGGGGGCGAACTCACCGCGCCCACGGCCGCGCTGTTGTCCTGCGCCGGTTCGTCGCCGCCACCGCTCATCAGCGCGCCCGCGCCGAGGCCGAGGACGGCGCAGCCGATCACGACGGCCGCGATCACGGGGACGGGCGAGGACTTGCGGCGCCCGGCGGCGCGGCCCTGCGGCTGACGCGGCTCCTGCGGCGCCCGGCCCTGGTCGTACGAGGCGTGCTGCGGCGGTTCGTAGGGCGCGGCGGCAGGCCTGCGGCCGCCCTGCTGGAGGCCGCGGCCGGCACCGAACTGGGGCAGCGGCTGCGTCGAGTCCGCGCCCTGGCCGCCGCCGGGCGGCGCGTCGCTGCGGAAGAGGCTGTCGAACTCGGCGGGCGGCTGGCGCTCGCCCGGCTCGCCGGGCCGGATGCCGTACGGAGCGCCGGGGGGCGCGGCCGGGACGTTCTGCGCGGGTCCCGGCTGGGCCGGTACCGGCGCGATGTACTGCGTGGCGTCCGCGTCCGGGCCGCCCTGACCGGGGCCGGGGCCCTGGATGGGCGTGGGCAGGAACTGGGTGGCCTCGGCGGCGCTCTCGGGCGGCGGCATGCCGGGGCCGGGGCCGGCGGCTATCGGGGCGATGAACTGGGTGGCGTCCGCGTCCCCCGCGCCGGGTATGCCGGGCGCGGCAGCCACCGGCGGCAGATACTGCGTGGCGTCCGCGCTGCCCGCCGCGGGGGCCTGCGGGGGCAACGGCTGGGCGTGCCGGGGCGGTTGGGGCTGCTGATACGGCTGGCTCTGCTGCTGGTACGGCTGTTCCTGCTGCGGATAGGGCAGGCCCGGCTCCTGCGCCGGCGGAAGCGGCAGGCTCGGCGGGAGCTGGCCTCCGTACGGGGCGCCCTCCTGCGGTCCGTACGACTGGCCGCCCGGCTGCTGCCCGTACCCCTGCTGCCCGCCGTACTGGGGCTGCCCGCCCTGCTGCGAGCCGTCGTGCGGAGGCCGGCCGCCGTGCTGCGGCTGAGCCCCGCCGCCGTATCCCGGCTGGTCCCCGCCGCCGTACCCGGACTGGTCCTGCTGCCCGTCCCCCGGTCCCCAAGGCTGTCCCCACGGCTGACCGCCCGCGGGCCCCTGTGCGGGCTCCTCCGCGGACTGGCCCGGGATCCAGGGCGCGCTGCCGTCGCCGGGCAGCACAACGCCTTCGTGCGCGGGCCGAGCGGCGGGGTGCCGCGGCTCATCCCCTTGTCCGCTGTGCGTCACCGGGACTCCTACGTGTGGAACGTGTGGACCTACCGAACGTCGGTTCACGCTACCCGGTGAATCGCGGAAACTGCCACGCGCCCGGATCCGGTAACGCCCCGCCCCCGGGAGACGCTGTTACCGAGGCCGAAAACGCCGGTACCGGCGGGGACTTGGGCCTGATCACGGCCCTGGACACGCCTCGGGCACGGCATGGGCACCACACCCCTGCGGCACCCGCACGCACGACACCTCAAGGACATCCCCGCGCAAGACTCGTCACAGAACTTTCACGCGTCCCGTGACATCCCTCACGCGGGTGCCCGGCGAGCCCCTCTCAAGCCGCCTGGATCTCCAGCCGCGCCCCGAACTCCCGTACCACGGGCTCGTTTCCGTACGGCTCCAGACGCTGCTGGAGATCGTCCAGATACTCCGCGCCCCGGCTGGAGCGCAGCGTGCCCAGCAGCTCGACCGCGCGCATGCCGGTGTGGCACGCCTCCTCCACCTCGCGCTGCTGGACCTGGGCCATCGCCAGCAGCACCAGCCCGATCGCCCGCCGCCGCGCCCGGGACTCGGGGTGGCCCTCCAGCGCGTCCGCGGCATGCCGCCCGGCCGCCTCCGGCTGCCCCAGATCCCGGTAGCAGTGCGCCAGTTCGTCGGCGAGATAGGCCTGGTCGAAGTGGGCGATCCACTCGGGGTCGTCGCCGGACTCGGCGTCCGCCCGCTCCAGCGACTCGACCGCCCGGCCCGCCACCGCGCCGCAGGTCCTGCTGTCGCCCATCAGCGCGTGGCCGCGCGCCTCGGCCGCGTAGAACATGGCCTGCGCCCGCGGGGTCACCTGTCCGCGCGCCCCCTCCTGCGCCGCCCGCGCCAACTGCGCGATCTCCCGCGGGTTTCCGAGCTGCGCCGCGAGATGGCTCATGGACGCGGCCAGCACATAGCCTCCGTACCCGCGGTCCCCCGCGGCCTGGGCCAGCCGCAGCGCCTGAATGTAATAACGCTGCGCGAGCCCCGGCTGTCCGGTGTCCACCGCCATGTACCCGGCCAGTTCGGTCAGCCGGGAGACGGCCGCGAAGAGCCTGCGCCCGACCGATTCGCGGTACGAGCCCGAGAGCAGCCCCGCCACCACGCTGTTCAGATAGTGGACGACGACCGGCCGCACATGGCCGCTGCCGAAGCGGTGGTCCAGATCGATGAGCGAGTGCGTCATCGCCCGTACCGCGTCGACATCCGAATCCCCCACCCGCGCACCGGTGTTGCGCGCGACGGCCGGGTCGGCGGCCGTGATCAGCCAGTCCCTGCTGGGCTCGACGAGCGCGGAGGACGCGACGGCGGACCCGGAGAGGAAGTCCCGCCGCCCCACATCGCTCCGCCACAGCTCACAGACCTGCTCGATCGCGCCGAGGACGGTCGGCGAGAACTGGAGTCCGACGCCGGAGGCGAGATTCTTGCCGTTCGCCATCCCGATCTCGTCGATCGTGACCGTACGGCCCAGCTTCCGGCCCAGCGCCTCGGCGATGATGCCCGGGGCCCGGCCGCGTGGCTGCTGTCCGCGTAACCAGCGCGCCACCGATGTCTTGTCGTACCGCAGGTCGAGCGCGCGCTCGGCGCCCACCATGTTGACGCGGCGGGCGAGCCCGGCGTTGGAGCACCCGGCTTCCTGGATGAGCGCCTGGAGCCGTTCGTTCGGCTGTCGCGCTACGAGAGGCCTGGCTGCCATTTTGGATACCCCCTGTGGCCGCAGTGATCAGCTAAGTGACCAATGCCCGGCAGATCTGCGGAGAATGCGCGTGTTCGGCGATAAGCGAAATTTTCGACGGTTCTTCGGAAGCGTCGGTGAACACGGCCCGGCCGGCCCGCTGTTCGCCCTCGCTGCCCGCTGTTGCTCACTGCTCGCCCCCCATGGTGTCTGAGCCCCGGGGGTGGCTACCCGGATACCGCCGCACACCCGCACGCGCGCCCCCGCCCATGCATCGATGCGCCCCATGGGCGGAATCGGCGCACGGCGCGGCGCCGTGCGCCCGTAACCCGTGGTGATGGCGGGAGTTGTGCTGTGCGTGGAAGAGACGATCGGAGTCAGGGACGCCGCGCGGATCCCGGGGCAGCGGGGCGAACTGCCGCTGGACTGCGCGGTGCGGTATACGGAAGAGAGGCACTGGGACGTGTTCCCCGGCACATGGCTGGAGGCGGTCGAGGGCACGGAGCGGTGCTCGTGCCGCCGGGCGGGCTGCCCCCTGCCGGGGTCGCACGCGACGGGACCGGAGTGGGCGGCGCAGGCGACGGGCAGCGCGGCGGCGGTGCGCAGACTGTGGGCGACGAGGCCCGGGGCATCGGTGCTGCTGCCGACGGGACGCGCCTTCGACGCGCTCGACGTACCGGAGTCGGCCGGTTTTCTGGCGCTGGCCAGGATGGAGCGGCTGAATCTCACGCTCGGCCCGGTGACCTGCACACCGGACCGGCGGATGGTGTTCTTCGTCCTGCCGGGCGCGGCGGCGAAGGCGGAGGAGCTGGTACGGGGGCAGGGCTGGTCACCCCAGGCGATCGATCTGGTGGCGCTGGGCGAGGGGCAGTACGTGGCGGCGCCGCCGACCAGGGTCGGCGGCAGGGGCGCGGTGCAGTGGGCCCGCAGGCCGACGCTCGCGAACCGCTGGCTGCCCGACGCGGAGGAGCTGATGAGCCCGCTGGCCTACGCGTGCGGGCAGGAGGCCGCCGCACGGCGAACCCGTCGTACATAGCGATCCGGCGTACATAGGGTGGTCCCGTAGATATACGGGACACCGAAAGGCAGCGCCATGCCGGACCAGGCACGGGACCAGGCACAGGGAAGGACGCCGGAGCAACCGGCCACCGGGGCGACCGGAACGGCGGGCGGTGCGGGCGGGACGGGGACGCCACCGCCCGCCGTCCGGGTCGAAGGGCTGTGGAAACGATTCGGCGAGCAGGTCGCCGTCGCCGGTATCGATCTGGAGCTGCCGGCGGGCCGGTTCATCGGCCTCGTCGGCCCGAACGGCGCGGGCAAGACCACCACCCTGTCCATGATCACGGGCCTGCTCAGGCCCGACCAGGGGCGGGTGCTGGTGGCCGGGCACGATGTGTGGCGCGACCCCGCCGAGGTCAAGGCGCGGATCGGGGTACTGCCGGAGGGGCTGCGGCTGTTCGAGCGGCTCTCCGGCCGCGAACTCCTCGGCTACACCGGGCGGCTGCGGGGGCTGCCCGGTACCGAGACCGACAAGCGCGCCACCCAGCTCCTGGACGTACTGGACCTGGCCGGCGCCCAGCACAAGCTCGTCGTCGACTACTCGACCGGCATGCGCAAGAAGATAGGCCTGGCGGCGGCGCTGCTGCACAACCCCCAAGTGCTGTTCCTGGACGAGCCGTTCGAGGGCGTCGACCCGGTCTCGGCCCAGACGATCCGGGGCGTGCTGGAGCGCTATACGGACTCGGGCGCGACGGTCGTCTTCTCCAGCCATGTGATGGAGCTGGTCGAGTCGCTGTGCGACTGGGTCGCGGTGATGGCGGGCGGCCGGATCCGCGCGCAGGGCACGCTCGCGGAGGTACGGGGCGGCTCGCCGTCTCTCCAGAGCGCCTTCCTGGAACTGGTGGGCGCCGGGTCCCGCGACACCGGCGAGTCCCTGGACTGGCTGGGCGGCGCCCGATGAGCCGGACCTCGCAGGCCGGGACCGCTCCCGCTCCCGGCGGCGTCCCGCTCACCCCTGTCTTCGTACGGCTGAAGCTGTCCCTGCTGCGCAACGGTCTGCGGCAGTCGTCGGGCCGTACCGCCGCGTATGTGGTCTCCGCGGTCTTCGCGCTGCTCATCGCGGCGGGACAGCTCCTGGGGCTGGTGCTGCTGCGCGGAAACGATCACGCGGGCACGCTGGTCGTGCTGCTGGCCGGGGTCCTCGGGCTGGGCTGGGCCGTGATGCCGCTGTTCTTTCCCGGCGGGGACGAGACCCTGGACCCGACCCGGCTGGTGATGCTGCCGCTGCGGCCCCAGCCGCTGGTCAGGGCGCTGCTGATGGCGTCGCTGGTGGGGATCGGGCCGGTGTTCTCCTTCTGTCTGCTGCTCGGTTCTGCGATCGCGGTGGCGCACGGCGCGGCGGCGGTGGCCGTGGCGGTCGTCGCCGTACCGCTGGCGCTGCTGACGTGTGTGGTGCTGGCGCGGGCCGTCGCGACCGCCAATATCCGGCTGCTGACCTCGCGCAAGGGCCGCGATCTGGCCGTCCTGAGCGGTCTGCTGATCGCGGTGGGCATCCAGGTCGTCAACTTCGCCGCGCAGCGGCTCGGCGAGGCGGGCGGCCTGTCGGAGCTCGACCCGGCGGCCGGGCTCGTACGGTGGCTGCCGCCCGCGGCGGCGCTCGGCGCGGTGGACTCGGCGAGCGCGGGCGCGTACGGAACGGCCGCGGCGCAGTTGCTGCTGTCGGCCGCCGCCCCGGTGGCGCTGCTCGGACTGTGGCAGCGGTCGCTGGTGAAGCTGATGACGGCCCCGGACGGCTCGACGCTCGCCGCCGCGGAACCCTCGCGTACGGAATCCGCCTCGGCGGCGGGACGGCTGGGGCGGCTGCTGCCCGAGGGGCGTACGGGCACGGTGATGCTGCGCAGTCTGCGCTATGTGTGGCGCGATCCGAAGACCAAGGCGGCTTGGGTGACCTCGCTGGCCATCGGGCTGATCGTGCCGCTGTTCAACGCGGTCCAGGGCCAGGGCACGATCTATTTCGCGTGCTTCGCGGCGGGCATGCTGGGCATCCAGATGTACAACCAGTTCGGCCAGGACACCTCCGCCTTCTGGATGGTGGCGCTGACGATCTCCTCGACGCGGGACGCCTATCTGGAGCTGCGGGCGCGGGCCCTGACACTGCTGGTGATCACCCTGCCGTACGCGACGCTGGTGACTGTGGCCACGGCCGCCCTGCTGGGCGACTGGCACGCGCTGCCCGAGGCGCTCGGCCTGTCCTTCGCGCTGCTCGGCGCGATGCTGGCGACGGGCTCGGTGGCCTCGGCCCGCTTCCCGTACTCGATCCCGCAGGACAGCGCGTACAAGAACGTCGCCCCGGGACAGGCCGGGCTCGCCTGGATCTCCATCGTCGGCGGCATGCTCGCGGCGGCCCTGATCTGCGCGCCGGTGATCGCGCTGACCGTCTGGCTCCATGTGTCGGGCGCCGACGGCTGGACATGGCTGCTGCTGCCCGTGGGCACGGTGTACGGGGCGCTGGCGACCGCCGGAGGCCTCCGCCTGGCGGCCCCGCGCACCGCGGCCCGCCTCCCGGAGATCCTGACGGCGGTCAGCAAGGGGTAGGGCTGCGGCTGGCACCGCGTTGTGTCCTAATCGCCGGACGGGCTGGATATCAGCCCGTCCGGCGATTGAGGACGAACCGTCAGCCGGACGGACCCGGCGAAACACCGCGACCCCGGCCCCGGCGCCGGTCACCGCGTCGGAACACCGGCCCAAACCAGCCCGTCCGGCGATTGAGGACAAACCGGCACCCGGACGGACCCGGCGAAGCACCACGCCCCCAGCCCCGGCGGCAGCCACCGTCACCGCGTGAGCACCCCGTCCAGGAACGGTTCGATCGCCGCGCGATACGCCTCCGGCCGGTCGTAGTGGATGAGATGGCCCGCGTCCGTCACCTCGGCGTACTGGCCGCGCGGCAGGACCCGGACCATTTCCTGGGCCTCCGCGCGGCCCAGATCGCCGTCCAGTCCGCGGACCACCAGCGCGGGGCACTGGACCTGGGTCAGCTCCTCCCAGTGGGCGTCATGGACCCAGGTCGCCCGGGAGGTCAGCATCTGGTCGCGCGAGAAGACCGGGTGCCAGCCGTCCGCCCGCTCCGTCATCACCTCGGCGAAGAACTCGCCGCGCGACGGAGTGGGCCGGTCCGCCCAGGGGTCGTCCTCGGCGAACCACTTCCGCGCGTCGTCGAGCGTGGCGAACGGGACGGGCCACGCCTCGAACCACTGGGCCCACTCCCGCTGCGACTTGGCTCCCAGCGCGGAGGCCCGCATGTCGGAGATGACCAGGGCCCGCACCAGATCGGGCCGCCTCGCGGCGAGCTGCCATCCGGTGAGCGCGCCCATCGAGTGCCCGATGAGTGTCACGGGACCGAGTCCGAGCTGTTCGATCACCGTCTCCGCGTCGGCGACATACGCCTCCCGGGTGTACGGCCCGTCCGCCGGCTTCTCGCTGAAGCCGTGGCCCCGCTGGTCGAGTGCGACCGTACGGTGCCGCTCGGCGAGCCAGCGTCCGGTGGGGGCCCAGTGCGAGGCGCGGCCCATGAGTCCGTGGAGCAGCAGCACACCAGGGGTCCGCGGCGGTACGCCGGAGGTCCGCTCCGGTCCCCGCTCCCCCGCCTGCTCCCCGTTGTCCCGGCC
>NZ_LATD01000141.1 GCF_000981895.1 Streptomyces odonnellii | reverse complement strand
TCCCCATGCCCGCGCCCGCCTCCGCGCCTCCGTCCACGCCAGTTCATCGGGCACCGCCTCCGTCCGGGCTCCGGCCGTGGCCCCCGTCCGCCAGGCCCGGCAGGGGCCCGTACCGTGGCTGCCACATCGCGTCCTGCACGGCCTGCACCAGGTCCGCCGGACGGTTCTCGGCGACCCCCTCGGTGATCGCGGCCCGTGCGACGGCCACGGCCACGGTCGCGGAGGAGGCACGCAGATCGGCCACCGGCGGCAGCAGCGCCGCGCCCGGCGCCCCCACCCGCGCCTGGTCCGCGACGGCCTCGGCGGCGGCGAGCAGCATGCCCGGAGTGACCCGGCGGGCGCGGGAGACAATGGTGCCCAGACCGAGCCCGGGGTAGAGCAGGGCGTTGTTGGCCTGCCCGATCGCATGCCGTACGCCCTTCAGATCGACGGGGCCGACCGGGATGCCCGCGGTGGTCAGCGCCTTGCCGTCGGTCCAGGCGAGGATGTCGGAGGGCATGGCCTCGATCCGCTCGGTGGGGTTGGACAGCGGGAAGATCACCGGCCGTTCGACATGCCGGGCCATCTCCGTCACCACCTCCCGGGTGAAGGCTCCGGGGACGGTGGAGGTACCGATCAGGATGGTGGGCCGTACATTGCGTACGGTCGCCGCCAGGCCGATCGCGCCGTTGCCGGCCCAGCCCTCCGCCTCCGAGGCCGGCCGGGCGTATCCGCGCTGGTAGTCGCGCAGATCGTCCATGTCGTCGGTGAGCAGGCCCTGCTTGTCGATCAGCCACACGCGGCGCACCGCGTCGTCCCGGTCCAGGCCGTCGCGGACCATCGCCTCCACGAGCTGGTCGGCGATCCCCACGCCGGCGGTGCCCGCGCCGAAGACCACCAGCCGCTGGTCCCTGAACGGTGTCCCGGTGACCTTCAGCGCCGAGACGACGGCCGCGAGGGTGATCGCGCCGGTGCCCTGCAGATCGTCGTTGAAGATCCGATAGCGGCCGGCGTTCTGCTCCAGGATCCGGCGGGCGTTGTCCGGGCCGAAGTCCTCGAAGTGCAGCAGGGCGTGCGGGAACAACTCGGCCGCGGTCTCCAGATAGGAGGCCACGAACTCGTCGTACAGCTTCCCGCGCGTGCGGCTGCGCCGTACCCCGAGGTAGAGCGGGTCGTTGAGCAGCGTCTCGTTGTCGGTGCCCACGTCCAGTACGACCGGGATGCAGCGGTCCGGGTGCAGGCCGGCCGCCGCGGTGTAGACGGCGAGCTTGCCCACCGAGATCTGCACCCCGTTGACGCCCCAGTCGCCGATCCCGAGGATCTCCTGCGCGTCGGTGACCACCAGCATGTCCACATCGTCAGGGCCGAGCCCCTGGTGTTCCAGGGCCGGCCGGATGTCCTGCGGATGGTCGATGGACAGATAGACGCCGCGCGGGCGGCGGAACTCATGGCTGTACCGCTTGATCGCGTCGCCCACCGTGGGGTCGTAGACAATCGGCAGCAGCTCGGCGAGATGATCGGCGAGGACGCGGTAGTACAGCACCTCGTTACGGTCGTGGAGCTGCTCCAGATACACGTTCTTGGCCAGCGCGCCGGGCTGTCTCTGAAGCTGTTCGTACGCGCGCTGAAGCTGCTCGTCCAGGGACAGCACCGCGTCGGGCAGCCGTCCCACCAGCTCCAGCCTCGCGCGCTCCTCGGCGGTGAACGCGGTGCCGCGGTTGGTGAGGGGGTCGGACATGACAGGGGGCAGGGCCTGGGACACGGGAGCACTCCTCGGAGAAAGGTCTCATCGAAGATCCGTCATGTGTTCTATGGTCGTCCCCGTCCGCCGGACTCGCGCGGCAGGAGCTCCGAGGCTGATGTCGGATTTCTGCCAGCCCGGCGGGCCTGTGTGCCGGATGCTGGAAGTCATGTACACCGATACCGAGCGCTGCGTACGGGCCGTGAGGTCCAAGGACGCGCGGTTCGACGGCTGGTTCTTCACCGCGGTGCTGACCACCCGGATCTACTGCCGGCCGAGCTGTCCGGTCGTACCGCCCAAGGCCGAGAACATGACGTTCTACCCGAGCGCCGCCGCCTGTCAGCAGGCCGGGTTCCGGGCCTGCAAGCGGTGCAGGCCCGACACCAGCCCCGGCTCCCCGGAGTGGAACGCCCGCGCCGACGCCGTCGCCCGCGCCATGCGGCTCATCCAGGACGGGGTCGTCGACCGCGAGGGCGTGCCCGGTCTGGCCGGCCGGCTCGGATACTCCGCCCGGCAGATCGAACGGCAGTTGCTGGCCGAGCTGGGGGCCGGGCCGCTCGCGCTGGCGCGCGCCCAGCGGGCCCAGACCGCGCGCGTACTGATCGAGACGACGGCGCTGCCGATGGCCGAGGTCGCCTTCGCGGCGGGCTTCGCCTCCATCCGTGCCTTCAACGACACCGTCCGGGAGGTCTTCGCGCTGTCGCCGAGCGAGCTGCGTACGCGCGCGTCACACGGCGCGCGAGCCACTCACGGCGCGCGCGGCACACGGGTTCCCGAGCAGGCGGGCACCCGCGGGGTCATCTCGCTCCGGCTGCCCTTCCGCGCGCCCCTCAACCCCGACAACCTCTTCGGCCATCTCGTCGCGACCGCCGTCCCCGGTGTCGAGGAGTGGCGCGACGGCGCGTACCGGCGCACGCTCTCCCTGCCGTACGGGCATGGCATCGTCGCCCTCTCGCCGCGCCCCGACCACATCGCCTGCCGGCTCTCCCTCACCGACCCGCGCGATCTCACCCTCGCGATCAGCAGCTGCCGCCGGATGCTCGACCTGGACGCCGATCCGGTCGCCGTCGACGAACAGCTACGCGCCGATCCGCAGCTCGCCCCGCTGGTCGACAAGGCGCCGGGGCGGCGGGTGCCCCGTACCGTCGACGCGGCGGAGTTCGCCGTGCGGGCCGTCCTCGGCCAGCAGGTCTCCACCGCCGCGGCCCGCACCCACGCCGCCCGGCTGGTCACCGCGCACGGAGTGCCGGTCGACGACCCCGAGGGCGGGCTGACGCATCTGTTCCCGGCCCCCGAGGCGCTGGCCGGACTCGACCCGGAGGCGCTGGCCCTGCCACGCACCCGGCGTACCACCCTCATCACCCTGGTCGCCGCGCTCGCCGACGGTTCGTTGCGGCTCGGCGCCGACAGCGACTGGGAGCTGGCGCGCGAGCAGCTCACCGCCCTGCCCGGATTCGGGCCCTGGACGGTCGAGGCGATCGCGATGCGCGCGCTGGGCGACCCCGACGCGTTTCTGCCGACCGATCTAGGCGTCCGCCGGGCCGCCGACCGGCTCGGTCTGCCGTCCACCCCGGCCGCGCTCACCAAGCGCGCGGCGGCCTGGCGGCCGTGGCGGGCGTATGCCGTGCAGTACCTCTGGGCGACGGACGACCATCCCATCAACCGCCTTCCCGTATAAGCGCGTTCGTTTCGTATCAGCACGTCAACCCGGCAAGTGTGTTCAGTCCGGCAGGCAAGGAACTTCCCTCATGACCACCACACACATCACGCACACCGTGATCGACAGTCCGTACGATCCGCTGACACTCGTCGCGGCCGACGGTGTCCTCACGGGCCTCTACATGGTCGGGCAGCGGCACCGGCCGCCCGAGGAGAACTTCGGCGAGCCCGACCCCCGGCCCTTCGCCGAGGCCGTGCGCCAGCTCACCGCGTACTTCGACGGAGAGCTGACGGAGTTCGATCTGCCGCTGCGGCTCGACGGCACCCCGTTCCAGCGCGGTGTCTGGGACCAGCTCCGGAAGATCCCGTACGGCGAGACGCGCTCGTACGGTGACCTGGCCGAGTTTCTCGGCAGGCCGGGCGCCTCGCGCGCGGTGGGGCTGGCCAACGGCAAGAACCCGATCGGCATCGTCGTGCCGTGTCACCGCGTGATCGGTTCGACGGGCAGCCTCACCGGCTACGGCGGCGGGCTCGACCGCAAGCAGCGGCTGCTGGCCTTCGAGGGAGCGGCGACCGGGGTTCCGGCCACCGCCACCCTGTTCTGACCGGGTCAGTTCTGATCGTTCTGACCCGGTCAGTTCTGATCGGGCCGGTCGCCGCGGTATCTCGTCAGCAGCGCGGGCAGCGCCGTACCGATCGGCTCGCGGATGATCTCGTGGGCGCGGTCGTCGTACGGCGTCGGCTCGGCGTTCACCACGATCAGCAGGGCCCCGTGATCGGCGGCGATCCCCGCCAGTGAGGCAGCGGGCTGCACCTGAAGGGTCGTACCGACCACGATGAACACCTCGCACGCCTTGGCGATCGCCACCGACTGCGCCAGCACCTCGGGGTCGAGCCGCTCCCCGAACATCACCGTGGCCGACTTGAGGATCCCGCCGCACGCCAGGCAGCGCGGGTCCTCCTCGCCCGCCGCGACCCGGCCCAGCGCCTCCTTCATCGACGACCGGACATGGCATCCGGTGCAGACGATCTCCCGTGCGGTGCCGTGCAGTTCGAGGACCTTGCGGGCCGGCATCCCGGCGAGCTGGTGCAGCCCGTCGACATTCTGGGTGATCACCCGGACCGCCGTCCCCGACCGGCTCAGCTCCGCCACCGCGCGATGCGCCCCGTTGGGCTCGGCGCGGAGTGTGGGACTGTCGCTCCGCATCCGCCAGGACCGGCGCCGGATCTCCGGATCCGTCATGTACAGGTCGTATGTGACGAGCTTCTCGGCCCCCGGATCGCGGCGCCACAGCCCGTTCGGACCGCGGTAGTCGGGGATGCCGGAGTCGGTGGAGATCCCGGCGCCGCTGAGGATCGCGACGAGAGTCATACGGCGAGCGTACGCAGCGGGGCCCGCGCGCGGCGAACGAATTGGTCCGGCGCGGGGCCTTGGCCGGATCCGCCCGTCAGGGAGCGGCAGGCTTGCCCACGGCGGCGAAGGGCGTCGGTGTACGGCCCGTCCAGCGGTGCATCACGGCGCGGCCCGTCCGGAGTGTGGCACCGCCGTCCTGGACCGTACCGGTCTCGGCGAGATAGTAGCGGCCGTCGTCGAGCGAGACCAGCCCGTACTGGCCCGCCGATTCCCAGCCGTACACCCCGGTCGGCGCGTGATGCAGGCCGCGGGGCAGCAGCGACAGCAACTGCCCGCGTTCCGGGCGCTGTTGGCCGCGGACGGTGCCGAGGGCGGCGCGCTTCGACCCGTCGACCACAAAGAGGGAGTAGTTGGGGAACCGTGTCTTCGTGCCCTTGTACACGGCCAGCAGCCAGTCGCCGCTGTGCGCGTCGTACTCCAGATTCTGCACGCCGTAGGTGGTGTTGCCGGTGTACGCGAAGTACTTGCCGTCGGGCGAGGCCGGGCCGCTGGTGTGCGGCGCGGACTCGGTGAGCGGCCTCTCGTACTTCCGCCAGCGCCGGACGTCGTACTGGAGCAGCACCTGGTGATCGTTGTCCCGGCGGTCGGCGTTGGCGTACACCCCGTACGCGACGGTCAGCCGGTCACCGCCGCGCCGGTCGAAGGCGGGGCCGAACGCGACGCCGTCGACACCGCTGCATCCGTACCGGTGGTCGGGGGTTTTCGCGGTGTCGCCGTCGAAGACCCCGTCGCGGTTCATGTCGGCCGTGTAGTCCTTCACCACTTCCTTGAGATGGACGGTGGAGACCACGCCGGTGGACTGGGCGTCCATGTTCATCCGGGTGATGCGGTCTCCGTCGAAGATCGCGACATAGAAGGCCTTCGCGGCCTTGTACTCCAGCGAGCCGTAGATCCGGCCGTCCCGCGCGTTGAGGTCCAGATCACCGAGATGACCGGTGAAGCCGGTGACCGAGCCGAGGGGTGTGCCGCGCAGATCGGTCTTCACCAGGAGGTCGGTGAAGGAGAAGTACATGTGGCCCTTGGCGCGGTCGACGGCCATGCCCTGGAGATGCCCCGACCGCCAGGCACCGCCGTTGACGGTGGTCGGCAGTACGGGAGGCCCAGCCGCCGGGCGCCGGTCCTGGGCGTGCGCCACGCCCCCGCCCCCGCCACTGCCTCCGGCGAAGGAGGCCGACACGACGACCAGGGATGTGAGCAGGGCCGCCAGCCGGCCGCGTGTCTGGCTTCGCGGGCTTCGCATGAGTCCTCCGGGGATCGCGGGACTCAAGAATGATGCCGGGCGGGGGAGTTCGGCGGGGCGATGCCGGGCGAATGTGGCGCATAGTCGCTGATCGCGCGTCACAGACCTGGTGTGAGGGCGATCGGCATCACCAGGGCGGTGAAGCTGCCGTGGTCGGCCGAGCACATCGTCACCGGCAGGACGGCCGGGGCCGGATCCGGGAGCATCTCGCGGTACGCGGGGAACTGCCCGTCGGACAGGGCGAGTTCGCGGTCGCGGGCTTGTCGTCCGTACGGTCCGTACCGTCCGTGGCGCGCGCCTCGGCGCCGTCCGGGCCTGCTCCGATGGTCGCCTCCGGGTGGCGGGTGGCCCAGGCGGCGAGCGCGTTCCGGGGCCGCTCCCGTACGGTCTCCCGGGGCCGCTCCGGCACGGTACGGGCGTCCGCCGCGCAACCGTCCAGCCCGACCCCGGCATCCGCCTGCGCCGTCCGCGGCCCCCGCGACAACCGCGCCCGCGCCTCCTCGCCGGGGCTACGCGTCAGGACGTGCCCGGGGGCAGGCCGTTCTCCAGTTCCACCGTGCCCGCGCCCGACTCCACCACGTCGAGTGCCGCCTGTACCCGCAGGCCGAGCGAGCCCAGCAGGTACGCCGGGATCTCCTCGCGGTCGAGCAGGCGCCACGACAGCAGCTCCTCCTCCTGGAGCCGGATCGCCGCGAGCTGCCGCTCGTCCAGCACCCCGCCGTCGTACAGATACACCGCGATCGGCGGCCGGGCCTTGCCCGGTACCCAGTCGACGGCCAGCAGCCGCCCCGGTTCGATGTCCAGGCCGATCTCTTCGAGCGTCTCGCGGTGGGCACCCGAGCGCGGGGTCTCGCCGTCGTCGGACTCGACGGTCCCGCCGGGCAGCGCCCAGCCCTCCCGGTAGTTGGGCTCGACGATCAGCACCCGCCCCGCGGCATCCCTGAACAGCATGGCGGCGCCGGCGAGCACTCGGGGAAGACCCGCGATATACGCGGCGTATTCGGTATCCGTATCGGTCACACGGGCAGCCTAAAGGCTGCCCCGGTGGATAGGGTCGGGGAGGCGCGACTGCCTGTTCGAAAGCAGAGGGAGTCAAGTGACGGACGGAGCAGTAACCGAAACCGCGCGCGTACTGGTCGCGGCGGACAAGTTCAAGGGGTCCCTCACGGCCCTGGAGGTCGCGGAGCGGGTGACGGCCGGGCTGCACCGGGTCGCCCCCGACGCGGTGGTCGAGACCATGCCGGTCGCGGACGGCGGCGACGGCACGGTCGCGGCTGCCGTGGCGGCCGGTTTCGAACGGCGTGAGGTACGGGTCACGGGACCGCTCGGCGACGAGCTGACCGCGGCGTATGCCCTGCGGGACGGTACGGCCGTCATCGAGATGGCCGAGGCGTCCGGCCTCCAGCACCTCCCCGCGGGCGTCTTCGCCCCCCTGACCGCGACGACGCGCGGCTCCGGCGAGCTGCTGCGCGCGGCGCTCGACGCGGGCGCGCGGACCATCGTCTTCGGGGTCGGCGGCAGCGCCACCACGGACGGCGGCGCGGGCATGCTCGCCGCGCTCGGCGCGCGTTTCCTGGACGCGGGCGGACAGCCCGTCGGGCCGGGCGGCGGCGGGCTGCGGGACCTCGCCACCGCCGATCTGTCCGGCCTGGACGGGCGACTCGGTACGACGGAGATCGTCCTCGCCAGCGATGTCGACAACCCCCTGACCGGGCCCAAGGGTGCCCCCGCCGTCTACGGCCCGCAGAAGGGCGCGAGCCCCGAGGACGTGGCCGTACTCGACGCGGCGCTCACCCACTACACGACGGTGCTGGAGGCGGCCATCGGCTCCCGCGCCGCCACTCTGGCGCTCTCGCCGGGCGCGGGCGCGGCGGGCGGTATCGGGTACGGCGCGCTGGTCGGCCTCGGCGCGGGCTTCCGGCCGGGGATCGAGGTGATGCTCGACGTCCTGGGCTTCGCGCCCGCGCTGGCCCGGGCGACCCTCGTGATCACCGGCGAGGGCTCGCTGGACGAGCAGACCCTGCACGGCAAGGCCCCCGCCGGGGTCGCGGCGGCGGCCCGGGCACGCGGCATCGAGGTCATCGCGGTCTGCGGCCGGCTGGCCCTGCCCCCGGAGGCCCTGGGCCGCGCGGGCATCCGCCGCGCGTACGCCCTCACCGAACTGGAACCGGACCCGGCGGTCTGCATGGCCCAGGCGGGCCCCCTGCTGGAACGCCTGGCGGCAAAGATCGCGACCGACTTCCTGACCTGAGCCGCCCCCCGGCCGGAACTCCTGCCAGGGCCCTGCGGAGTCGACCTCCACCGGGCGGGCACCCGGCGCGGGGCCGGCGGTTCCGTCCTCAATCGCCGGACGGGCTGGATGTGGCGATGGTCCGGCGCATGGGATGCCGGGGCCGACTCCGGCCGGGAGGGGACTCGGCGCTGGGGCTGGTGGTTCCGTTCCTCAATCGCCGGACGGGCTGGATGTGGCGACGGTCCGGCGCACGGGATGCCGGGGTCGACTCCGGCCGGGAGGGGACTCGGCGCTGGAGTCGGTGGTTCCGTCCCTCAAACGCCGGACGGGCTGGATGTGGCGACGGTCCGGCCCACTCGATGCCGGGGCCGGCCCGGCATCGAGGGCGTCCGGCCCCGGCGCCGTGCCGTCTCCGTCCTCAATCGCCGGACGGGCCGGAAGTGGCGATGGTCCGGCGCATGGGGTGCCGGGGTCGGCTCCGGTCGGGCGGGCGCGCGGCGCTGGGGCCGGTGGTTCCGTCCCTCAAATGCCGGACGGGCTGGATGTGGCGATGGTCCGGCGCATGGGGTGCCGGGGTCGGCTCCGGTCGGGCGGGTACCCGGCGCTGGAGTCGGTGGTTCCGTCCCTCAAACGTCGGACGGGCCGGAAGTGGCGATGGTTCGGCCCATGGGATGCCGTGCCCGGCCCCCCGCATCGGAGGGCATCCGGCCCCGGCGCCGTGCCGTCTCCGTACGCAAACGCCGGACGGGCTGGTCGTGCGTCACGCCCTGAGGTGTGTCCTCGCCCGCCCCCGCGCGTGTCCGGCCCGCCCCCGCGTGTGCGGCACGTATGACTTAGAGGTCTGCTGACCACAGGCCCGCGTGCCGAGCGAAGGAGCACTCCCCATGGGCTACCGCCTGAAGACGATCAAACGCGACGAACATCTGGCCTTCGTCCGGGCCAGACCCTCGATCAGCCATATGCAGGTTCCCGCGTGGGGCGACGTCAAGCCGGACTGGCGGGCGGAGAGCCTCGGGTGGTTCGACGAGCGGTCGCGCATCATCGGCGCGGGGCTCGTCCTCTACCGGCCGGTGCCGAAGATCAAGCGGTATCTCGCCTATCTGCCCGAGGGCCCGGCCATCGACTGGTTCGCGCCGGACCTGGCGCGGTGGTTCCATCCGCTGCTGGCCCACCTCAAGTCCCGCGGCGCCTTCTCGGTGAAGATGGGCCCGCCCGTCGTCGCCCGCCGCTGGAAGGCGGACGCGGTCAAGGCGGCCATCGCCGACCCCGAGATCCGCCGGCTGCGTGATGTCACGCCCAGCATGGAGGAACGCCGCGCCTACGCGATCACCGACCGCCTGCAACGGATGGGCTGGCGGCAGAGCGACGACGGATCGGACGACGGCTTCAGCGCCGGCCAGCCGCGCCATGTCTTCCAGGTGCCCCTCGCCGGGCGGACCCTGGACGAGATCCAGAACGGCTTCAACCAGCAGTGGCGGCGCAACATCAGGAAGGCCGAGAAGGCCGGCGTCAAAGTGGAGCGCGGCGGCTACGAGGACCTACCGGTCTTCTACGAGCTGTACCGCGAGACCGCCGAACGCGACCAGTTCCTGCCGCGCCCGCTGACGTACTTCCAGGGCATGTGGACCGCGCTGATCAAGGAGGACCCCGACCGTATGCGGCTCTATCTCGCCCATCACGACGGCGAGGTCCTGTCCGCGGCCACGATGCTCAACGTCGGCGACCACTCCTGGTACTCGTACGGCGCGTCCACCGGCCGCAGACGAGAGGTGCAGCCGAACAACGCCGTCCAGTGGCGCATGATGTGCGACGCCCACGAGCGGGGCGCGCGCGTGTACGACCTCCGGGGCATCACCGACACCCTCGACGAGAGCAACCACCTTCTCGGTCTGCTCCGCTTCAAGGCGGGCACGGGCGGCGAGGCCGTCGAGTATCTCGGTGAGTGGGACTACCCGCTGAACAAGCTGCTGCACAAGGCGCTCGACCTCTATATGGCACGGCGCTGAACAGCCACCGCGCCGAGCGGCGCGCTGCCGGCTCCACCGACTCCGTCGGCTCTGCCATAGGAACGACGCGGCCCGCCCGGACCCCGGCCGGGCCGCGCGGCGGTCCTCCCGGCCGACGCCCCGCCGAGGCGGAGGCGCCGAGCGTGCCCGTGCCGCGCTCCAAGGCCCGCCGGGGTTACGACGAAGCGTTCCCAGCCACGTGTCGCGAGGAACTCACCATCCGAGCCACCGATATGACGGCCCGTCGGATCGCGCAGCCGAGAGGGCCCCGGGCGCGTGTCGCACCCGGGGCCCTCAACGACTCGTCCACCGCGGTGGAACGTACCGCTGTCGAAATTACGGGAGCTGCGCCGCCCGCGCCTCGCGGCGGTTGTCGCGGAACGTGTTCACCCGCCGTGCCGTGGCGAACAGCGGAATGACCGCGCCCGTCACGACCTGGAGCGCACAGCCCGTCTGGAGCAGCAACTGCCCGCCGGGAGCGTCGAACGCCCAGGCGGCCAGCAGCGCCATCGCGGCCACGATCCAGCTCAGCATCGCCACCGCGAGAATGCCCCGCGGCTTCGGATACTCCACACGGCTGACCATCAGCCACGCCACCCCGACGATCGCCAGCAGCGTCGGTACGAACGGCAGTTCCAGTAGCACGATCGAGATGACCGTCAGCGCGCCGAAGGGGCTCGGCATGCCCTGGAACATTCCGTCCTTCAGCGTCACACAGGAGAATCTCGCCAGCCGCAGCACAACAGCCAGCAGCACCACCACCGCGGCCAGCGCCGACACCCGCTGATGGGCGTCGTCCGCGACCATGCCGTACACCAGCACGAAGTACGCCGGGGCGAGTCCGAAGCTGATCAGGTCCGACAGGTTGTCCAGCTCGGCGCCCATCGGCGAGCTGCGCAGCTTGCGTGCCACGAGCCCGTCGAACAGATCGAAGATGGCCGCGCACAGCATCAGGATCACTGCCGTCGCCGCGGAGTGCCGTGCCATCCCGCTCTCGTCGCTGCCCGTGAGATGGGGGATGAGAATGCCGGTGGTGGTGAAGTAGACGGCCATGAAGCCGCAGGTGGCGTTGCCGAGCGTCAGGGTGTCCGCTATCGACAGCCGCAGTGACAGCGGCATTTCCTCCGCGTCGTCCTCCGCTTCGGCCTCGGCCTCGGCGGCCCAGCCGGCTTGCGTATCAGGATCAATCACGGTCAATTCGAGTCACCCCTGCGGTCGTGGTCTGACCGACCTCGACAGCGACCTCGACACCTTCCGGAAGGTAGATGTCGACGCGCGAGCCGAAACGGATCAGGCCGATGCGCTCGCCCTGTTCCACCTTGGTGCCCTGGGGGATGTACGGGACGATGCGGCGGGCCACAGCGCCCGCGATCTGCACCATCTCGATATCGCCCAGCTCGGTGTCGAAGTGCCAGACAACGCGCTCGTTGTTCTCGCTCTCCTTGTTGAACGCCGGAACGAATCCGCCGGGGACGTGCTCCACCGAGGTCACGGTCCCCGCGAGGGGAGCGCGGTTCACATGGACATTCAGCGGACTCATGAAGATGGCGACCCGGGTGCGCCCGTCCTTCCACGGCATGATGCTCTGCACCACACCGTCGGCCGGGGAGATGACCCGGCCCTGAGTGATCTCACGCTCGGGGTCGCGGAAGAACCACAGCATGCCCGCCGCGAGCGCGGTGGCGGGCACAGCGAGAACAGCGGCACGCCGGGAACGGCGCGCACGGACCAGTCCGATCGCCGCGGTGGCGACTGTGGGCAGGAGCCACGGCGATGCTCCGCGCGCGAGGCGGACCCGGCCGCGTGGTGCAGAGGTTTGGCTGTGGGGCATGGATGACCTTCGTAGCGGATGATGCCGCGCGGGAAACAGGGGACGGCGGCTTTCCAGCGATGGTATCGGTTGCGAGCAGCAACTGAGCAAGCCAGCAGCCGAGTCGAGCGGCCGGAAGACGGTGGCTTCCGGCGACGGAGTGTGATGTGTACGGCGGCCAAATAAGATCAAACGCGACAATCAACTCTGGGCACGGTACTCCTCCAGCAGTCGGCGTCCAATGATCATTTTCTGGATCTCGGCGGTTCCCTCGCCGATCAGCAGCATCGGTGCTTCGCGGTAGAGGCGCTCGATCTCGTACTCCTTGGAGAAGCCGTAACCGCCGTGGATGCGGAAGGCGTCCTCGACGACTTCCTTGCAGTATTCGGAGGCGAGATACTTCGCCATCCCCGCCTCCAGGTCGTTTCGTTCGCCGGAGTCCTTTTTGCGTGCCGCGTTCACCATCATCGCATGGGCCGCTTCGACCTTGGTGGCCATCTCGGCAAGCTTGAACTGGATCGCCTGGTGCTGCGCGATGGGCCTGCCGAAGGTGTGACGTTGCTGGGCATATGCCACACCCAGTTCGAAAGCACGCTGTGCGACGCCACAGCCACGCGCGGCGACATTGACCCGGCCGACCTCGACCCCGTCCATCATTTGGTAAAACCCACGACCGGTGGTCCCGCCGAGTACCCGATTGGCCGGAATGCGCAGTCCGTCCATGATCAGTTCGGTGGTGTCGACCCCCTTGTACCCCATCTTGTCGATCTTCCCGGGGATGGTGAGGCCCGGCCGTACCTCACCGAAGCCGGGCTCCTTCTCGACCAGGAAGGTGCTCATCGACCTGTGCGGGGGCGTCCCCTCCGGATGGCCCTCGTCCGTACGGCACAGCACGGCGACAAGCGTGGAGGTGCCGCCGTTGGTGAGCCACATCTTCTGGCCGTCCAGTACGAAACCGTCGCCGTCCCGTACGCCCTTGGAGGTGATGGCGGAGACGTCCGAGCCGAGACCGGGCTCCGACATCGAGAAGGCGCCCCGTACCTCCCCCGCCGCCATCTTCGGCAGGAACGCGTCCTTCTGCTCCTGGGTGCCGTGCTGCTTGAGCATGTACGCCACGATGAAATGGGTGTTGACGATGCCCGAGACGGACATCCACCCGCGGGCGATCTCCTCCACGCAGAGCGCGTAGGTGAGCAGCGACTCGCCCAGACCGCCGTACTCCTCGGGGATCATCAGCCCGAACAGTCCGAGGTCCTTGAGGCCCTCGACGATCCGGGTCGGATACTCGTCGCGGTGTTCCAGCTCCGTGGCGACCGGAAGGATCTCCTTGTCGACGAAGTCCCTCACGGTGGCCAGGATCTCCCGCTGAATGTCGGTCAGCCCGGCGGTCCGGGCGAGTCGGCTCATGGCTGGGTCACTTCTCCCGCGGCTCTGGGCGGCCGGGCTGCTCGCCGCCGCGCTCCTTGACGTACTTCTCGGTCGGCACCATCACCTTGCGGCGGAACACACAGACGACCGTGGAGTCCTGCTTGTACCCCTTGGTCTCCACATACACGATTCCGCGGTCGCTCTTGGACTTCGAGGGCGTCTTGTCGAGCACGGTCGTCTCGCCGTAGATCGTGTCGCCGTGGAAGGTCGGCGCGATGTGGCGCAGCGACTCGACCTCCAGATTGGCGATGGCCTTCCCGGAGACGTCCGGCACCGACATGCCCAGCAGCAGCGAGTAGACGTAATTGCCGACGACGACGTTCTTCCCGAAGTCGGTCGTCCTCTCCGCGTAGTTGCTGTCCAGGTGGAGCGGATGGTGGTTCATGGTGAGCAGACAGAACAGGTGGTCGTCGTACTCCGTGACCGTCTTGCCGGGCCAGTGCTTGTAGACCGCACCGATCTCGAACTCCTCGAACGTCCTGCCGAACCGCATCGTCATGCCTCCGGGGCTTCGAAGGCGGTGGTACGGCGCATCCCAGCGGCCCGGCCTTTGCCCGAGATGACCAGCGCCATCTTGCGGCTGGCCTCGTCGATCATCTCGTCGCCGAGCATCGCCGAGCCCTTCTTGCCGCCCGCCTCCGAGGTGTAGTAGTCGTACGCGTCGAGAATCAGCTCGGCGTGGTCGTAGTCCTCCTGGGAGGGCGAGAAGATCTCGTTCGACGCCTCGATCTGGCCGGGGTGCAGCACCCACTTGCCGTCGTAGCCCAGCGCGGCCGCCCGGCGCGCCACCTCGCGATAGCCGTCCACATCGCGGATCTGGAGGTACGGGCCGTCGATGGCCTGGAGATCGTGGGTACGGGCGGCCATCAGGATCCGCATCAGGATGTAGTGATAGGCGTCCGCGCCATAGCCGGGCGGCTGCTGCCCCACCACCAGTGACTTCATATTGATGGACGCCATGAAGTCGGCGGGACCGAAGACGATGGTCTCGAGACGCGGGGACGCGCCGGCGATCTCGTCGACGTTCACCAGACCCCTGGCGTTCTCGATCTGCGCCTCGATACCGATCCTGCCGACCTCGAAGCCCATCGTCTTCTCGATCTGGGTGAGCAGCAGATCCAGTGCCACGATCTGCTGGGCGTCCTGGACCTTCGGCAGCATCACGCAGTCGAGGTTGTGGCCCGCGCCCTCCACGACCGTGATCACATCGCGGTACGTCCAGTGCGTCGTCCAGTCGTTGACGCGCACCACCCGGATCTTGCCGCTCCAGTCGCCCTTGTTCAGCGCGTCGACGATGGTGTGCCGGGCGCCCTCCTTGGCGAGCGGCGCGCAGGCGTCCTCCAGATCGAGAAAGACCTGGTCGGCCGGGAGCCCCTGGGCCTTCTCCAGAAAGCGTGGATTCGAGCCCGGTACGGCGAGACAGGAGCGGCGCGGACGCAGCCGGTCGGCGGGGGCTGCGGCCGGCTCGGCGGTGGCGTGCGTGGCAGGCGCGGTCATGCGGGGACCTCCAAGGGGTCGAGCTTGTTCGCTTTCCTGATCTCATCGACGATACGGCCGATGATCTCGGTGATTCCGAAGTCCTTCGGGGTGAAGACGGCGGCCACCCCGGCCGCCCGCAGTTCCTCGGCGTCGCCGTTCGGGATGATCCCGCCGACGATCACCGGGATGTCGCCCGCACCCGCCTCGCGCAGCCGTACCAGCACCTCCGGCACCAGCGCGCCGTGCGAACCGGACAGCACCGACAGGCCCACACAGTGCACGTCCTCGGCGAGCGCGGCACCGACGATCTGCTCGGGTGTCAGCCTGATGCCCTGGTAGACCACCTCGAACCCGGCGTCGCGCGCACGGACCGCGATCTGCTCGGCGCCATTGGAGTGCCCGTCCAGGCCGGGCTTGCCGACCAGCAGCCGCAGCCGCCCCGAGCCGAGTTCACCGGCGGTACGGGACACCGCCTCGCGGACCGCCGCGAGCGCCGTGTCCGGCTCCGCGCTCACCGCGACGGGTGCGCCGCTCACCCCGGTCGGCGCGCGGAACTCGCCGAAGACGTCCCGCAGCGCCCAGGCCCACTCGCCGGTGGTCACCCCGGCCCGCGCGCACTCCAGGGTCGCCGGCATCAGATTCGCGGTGCCGGCGGCGGCCTTCTTCAGCGCGGCCAGCGCCCCGGTGGCCCGTGCCTCGTCGCGGTTGTCCCGCCAGGTGTGCAGCGCCGCCGCCACCCGGGCCGCGTTCGCCGGATCGACCGTCATGATCGCGGTGTCCAGATCGGCGGTCAGCGGACTGGGCTCGGTGGACTCGTAGCAGTTGACCCCGACGATCCTCTGCTCGCCCGACTCGATCCGCGCCCGGCGTCCGGCGTGCGAGGCGACCAGCCGCGACTTGAGATACCCGGACTCGACGGCCGCCAGCGCGCCGCCCATCTCCTCGATCCGGTCGATCTCGGCGAGGGACTCCGTGACCAGGTCCGCCACCTTGGCCTCGACGACATGCGAGCCCTCGAAGATGTCCTCGTACTCCAGCAGATCGCTCTCGTGCGCGAGCACCTGCTGTATGCGGAGCGACCACTGCTGGTCCCAGGGGCGCGGCAGCCCCAGCGCCTCGTTCCAGGCGGGGAGCTGTACGGCGCGGGCGCGGGCGTCCTTGGACAGGGTCACGGCGAGCATTTCGAGGACGATCCGCTGGACGTTGTTCTCCGGCTGGGCCTCGGTCAGCCCGAGCGAGTTGACCTGGACGCCGTAGCGGAACCGGCGCTGCGAGGCGTCCTCGATGCCATACCGCTCCCGGGTGACCGTGTCCCAGATCCGGGAGAACGCCCGCATCTTGCACATCTCTTCGACGAAGCGGACCCCGGCGTTGACGAAGAACGACATCCGGCCGACCACCTCCCCCCTGCGCTCCTCGGGGATGCGGCCCGACGCGAACACCGCGTCCAGGACGGCGATCGCGGTGGACATCGCGTACGCGATCTCCTGCACCGGGGTCGCGCCCGCCTCCTGGAGGTGGTAGCTGCAGATGTTGATGGGGTTCCATCTGGGGATGTGGTTCACCGTGTACGTGATCATGTCGGTGGTCAGCCGCAGGCTGGGCCCCGGCGGGAACACGTACGTGCCGCGGGAGAGGTACTCCTTGACGATGTCGTTCTGCGTCGTCCCCTGGAGACGGGCGATGTCCGCGCCCTGCTCCTCCGCGACCACCTGGTAGAGCGCCAGCAGCCACATCGCGGTGGCGTTGATGGTCATCGAGGTGTTGGTGCGGTCCAGCGGGATGTCCTGGAACAGCCGCCGCATGTCGCCGAGATGGGAGACCGGGACCCCCACCCGGCCGACCTCGCCGCGGGCGAGGACATGGTCGGGGTCGTAGCCGGTCTGGGTCGGCAGGTCGAAGGCGACGGAGAGACCCGTCTGCCCCTTCGCGAGATTGCGCCGGTACAGCTCGTTGGACGCCTCGGCGGTCGAATGGCCCGCGTAGGTCCGCATCAGCCAGGGCCGGTCCCGGTGCCGCTCGCCCATCTCAGGCTCCCCGGACGAGGGTGGTGCGCGAGGCCCCGGCGGTGGCCGCCGCCTCCGCCGGGGTGTCGCGGAACAGGTTGATGGCGTCGATGTGCCGCGCGCGCAGCTCCTCGTCCCGTACGCCCAGACCCTCGCGCGGCGCCAGTGCCAGCACCCCGACCTTGCCCTGATGGCGGTTGGCGTGGACGTCGTGCGCGGCCTGGCCGGTGTCCTCCAGCGCGTACACCTTCGACAGGGTGGGGTGGATCCTGCCCTTGGCGACCAGCCGGTTGGCCTCCCACGCCTCGCGGTAGTTGGCGAAGTGGGAGCCGATGATCCGCTTCAGGGACATCCACAGATAGCGGTTGTCGTACTCGTGGGTGTAGCCGGAGGTCGAGGCGCAGGTGACGATCGTGCCGCCCTTGCGGGTGACATAGACGGAGGCGCCGAAGGTCTCACGGCCCGGGTGCTCGAAGACGATGTCCACGTCCTCGCCACCGGTCAGTTCGCGGATGCGCTTGCCGAAGCGCTTCCACTCGCGCGGGTCCTGGTGGTGCTCGTCCTTCCAGAACCGGTAGTCCTCGGCCGTACGGTCGATGATCGCCTCGGCGCCCATCCGCCGGCAGATCTCCGCCTTCCGGTCGCTGGAGACCACACACACCGGCGTGGCCCCGCCCGCGAGCGCGAACTGCGTGGCGTACGAGCCGAGTCCGCCGCTCGCACCCCAGATCAGCACATTGTCGCCCTGCTTCATCCCGGCGCCGTTGCGGGAGACGAGCTGGCGGTACGCGGTCGAGTTGACAAGTCCCGGTGCTGCCGCCTCCTCCCAGGTCAGATGCTGGGGCCTGGGCATGAGCTGGTTGGACTTCACAAGGGCCAGCTCCGCCAGGCCGCCGAAGTTGGTCTCGAAGCCCCAGATCCGCTGCTCCGGGTCGAGCATCGTGTCGTTGTGGCCGTCGGACGACTCCAGCTCGACGGAGAGACAGTGCGCCACGACCTCGTCTCCCGGCCGCCAGGCGTTGACCCCCGGGCCGGTGCGCAGCACGACGCCGGAGAGATCGGAGCCGATGACGTGGTACGGCAGGTCGTGCCGCCTGGCCAGTTCGCTGAGCTTGCCGTACCGCTCCAGGAATCCGAAGGTCGGCAGCGGCTCGAAGAGCGAGGTCCAGACGGAGTTGTAGTTGACCGAGCTGGCCATGACGGCCACCAGGGCCTCGCCGGGGCCGAGTTCGGGCACCGGCACCTCGTCGAGATGGAGCGACTTGCGGGGGTCCTTCTCGCGGCCGGGGAGACCGGCGAACATCTCCGTCTCGTCCTTGTGCACGGTCACCGCGCGGTACGAACCGGGGACGGGCAGTGCGGCGAAGTCGGCGGACGTGGTGTCCGGCGACTGGATCGCGTCCAGGATTTCCTTCACGGTGGTGCCTCCGGCGAAGCTGGGGGAGCGAGCCGCGAGGGCCGCTCGCTGGGGTGCGGTGGAGGTGTGCCGTCGGTTCGGCGGGGGCGCTGCTGATCGGCCTGTGGTGCTGACCGTGCTGATCGGCGGCGCCGGGTGAGCGCGGGAGGTGCCTGTGACGCAGGCGTCCGGGCGCACAAGCGAGACGGCTTGCGGGAACAGCCGGACACCTTCACGGTATGGCACGCCGTGACACCTGGCAAGGCACTGGGTGCCAGAAATCCCTCTCACTTGTCACCGGTGCGGCACGCATGAGCAGATCCCTACCGCTGTGCAAGCGGCAAATATCACTTCATGTGGGCAAAGGAACGCATGGCGTATCGCGATCAAGGGGGAGCACCGGGAAAGCGAAGGCAGAGGCCGGGGGACGCGGCTACGCGTCCCTGAGCGCCTGCTTGATGGTCCGCATGACCTCGTCCAGCGGTGCGTCCGTACGCGCCACCGTCACCAGCACATCGCCGCTGGTACGGGCCGTCGCGGCGGCGTGCTGCGGCTTGCCCCCGATGGTCCGGCCCGCGCCGATCCCGGCCCCGAAGGTCTCCCGGACGATCGCGAAGGCATGGTCGAGCTGCGCCTCCACATCGCCCTGCCCGCCGGCCCGCAGCCAGCGGCGCAGCACATGGTTGTGCGCGGTGACGACGGCCGACGCGGCGACCTCCGCCAGCAGCGGGTCGTCATTGCCGTCGGCATGGTCGCGCTCGTCGAAGTGGCCCAGCAGATAGCGGGTGAACAGCCGCTCGTAACGGGCCACCGAGGCGATCTCGCGCTCCCGCAGGGTGGGCACCTCGCGGGTGAGCCGGTAGCGCTCCACGGAGACCGCGGGGGAGGCCGCGTACATGCGCATGACCTCCTTGATGCCCCGGCAGACCGTGTCCAGCGGGTGCTCATGGGCGGGCGCGGCGTTGAGCACCGCCTCCGCCCGTACGAGCGTGTCGTCGTGGTCCGGGAAGATCGCCTCTTCCTTGGAGCGAAAGTGCCGGAAGAAGGTCCGGCGGGCGACCCCGGCGGCGGCGGCGATCTCGTCGACGGTGGTCGCCTCGTACCCCTTGGTCGCGAACAGTTCCATCGCCGCGGCCGCCAGCTCCCGGCGCATCTTCAGCCGCTGAGCGGCCGCGCGGGTGCCTGCGGCACTCTCCGGAACGTCGGTCCTGGTGTTCGTACGGGAGGACTTGGCGGGCTGGGACATGAGGTGAACGTACTGCATCGACGCAGGAGAGCGCGCCCGCGGGGCCCGGACCTTGATCACTGAGTGGACCGGTACCGGGATCCCGCGGGGCCGGTACGGGGATCAGCGCCGGGCGTACTCGCGGAAGCCGCGGCCGGTCTTGCGGCCGAGACAGCCCGCCGCCACAAGATGTTCGAGCAGTGGCGCCGGAGCCAGGCCAGGATCCCGGAACTCGCGGTGCAGGACCCGCTCGATGGCCAGTGACACATCGAGCCCGACCACATCGAGCAGTTCGAAGGGACCCATCGGATAGCCGCCGCCCAGTCTCATCGCGGCGTCGATGTCGTCGAGGCTCGCGTAGTGCTCCTGGACCATCTTGACCGCGTTGTTCAGATACGGGAACAGCAGCGCGTTGACGATGAAGCCCGCCCGGTCTCCGCAGTCGACCGGGTGCTTGCGGACGGCCGTGGCCACCGCGCGGGCGGTGGCCCGGACGTCGTCGGCGGTGAGGACCGTACGGACCACCTCGACGAGTCTCATCGCCGGGGCCGGATTGAAGAAGTGCATCCCGACCACGTCCTGCGGGCGCGAGGTCGCGCGGGCACAGGCCACCACCGGCAGCGAGGAGGTCGTCGTGGCCAGCACCGCGCCCGGCTTGCAGACCTTGTCGAGCGCGGCGAAGAGCTGCCGCTTGATCTCCAGGTCCTCGGCCACGGCCTCGACGGCGAGATCCACCTCGCTGAGGGCGTCCAGCGAGCCGGCCGGGGTGATCCGCGCCAGGGCCTGGTCACGGGCCTCGGCGGTCAGCCGGCCCTTGTCCACGGAGCGGGCCAGGGACTTCGCGATCCGGGCGGCGGCGGCCTCGGCCTTCTCCGGGGTGCGCGCCGCGAGCACCACATCGAAACCCGCCTTGGCGAAGACCTCCGCGATCCCGCTCGCCATGGTGCCGGAGCCCGCGACACCGACCGAGCGGACCGGGCGGGCGGCGGCACTCCCCGGACTGGGCATTTCCGGCGGGGTGAGCGCGTCCGGCACCACCGCGCCGCTGCCCGGGCCCTCGTACGTGTAGAAGCCGCGGCCCGACTTGCGGCCGGTCAGCCCGGCCTCGGCGAGCTGCCTGAGCACCGGCGCGGGCGCGTGCAGCCGGTCGCGGGACGCCGCGTACATCGCCTCCAGGACCGTACGGGCCGTGTCCACGCCGATCAGATCGAGAAGCGCGAGCGGGCCCATCGGCAGTCCGCAGCCCAGCTTCATCGCCGCGTCGATGTCCTCGCGCGAGGCGTACCTGGCCTCGTACATCGCGGCGGCCTGGTTGAGATAGCCGAAGAGCAGACCGTCCGCGACAAAGCCGGGCCGGTCGCCCACCGCGACCGGCTCCTTGCCCAGCTCCCGGGCGAGCCCGGTGACGGCCGCCACGGCCCGGGGCGCGGTGAGGACCGAGGACACCACCTCGACCAGCTTCATGGCCGGGGCCGGATTGAAGAAGTGCAGGCCGAGCACGCGCTCGGGGTGCGCCGAGTCCGCGGCCAGCCGGGTCACGGACAGCGCGTTGGTGCCGGTCGCAAGGATCGTGGAGGGGCCGACGATCCCGTCCAGCGCCCGGAAGACCCGCTGCTTGGTCTCGTACGACTCCGGCACCACCTCGATCACCAGATCGGCGCCGGCGGCGGCGTGCAGATCGGAGAAGGTGCGGAATCGCGCGAGGACCGTGCGCCGCTCCTCCGCGGTGAGCCGCCCCCGTGCCACGGCCCTCGCGGTGGACGCTTCGAGCGAGGCGACCGCCCGGGCTGCGGCGATGTCACTGATGTCGATGCCGACGACCTCGCGGCCTGCGCGGGCGAGGATCTCGGCGATACCGGTACCCATGGTGCCGAGGCCGACGACGGCGATGGTGGAGAGAGGGATGTCCATCACGGGACTCCAGGGGATGAGTGACGACTGAGAGGGGCGGGCCCGGAATGGCTGACCAGGGGCCGCGGGGCGCGGCGGGCGCGCGTGGCTGATGCGGTCACGGTGCTGGGCGGCGGACTCTGTCCCGGAGCCGCGCCGTACCGGCGGTCCGGACGGGCCGGACCGCAAGGGTGCTGAACCGACAGCGCTCTCGGCGGCTGCGTCACCAGGCCACCGGGAGCAGCGGGGGTTTCCCGCTCATTTGAGATTAACCGACGAGTAACGAGCGCGCCAGAGAGGAGCGGCTGTGCGCTGGATCACTGTGGGCCGGGGGCGAGGCGCGCCTGGCCCTCGTCGGCGCGAGCCGGTCGGCACGTCAGGGTTTCCGGGTGACCGCTGTCGTCGTGTCCGGTGAATCGAGCAGGGCGGCCAGCAAACTGAGCCGCTCGTCGTCCGGGCTTCCCGCCTCGGCGGTGTAGGTGATGAGCACCGGGCCGGGGGTGCCCGGCACCGGGTAGGCGTCCCATTCCAGGCTCAGCTCGCCGACCATCGGGTGCTGGACACGCATCCGGCCACGGACGGCCTCCTCGACGTCGTGGCGCGCCCACAGCGATGCGAACTCGTCACTCCGTACGGCGAGTTCGCCGACGAGTTCCACACCGCGCGGGTGCCCCGGATCGGCGGCGATCTGGGTCCGCAGCATCCCGGTCAGTTCGGCCACGGTAGCCGCCCGGTCGGGGCACGCCCGGTCGGCTTCGGGGTGCAGCAGCAGCTTGAGCAGATTCCGTTCGGCCGTGGGGAGCAGGGTGAACTCGCCGAGCAGGGCACCGGCCAGCGGGTTCCATGCCAGGACGTCCAGGAAGCGGCCGACGACCATCGTGGGCGTGGTCATGGTGCGCAGCAGCCGCAGCGTGGTGGGCGGTACCTCTTCGGGCTCGTGGCGGCGCGGACCGCGGGCGGGCGTGCGGGCGGCGGCGGCGAGGCTGTGCAGGTACCGGGACTCCTCGGCGGAGAAGTTGAGGGCACGCGCGAGAGCGTCCAGGACCTGTTCGGAGGGCCGGACGTCGCGTCCCTGTTCCATGCGCTGGTAGTAGTCCGCGCTCACCCCGGCCAGCAGGGCCAGTTCCTCCCGCCGCAGCCCGGCGACACGCCGCCTCGGGCCCGGTTCCAGGCCGACATCCTGTGGCAGCAGCCGGGTGCGGCGGGCACGCAGGAACTCGGCGAGCTCACGCCGGGGATCGTCACTCACGGCAAGGGAATGGTCGGTCACGGCGCCAGTATGCCCCGGGCGCGGCTCGTGAGGGTGGGTCCGCCGGACCCAGGAAAAGCGGAACGACCGTGGTTCCGCGCGCAGGGTCCAGCATCGGATCATCCACCCCGCCACGGAAGGGCAACGACATGAAGGCCGTTCAGATCACGAGCTACGGTGCGCCGGACGTCCTGCGCGTCAACGAGGTCGCCCGTCCCGCTCCCGGCGCGGGCGAGGTACTGGTGTCGGTCGAGGCGTCCAGCGTGAACGGACACGATGTGATCGTCCGCGCGGGAGGGCTGAAGATGGTCTCGGGACGCCGGTTCCCGATCGGTGTGGGGCTGGACTTCGCCGGCGTCGTCGCCGCGACCGGCGCCGATGTCGAGGGTTACCGGGCCGGGGACCGGGTGTGGGGCACGGTGCACCCCCGGGAGCGGCACACCACCGGTGGGGCGGCCGAATACGTCGTAGTGCCCGCGGACCGCATCGCGCCCGCGCCAGTGGGCATCTCGTCGGTCGAAGCGGCCTCCGTGGTCGTCGCGGGCACCACCGCGCTGATCGCGCTGCGCGACAGCACACACCTTGCCGCCGGGGAACGGGTTCTGGTCCGGGGCGCTGCCGGCGGCGTCGGCACGGCCGCGGTGCAACTGGCCCACGCGATGGGCGCTCATGTCACCGCCCTGGCCCGCGACCGCCACGCCCGGCTTCTCACCGGCCTCGGCGCCGACGAGGTCTTCGACTACGGCTCCACCACCTCGGACCGGATCGGCCCCTTCGACGTGATCCTCGACACCGTCGGCACGGAACTGAACTGCTATCGAAGCCGACTCGCCAAGACCGGCCGCATGGTCACCGTCGGACTCTCCGCGCCCGCCCTGGCCGCGATCGCCGCCTCCAGCGTGTACGGTCCCCGCCGCATCCGTACCTTCAGCGCCAACCCCGGCACCGCCGTCCTCCGCGATCTGGCCGGCCATGTCACCTCGGGTGCGCTGCGCCCGGTGGTCAACGGCGTGTATCCGCTCTCGGACACGGCCGCGGCGCACCAGGCATTCGAACGGGGCGGCGTGGCGGGCAAGCAAGTGATCCAGGTGACCGCATGACCCCGCGGCGGCTCCGCGTCGGCGGATCCATCGACGGCGAGCCGCGCGGTACGGACTACCGTCCCGTCGGCTGCGGGGGCAGGAGCCCGGGAGGGTTCGTCCAGCGGCCGTGGTGACGGCCGGGCGCCTTCCGGGTGAGGGTCTGTTCGAACCAGACGGTCTTTCCGTACGCCGTACTGCTCGTCCCCCACTCGTGCGCCAGCGTGCTCACCACCCGCAGTCCGCGCCCGGACTCGTCGTCGGGCCGCGCGCTCAGCAGGGCCGCGGGGGCCGGTGTGTCATCGGTGACCTCGCACAGCAGCGCGTCCGTGCGGACCAGCCGCAGCCCGACCCGTTGTGACCGCGCGTGATTCATCGCGTTGGTGACCAGCTCACTCACCATCAGCTCGGCCGTCTCCACCGCGTCCGGCAGCGACCAGCCCAGCAGCCGGTCGCGCACCAGCCGTCGCGCCCTGCCCACCTCGCGCGGATCCAGGGCGAGTTCGTACTCCGCGACATCGCTGTCAGGAATGCCGTTGAGGCGGGCCATCAGCAGCGCAACATCATCCTTGCGCCCTTCCCGGACGTTGAGCGCGCGGATGATGGCGTCGCAGGCGGTGTCCATGGCGGCGGCGGGATGCGCGGCGGACGCGCAGAGCGCCGCCAGGCCCCGGCCCTCCCCGATGTCTTGACCTCGCACCTCGATCAGCCCGTCGCTGCACAGCACCAGCCGGTCGCCCGGCCCGACCCGTACGGACACCGTCTCGAAGGCCACTCCGCCCACACCGATGGGCGCTCCGGTCGGCAGGTCGAGCACCTCGGCACTGCCGTCCTCCGCACGGACCAGAACCGGTGGAATATGACCGGCGTTGGCGATCTGGATCTCGGATCCGATCGGGTCGTACACCGCGTACAGACAGGTCGCCAGATACCGTTCGCCGAGGCGCTGCGCCAAGTCGTCGAGATTGCGGAGCAGTTGGGCGGGCGGCAGCTCCATGGCCGCCATGGTCTGTACGGCGGTGCGCAACTGGCCCATCATCGCCACCGAGTTGAGACCGTGGCCCATCACGTCTCCGACGACCAGCGCGGTCCGCGATCCGGGCAGCTTCACGGCGTCGAACCAGTCACCGCCGATCCGGCCGGGCCGGGTACCGGGCAGATAGCGGGTGGCGATGTCACAGCCCGCCATCCGCGGCGCGATGTGCGGCAGCATGCTGTCCTGGAGGGTCTCGGCGACATTCTCCTGGTACGTGTGCATCCGGGCGTTGTCCAGTACGAGCCCGGCCCGCGTGGCGAGTTCGGCGGCGGTCGTACGGTCCATGTCGTCGAACGGCTCACGGTCGGGCCGCCGCAGCAGCACCATGAATCCCAGTACGACGTCCCGCGCCTTCAGCGGTACCAGCAGCATGGACCGGTGGTTGATGAGCGGGCGCAGATCCCGTTTCTCGAATTCCGCGGAGATACGATTCCCCGTCTCCTCGCTCACCCGCGGGACGAGCATCGGCTCCCCGGTGACCATGCACTGGAAGAACGGGGTGTGCTCGGGGAAAGCCATGGCCTCGCCGACCGGCACCGTATCGTCCCAGCGGCCCGGCTCGTCATTGTGCTCGACCCATACCCGATGCCAGACGGTGGTGGCGTCGGGCGGGCCGTCCGGGAATCCCTCCCCGGCCAGGACCGCGGCCCGCAGATGCGTACCCGCGAAGTCGGTGAAGTGGGGGACGAGGGCGCTGGTGACCTCGCGGATCGTACGGGCCGGATCGAGGGATGAGCCGATACGCCGGCTGACATCGTTCAGGAACTCCAGACGCTCACGCACCGCGGCGTATTCGAGGCCGGGTTCGGGACGGGGCACCGCTCTTCGTCTGAACCGCGCCTCCGCCGGTACGGGCTCGGCGCCTGCCGGTACGGGCTCGGCCCCAGGGCTTTCGTACCGTACGGCGGACTGCCGGGGCACACCCCAGTCGGGCGTGACCGGAACCCGGTCGTGACGGCTGAATTCCACGACGGGATATCCCAGTTCGAGTACCTGGGCGACAATGCGGCCGCATTCGGCGGGGCCCATGTCCGGCAGAATGCCGGGCAGCCGCCGGGCCAATGCGTCCGCGTCCGGGAATTCCGTGTGATGGGCGAATCCGGGGGCGATCCGCAGAATGTCCGCGGCGCTTTCCCCGGCCTCGGGGCGCAACTGCCCGGCGTCCGCCGCGAGTACGAGATGGCGCCCCGGTCCCGGTCCGATCAGTGGATAGGCCCACCACAGCACATCGAGCCGGCCGCGCTCCGGATGGGAGACCTTCGCGCGGCCCGCGGTGGGGTAGGAGCCCCGGGCGTGGAGTTCCGGTCCCAGTTCGTCATAGCCGTCGCAACCGCCGTGCGCCACCCCGCGCTCGTCCTCCGCGAGGGCCCCGGCGACCGGCATCAGATCTCCGGCATGCCGTCCCAGCGCCTCGTCCCCGGGGTGGCCGAAGAGCCGCCGCGCACCGGACGACCAGTGCGACACCAGGCCGTCACCGTCCACGACGACCACGGCGAGCGGAATCCGGCCGGCCGCGGCGGACTGCCGCGGCAGTCCCGGCGGAATACCACTGTCCATGGGTGGGAGGCTCCTTCCCTGCCGCCAGGATCCGCGGCTCCGCCCTCCACGGTACGGCCCTTGACAGGCATTGCGCCGGTCAATGAACCAATAGGTGGTGCGCCCGCGCACAACTGCTTATTGACTGAAATTCAGTCAATCTTCATGACCCAGTTGGAGATCGCGTTCGGTGCGTCCGCCGCCCGCCATATGGAGGACGGTGGCGACGGGCGGATAGCCCGCGGCGATCACGGTGTACTCGCCGGAGGAGAGGTCCACGAACCGGAAGGTGCCGTCGGAACCCGTGGTGAGGGTATCCACCACATTGCCCGCCGCGTCGAGGAGGGTGACCCGGGCGTCCTCCACCGGACGGCCGCCGCCGGCCCGTACCGTACCGCGCAGCACCGCTCCGCCCGCCAGCTCGATGTCCTGCCGGGTCTCGCGTGAGGCCTGCACACTGACCGGCAGCGCCGCGGGCCGGAAGGCGGGCGCGCTCGCGGCGAGGGTGTACTCCCCGGCCACCAGCTCCGAGATGACATACGCGCCCTCGCGGCCGCTCCGGGTGGACGCGACGACATCGCCCCGTACATCCGTGAGGGTCACGGCGGCGTCGCGCACCGGGGTGCCGTCGGCGGTACGGACGGCCCCGGCGAGCCTTCCCGCCCCGCCGAGGACCACATCCAGCTCGACGGGCCGCTCGCCCACGGTCACCGTGACGGCCTGCGGCTGGTGTCCGGCGGCGGCCGCGATCATCACGTACGAGCCGGAGCCCGGCACACTCAGCGCGTACCGCCCGTCCGCGCCGCTCGCCCCGCGCCCGATCTGCTGTCCATGGACATCGATCAGGGTCAGCGCGGCGCGGGGCACGGTGGAGCCGTCGTGGTGCTGCACCGTCCCGCACACCGCCACCCCCGAGGTGTACGGGGCGGGCGCGGGCGGCGGAGCGGCGGGGCCCGCGGGCGCGGTGCGCGCGCCGGGGACCGGGACGGTGACGGACTCGGCGGCTGAGGCGTTCTGGGACACCAGTGGTTTCTCCTTGAGGAAGAGGGCGATCAACAGGCCGAGGACCAGCACCGGCACGAGGTAGAGGAAGATCCGGGGCATGGCGTCCGCGTACGCCTGGACATAGCCGTCGCGGACGGCGGGCGGCAGGGCGTGCACCGCCTGCGGGGTGATGGACTCGGCGTCGGGCAGGCCCGCCCCGGCGGGGATACGGGCGGCGAGCGCGTCGGCCAGCCGGTCGGCGAAGAGGGTGCCGAAGACGGCGGCGCCCACGCTGCCGCCGATCTGCCGGAAGTAGTTGTTGGCGCTGGTGGCGGTGCCGAGGTCGGCGGGGCGTACGGCGTTCTGCACGGCGAGGATCAGCACCGGCATGACCAGGCCCATGCCCAGTCCCAGCACCGCCTGCGCGACACCGTTCTCGGTCATCGAGGTGCCGGTGTCCAGCCGGGACAGCAGCCACATGCCCGCCACCGAGAGCGCGCTGCCCAGCACCGGATAGATCTTGTAGTGACCGGTACGGGTGATGAGATGGCCCGAGACGACGGAGGCGACGACGATGCCGCCCATCATGGGCAGCATCAGCAGACCCGACTCGGTGGCGCTGGCCCCCTCGACCATCTGGAGATAGGTCGGCAGATAGCTGGCCGCGCCGAACAGCGCAACGCCGACGATCGCCCCGACCAGGCTGGTGATGTTGAAGACCGTGTCCCGGAACAGCCGCAGGGGGATGAGCGGTTCGGCCGCGAAGTGCTCGACGACCAGGAACAGCAGGGTGGTTCCGGCGGCTCCCGCGGCGAGACCGACGATGACCCGGGAGTCCCATTCGTACTCCGTCCCGCCCCAACTGGTCAGCAGCACCAGACAGGTGGACGCGGCGGCGAGCATCAGGGTGCCGAGGACATCGAGCCGCGCGCGGGCGGTGGGCTTGGGCAGCCGGAGCACCACGGCGACGACGGCGAGGGTGATCAGCCCGAAGGGCACATTGAAGTAGAAGCACCAGCGCCAGGAGACATGGTCGGTGAAGAAGCCGCCGAGCAGCGGCCCGGCCACGGAGGCGAGCCCGAAGGCGGCGCCGATCAGTCCCATGAAGCGGGCGCGTTCCCGGGCGGGCACGATGTCCGCGATGATCGCCTGGACCCCGATCATCAGTCCGCCCGCGCCGATTCCCTGGATGGCGCGGAAGGCGATGAGCTGATCCATGGTGCGGGACCAGCCGGCCAGCGCGGACCCGATGACGAAGACGACGATCGCGAACTGGAAGACGCCCTTGCGGCCGAAGAGATCGCCGAGCTTGCCGTAGACGGGGAGCCCGATGGTGGCGGTGAGCAGATACGCGGTGATCGCCCAGGACATCCGGTCCAGGCCCTGGAGCTCCCCGACGATCTTCGGCAGCGCGGTGGCCACGATCATCTGTTCGAGAGCGGCCAGCAGCAGGGCGAGCATCAGCCCGACGAAGACCAGCCGCACCCGGCGGGGGCTGAGGGGTTCCGCGAGGACCGTGCCCATGGCGGGCTGTGGTGGCGAAGCGTCCGCGGTGGCGGGTACGGGAAGCGCCGCGGCCCGCGCGGCACCGTTCTCGTTCGCGTACTCGATGGCCTGCCCGCCGCCCTTGACCAGAGTGGTCCCGCCCACGTACTGCTCCCCTCGTCGCACCTGCGCGGCGTCATACTTCACATTGCACGCCAAGCAGGAGCAAGCGGAAGGCTCTCCGGCTGAACGGGGTTGTGACGGGGGCGGGTTGAGCGGTGAAGCCTGCGCCGGGGCGCTCATCAGGGGCTTTCCCGCGACGTGTCGCGCGGGGGCGCGCAACGGCGCCGCGGGGAAAACCACTCGTACCGGTGACCCCGGCGGTGACACGCCGAGACCTGCCGCAACGAGTCGAACTGTCCGGCCGGACGGGCCGGTCGGGGCTCTCGGCCGGTAGGGCTACTTGCCGGAGCCGTTCTCGCGCGCCTTCTCGGTCTCGGCGGCGAGCCTTTCGAGGATCACGTCGTAGATACGGCCGAGACCCTTGGGGGCGAAGGTCCGCTCGAAGAACCCGCCGATCCCGCCCGCGCCGTCCCAGACGGTCGTGACGACGGCCTTCGAACGGCCCTCACCGGCGGGGGTGACGGTCCAGGTGGTGACCATCGAGGAGTTGCGGTCCTTCTCGATGAGCTGTCCGTCGGTCGGCTCGGTCACCTCCAGCAGACAGTCGCGCACCCGCTTGCTCGTCGCCTGGAGCTTCCAGTGGACGAGCGAGCCCTCGCCGTCGCCGCCCTCCCGCACCTCGTACTCGCTGAACTGCGCGGGCAGCAGCTTCGCCCGGGTGTTCTCGTAATCGGCCAGCGCGTCGAACACTGTCTCCGGGTCCGCCGCGATGATCCGCTCCGTGGTGGCCTCGACCTGCGCCATGGCTGTTCCTCCAGCACTCGTTCCGGGTGGGGTGCGGCCAGCCAACCACCCTCCGGTACGCCCGCCCAAATCCGCTCGGCGAGCGATCAAGGGAACATGTGTTCTATTCTGAGGTGAGTGCTACCGAGGAGGTATCCATGCGCTGGGACAATCTGGTCGAGAACACCTCAATGCAGGGGGCGACCGGGGACATCGCGCTCTTCGGTACGGACGCGGTGACCACCAGGACCTTCGACACACCCGAATTCCGTGGTGTCACCTTCTACGAGATCCGTGCCCGTTCGATTGTGAACCGGGTGCCGGGGGCGTCCCGTATGCCGTTCGAATGGACGGTGAATCCGTACCGGGGCTGCACACACGCCTGCGTCTACTGCTTCGCCCGCAAGACCCACAGCTATCTCGACCTCGACACCGGTCAGGGCTTCGACTCCCAGATCGTGGTCAAGATCAACGCCCCGGAGCTGGTCCGGCGCCAGCTCGCCTCGCGCAGCTGGCAGGGGGCGCACATCGCGATGGGGACGAATGTCGACTGCTACCAGCGCGCGGAGGGACGGTACCGGCTGATGCCGGGCATCATCACGGCCCTGCGCGACCGCGCCAACCCGTTCTCCATCCTCACCAAGGGCACGCTGATCCTGCGCGATCTCGAGCTGCTGCGGGAGGCGGCGTCCGTCACCGAGGTGGGCATCTCGGTCTCGGTCGGCTTCACCGACCAGGAGCTGTGGCGCACGGTCGAACCGGGCACGCCCTCGCCCGAGCGGCGGCTCGACGTGGTGCGGACGATGGCCGAGAACGGGATCGGCTGCGGGGTGCTGATGGCGCCGGTCATCCCGTTCCTGAGCGACAGTCCCGACCAGCTCAGGGCGACGGTACGGTCGATCGCCGCGGCCGGGGCCACCTCGGTGACCCCGCTCGTACTGCATCTGCGGCCGGGCGCGCGCGAGTGGTTCATGTCCTGGCTGGAGCGGCACCATCCGTATCTGGTGGCGCGGTACGAGCGGCTGTACGCGGAGGGCGCGTACGCGCCCAAGTGGTACCAGCGGCGGATCACCCGGCAGGTGCACGAACTGGCCGACGAGTTCGGGATCGGGCCGGCGGGGCGCGGCGAGGCCCGGCGCATATCCGTGCCCCGGGACCCGGAACTGCCCGCGCGTCCCGATCTGCCGGTCCGTCCGGCGGCGACCCAGCTCACGCTGCTGTGACCGGCGGTCTCCTCATGCGGTCACAGCGGTCACAGCGGTCACGGAAACCTCTTGGCCGATTGTCAGTGGCATCGGCAAGGATGGGCACATGACTGAACTCACGCATCTGCCCGCCCCCGACGGCGTCGCTCCGGGCAACGGTTACAGCCATGTCGTCTGGGGCACGGGCCGTTTCGTCGCCGTCTCCGGCCAGTGCGCGTTCGACGCGGACGGCAGGGTGGTCGGCGAGGGGGATCCGGCCGCCCAGGCGCGGCAGGTGTTCGAGAATCTGCGCCGCTGTCTGGCCGCGGCCGGGGCCGGATTCGCCGATGTCGTCAAGCTGACGTACTTCGTCACCGATGTGGCGCATCTGCCCGCGATACGGGAGGCGCGGGACGCGGTGATCGACACGGCGCGTCCGCCGGCGAGTTCGGCGGTCCAGGTCGCGGCGCTGTTCCGGCCCGAACTGCTGGTGGAGATAGAGGCTTTCGCGATCGTCGGGGGGACCGATGGCGGGACGGACTGAGCCCACGGCCTCCTGCGCCACCGCCGAGCCCGCGCCCGGCCCGGCGAGCGGCCCGGCGTACGAACCTGCGGCGCACGGCCGGCCCGCGGCCGCTGCGCCGGTCCGGATCCGTGAGATGACACTCGACGACTGCGAGGCCGTCGCCACGGTCCGGGTGCGCGGCTGGCAGCACGCGTACCGGGGGCTGATACCGCAGACGTATCTCGACGCGATGAGCGTCGAGGAGGACGCGGCCCGCCGCCGGGAGTATCTGACCAAGGGCGAGGGCCGGGTGGTCGACCTGGTGGCCGAGCGGGCGGGCCGGGTGGTCGGCTGGGGGTGCTGCGGCCCGAGCCGCGACGAGGACGTGCCGGACAGGACGGCGGAGCTGTACGCCCTGTATGTGCTGCCCGAGTGGATCGGCACGGGAGTGGGCAGTGCGCTGGTCGACGCGCTGACCGCCAGGGCCGAGGCGGCGGGCGCCTCTTCGCTGCTGCTCTGGGTCCTCGCGGCCAACGACCGGGCCCGCCGCTTCTACGCCAGGGCGGGCTTCGCTCCGGACGGCACGGAGGCGCGGTTCGACGTGGAGGGGGTGACGGTGCCCGAGGTGCGCTATGCGAGACGGCTCAGCGCGTCCGCGGCGGCGGAGCCCAGGCGGGGATGATTCCGGGCGGCTTCCAGCACGGCCCGGGCCCGGCCGTCCCCGAGCGTGCCCAGGCCCTCCACGCAGGCCAGTGCCACCCGCCAGTGCGGCTCGTCCGGTGCCAGCAGCCGTTCGAGGGTGCTGATCAGCGCCGGTACGGACTCGGGGGCGCGTAACGCGGCGAGGAGCCGTACGGGGTGGAGCGCGTAGGCCGTGCGGAGTTCATTGGTCGCGAGGGCGGCCGCCGCCCGGGGCGTACGCGGGTCACCGAGCCGGGCCAGGGCGTACGAGGCGGAGACACAGCGCTCGGGGTCGCGGTGGTTGAGGAGCAGCACCAGCGTCTCGAACGCCCGCCGGTCACCGGCACAGCCGAGCCGGAAAGCGGCGGTCTCCCGTGCCCACAGGGGCCGTCCCCGCTCGGTGAGGACAGCGGCCAGTTCGTCGAGATCCCGGGTCGCGATGAGTTGCGCGTACGAGGCGGACCCGCCGGACTCGTCCCGCACCCGGTCCACGAGCGAGCGGAAGTCCTCATCCATATGGCCCAGCGTATCGGGCGGGTAAGGGACGAGGGCGGCTCGACGTCCGGTGATCGTGTCGGAGGCGGCGACGTGCGTGAGACGGGCGCCCGAAGGGTGAGACTTCCGTCATGACACCTGAACCGATCCTGGTCATCGGCGGCACCGGCAAGACCGGCCGCCGGGTTGTCGCCCGGCTGCGCGAGCGGGGGGTGCCGGTGCGCGTCGCGTCACGGTCCGGGGACATCCGCTTCCACTGGGAGGACCGCGCCACCTGGAAGGCCGCGCTCGACGGCGCCTCGGCCGTGTACATCGTCCCACTGGACACCGCCCCGTCCAGGACCCCCGATCTGGTGGCACAGGCCGTGGCGTGCGGGGTCGGGCGGCTGGTGCTGCTCTCGGCACGCGGGGCCGACATTTCCGGCTATTTCGGACCGGCCTTCGATGGCGGCCCGCATATCGAGGGGGAGGAGGCGGTACGGGCCTCGGGGGTGCCGTGGACGGTCCTGCGGCCCGGCTGGTTCGCGCAGAACTTCAGCGAGGGCGCGTTCAGGGACGAGGTGGCCGCCGGTGAACTCGGGCTGTACGCGGGGGACGGAGCGGCCTCGTTCGTGGACGCCGAGGATGTCGCGGCCGTCGCGGTCGCCGCGCTCACCGGACCGGGGCACGAAGGCCGGGTGTACGAACTGTCCGGGCCCCGCGCGCTGACGGTCGACGAGGCCCTGGAGGAGATCGGGAAGGCCACCGGCCACCGCGCCCGCTACCTCCCGCTGGACGACGCCGCGTACCGGGCGCGCCTGATCTCGCGGGGGGTGTCCGAGGCCGAGGCCTCGGTCTGGGCGGACGCGCTCAAGCCGATCAGGACGAGCTGGGAGGCTCCCGTTCTCGACGGGGTCGCGCGGGCACTGGGCAGGCCGCCGAGGGACTTCGCCGAGTTCGCGAGGGCGGAGGCGGCGCGCGGTGCTTGGCGTGCCTGAGGGGCACCGGGGCGGCACCGGGGCGGCACCGGGGCGGAGTTCCGGGCCGCCGCCGGCCGGCCGTGGGCGGTTTTCCACAGGGCTGGCAGGGTGCGGCGGGGACGCGTACGGTTCCAGCCATGAAGATCTTGATCAGCGCCGACATGGAGGGCGCCACCGGGGTGACCTGGCCCGCGGACGTCCTGCCGGGCACACCGCAGTGGGAGCGCTGCCGCTCCCTGTTCACGTCCGACGTCAACGCGGCTGTGCTCGGCTTTCTCGACGGCGGCGCCGATGAGGTCCTGATCAACGAGGCGCACTGGTCCATGCGCAATCTCCTGCTGGAGCGGCTGGACGAGCGCGCACAGATGATCACCGGGCGGCACAAGTCGCTCTCGATGGTCGAGGGCGTGCAGCACGGCGATGTCGACGGGATCGCCTTTGTCGGCTATCACACCGGCGCCGGTACGGAGGGCGTGCTCGCGCACACCTATCTGGCCAACTCGCTCACCGGGGTATGGCTGAACGGAGCGCGGGCGAGCGAGGGACTGCTGAACTCGCATGTGGTCGCGGAGTACGGCGTGCCGGTGGTCCTGGTCACCGGGGACGACCTGACCTGCAAGGACGCCGAGGGGTACGCACCGGAGGCCCGCAAGGTCGCCGTCAAGGACCATGTCTCGCGGTACGCCGCGGTGTGCAGGACCCCGGCCCGTACCGCCGCCGACATCCGGGCCGCCGCCAAGGAGGCCACGGCGCTGGCCGGGCGGTACGAACCGGTCGTGGGCGGCCCGTTCACCCTGGAGCTGGAGTTCGACGCCACCCATCTCTCCGAGGTGGCCACGGTGGTGCCGGGGGTGGCCGTGAGCGGTGAGCGGCGTGTGACGTACACCAGCGGGACGATGTATGAGGCCATTCGTACCTTCAAAGCGGTGACCACGATCGTTTCGGCCTCGGTGGAGGAGCAGTATGGCTGACATGACGCCCATCGACACGAGCGTGGCTCCTGATTCCGCGGCGCTCGACGAGGTGGTCACCTTCACCTCGGATCTCATCCGTATCGACACATCCAACAACGGGAGCGGGGACTGCCGGGAGCGGCCCACGGCCGAATATGTCGCCGAGCGTCTCGCCGACGCGGGCATCGACCCCCTCCTTCTGGAGCGGACCCCGGGCCGCACCAATGTGGTGGCGAGGATCGAGGGCACGGATCCGTCCGCCGACGCGCTCCTCGTCCACGGTCATCTCGACGTCGTCCCGGCCGAGCCCGCCGACTGGAGCGTGCACCCCTTCTCCGGGGAGGTCAGGGACGGCGTGGTCTGGGGGCGCGGCGCGGTCGACATGAAGAACATGGACGCGATGATCCTGGCGGTCGTCCGCGCCTGGTCCAGGTCCGGGGTCCGGCCGCGCAGGGACATCGTGATCGCCTACACCGCCGACGAGGAGGCCAGCGCGGCCGACGGCTCGGGCTTTCTCGCCGGTCGGCATCCCGAGCTGTTCGAGGGGTGCACGGAGGGCATCAGCGAATCCGGGGCCTTCACCTATCACGCGGGTCCCGGAATGGCGCTCTATCCGATCGGCGCGGGGGAGCGGGGCACCGCCTGGCTCAAGCTCACCGCCCATGGCAGGGCCGGCCACGGCTCCAAGGTGAACCGCGCCAACGCGGTCAGCAGGCTCGCCGCCGCCATCACCAGGATCAGCGACCACCCCTGGCCGGTCCGGCTCACCCCCACGGTCCGGGCCGCCCTCGCCGAACTCGCCGCGCTCTACGGGATACACGCCGATGTCGAGGCGGCGGACTTTGACCCGGAAGGGCTGATCGGCAAGCTCGGCCCGGCCGCCGCGCTGGTCGAGGCGACGATCCGGAACAGCGCCAATCCGACGGTCCTGGAGGCCGGTTACAAGGTCAATGTGATTCCCGGCCGGGCCACCGCCTTTGTCGACGGGCGTACGGTGCCCGGCGGCGAGGACGAGTTCCGCGCCACGCTGGACCAGCTCACCGGGCCGGATGTGGAGTGGGAGTTCCACCACCGGGAGACCGCGCTCCAGGCGCCGGTGGACTCGCCGACCTTCGCCAAGCTGCGCGCCGCCGTCGAGCGCTTCGACCCCGACGGGCATGTCGTGCCGTACTGCATGTCGGGCGGCACCGACGCCAAGCAGTTCTCCCGGCTCGGGATCACCGGCTACGGCTTCTCGCCGCTCAAGCTGCCCCCGGGCTTCGACTACCAGGCGCTCTTCCACGGCGTCGACGAGCGGGTGCCCGTCTCGGCGCTGCACTTCGGCGTCCGTGTCCTCGATCACTATCTGAAGACCGCTTAGGAGCGCCGACCATGCCGATGACGCCGTCCGTGGATGCCTACGGGAGCTGGCCGTCCCCCATCGACGCCACCCTCGCCGCCTCGCACGACGGGCGCCCCGAGTATGTGGGGACGGTCGGCGACGAGGTGTGGTGGACGGAGCCGCGTCCCGCCGAGGCGGGGCGGCGCGCGCTCGTCCGGCGGCGGGCGGACGGCCGCGAGGAGTCGGTGCTTCCGGCGCCCTGGAATGTCCGCAGCCGGGTCATCGAGTACGGCGGTCTGCCCTGGGCGGGTGCCACCCGGCCCGAGGGCGGCCCGCTGGTCGTCTTCGTCCACTTCCCCGACCAGCGGCTGTACGCGTACGAACCGGACGGCGCCGCCGCGCCGCGCCCGCTCACTCCGGTGTCGGCGACCGGCGGGGGTCTGCGCTGGGCCGATCCCCGGCTGCTTCCCGGCCGGGGCGAAGTCTGGTGCGTGCTGGAGGAGTTCACCGGCGAAGGGCCCACCGATGTACGCCGGGTGATCGCGGCCGTCCCGCTGGACGGATCGGCCGCCGAGGATCGTTCCGCGGTACGGGAGCTGTCCGACGACCGGCACCGCTTTGTCACCGGACCCCGGCTCTCGCCCGACGGGCGCCATGCCGCCTGGATCGCCTGGGACCACCCGCGGATGCCCTGGGACGGCACGGTCGTGATGCTGGGGGAGATCACGGAATCCGGGCCGTTCACGGGAGTCAGAAGTGTCGTCGGGGACACGGACGAGTCCGTGGCACAGGCCGACTGGGCGCCGGACGGCTCACTGTTCTTCGTCTCCGACGCCGGCGGCTGGTGGGAGCTTCAGCGCATCCGCCCCGACGCGCTCGGCCCGGCCGGAGCACCCGGGGTGATCGCGAGCACCGGCCTCTGCCCCGGCCGGCGGGAGGAGTTCGGCGGGCCGCTCTGGAAGATCGGCCTCCAGTGGTTCCACCCCTTGGAGAACGGGCTGATCGCCGTCATCCACGGCAAGGGCACCACCGCGCTCGGCATCCTCGACCCGGCCACCGGTGAACTGGCCGACGCCGCCGGACCCTGGACCGAATGGGCGCCCACCCTCGCCGTACGGGGGGACAGGGTGATCGGGGTCGCGGCCGGACCGCGCAGCGCGTACGAGATCGTGGAGCTTGACTCCGCCACCGGCCACACCCGGGTGATCGGCGCGGAGCACCAGGACCCGGTGGATCCCGCCTACTACCCGGAGCCCCGGATACGTACCTTCACCGGGCCCGGCGGCCGGGAGATCCACGCCCAGATCTATCCGCCGCACCACCCCGCCCACCGCGCGCCCGAGGGCGAGCTGCCGCCCTATGTGATCTGGGCCCATGGCGGACCCACCGGCCATGCCCCGCTCGTTCTCGATCTGGAGATCGCCTACTTCACCTCGCGGGGCATCGGAGTCGCCGAGGTCAACTACGGCGGGTCCACCGGCTATGGCAGGGCCTACCGCGAGCGGCTGCGCGAGCAGTGGGGCGTCGTCGACGTCGAGGACTGCGCCGCCGTCGCCGAGGCGCTCGCCGCGGAGGGCACCGCCGACCCGGCCAGACTCGCCGTACGGGGCGGCAGCGCGGGCGGCTGGACGGCCGCCGCCTCGCTCACCACCACCGGTGTCTACGCCTGCGGCACCATCATCTATCCGATCCTCGATCTGCTGGGCTGGGCGACGGACGAGACCCATGACTTCGAGTCGCGGTATCTGGAGTCGCTGATCGGACCGCTCGCCGAGGTCCCCGAGCGCTACAGGGAGCGCTCGCCGCTGCACCAGGTCGACCGGATCACCACGCCCTTCCTGCTGCTCCAGGGGCTGGACGATGTGATCTGCCCGCCCGCGCAGTGCGAGCGGTTCCTCGACCGGATCGCGGGCCGCGGCATTCCGCACGCGTATCTCGCCTTCGAGGGGGAGGGGCACGGTTTCCGCAGGGCCGACACCATGATCCGCGCACTGGAGGCCGAACTGTCCCTGTACGCGCAGACCTTCGGCATCGACCGCACCGATATCCCGAGGCTGGAGCTGAAGAAGTGACCCCGAGGCCGAACGCCACGCCCGCGCCCGCCACCCCGTCCGCTTGTGCGGCGCCGCTGATCAGGCCCGCACGGCTGCGGCCCGGCGCGCGGGTGGCCGTGGTGGCGCCCAGCGGGCCCGTACCGCAGGACCGGCTCGAAGCGGGTCTCGACATCCTGCGCGGCTGGGACCTCGACCCGGTCGTCGCCCCGCACGTGCTGGAGACGCACCCCTGGCTGGGGTATCTCGCGGGCACGGACGAGGACCGGGCGCGCGATCTCCAGGAGGCGTGGTGCGATCCGTCCGTCGAGGCGGTGCTCTGCGCGCGCGGTGGCTACGGGGTTCAGCGCATGGTCGATCTGCTCGACTGGACGGCGATGCGGGCCGCGGGCCCCAAGGTGTTCGTCGGCTACAGCGACATCACCGCGCTGCACGAGGCGTTCGCCCGGCGGCTGGGCCTGGCCACCCTGCACGGCCCGATGGTCGCCACCGTGACCTTCCTCAAGGACGCCAGGACCCAGGAGTCGCTGCGCGCCACGCTGTTCGAACCCGAGTCGGTACGGACGCTGGGGCTGGAGACGGCCGGGGCACTCGTCCCCGGCCGGGCCAGGGGTGTCACGCTCGGCGGCTGTGTCAGTCTGCTCGCCGCGGATGTCGGCACCCCGTACGGACGCCCCTCGGCGGCGGGGGGCCTGCTGCTGATCGAGGACGTGGGCGAGGAGCCGTACCGCCTGGACCGCATTCTCACCCAGTTGGTGCGCTCCGGCTGGCTGGACGGGGTCGCGGGTATCGCGCTCGGCTCCTGGGCGGGGTGCGGTCCGTACGACGCCGTACGGTCGCTGCTCCTCGACCGGCTCGGCGGGCTGGGCGTACCGGTCGTGGAGGAACTGGGCTTCGGGCACGGCGAGCCGGCACTGACCATGCCGCTGGGCGTGTCGGCGGTCCTGGACACGGAGAGCGGCACCCTGACCCTGGAGGTGCCCGCGCTGAGCTGACCCGGGCGGGCGTCCCGGCGGCGGGCCCGGCCCGCGGCCGGACAGACCCTTAAGCTGGCGCGGTGTCCGATACGCCCATCCCGCTCGCCGAGGGCGACCGTACGTTCGTACGCGCCTACCGCCACGAGGACGCCGACGAGTTCGTCTCGCTCGTCCGCGCGAGCGAGGAGCTGCACCGGCCCTGGCTCTTCCCGCCGCGCACGGCGCAGATGTACGCCGAGTACGCGGGCAGGCTCATCGGGGATCCCGCCAGGGCGGGTTATCTCGTCTGTACCCGCGACGACGGCCGGATCGCGGGATTCATCAACATCAACAACATCGTGCGGGGCGCGTTCCTGAGCGGGGCTGTCGGATACGGCGCGTTCGCGCACGCCGCCGGGCGCGGGCTGATGACCGAGGGGCTCGGGCTGGTCATGCGCCATGCCTTCGGCCCGCTCGGGCTGCACCGGCTGGAGGCCAATGTGCAGCCCGCCAACACCGCGTCCATCGCGTTCGTCCGGCGCGCGGGCTTCCGGCAGGAGGGGTACTCGCCGGACTTCCTGTTCATCGACGGTGCCTGGCGCGACCACGAACGATGGGCCGTCACCGCGGAGATGCTCAAGCCCGCCCCTGAATCCGGTCCCTGAGGGCCCTGAGCCGGCTCGGGGCCGGTGAACCCGGCGACCGACCCCGGCTCCTCCTGCCCCCCGGCTCCTGACCCCCCGGCTCCTCCTGAACCCCCGGCGGCTCAGCGGCCCTTGCGGTTGATCTTCATGGTGTCCATGTCGGTCACCGTGGACCGCAGCTCGCCATGGCCGCAGCCCAGTTCCCTCAGCGCCGACTCGGCGCGGTCCTCGGCGAGCGCGCCCGCCATCTCCTCGCCGTCGTCCGCGTCCGAGACGATCACATACCGGTAGCTGAAGTGCTTCAGCACCCGGTCATAGGTGAGCGAGCCCTCCGGGGTGAACCGCATCTGCGTCAGACCGTGTTCGTCGACCTCCGCGAGCAGCCGCGCCCGGGCGTCGTCCGTCAGGTCCTCCCACGTCCCCCGCACGATCACCCGGTAGGTGTGCTGCGTCGTCATTCCCTGGCCCGCTTTCCGCTCGTACCGCTGTACCGCTCGTACCGCATCCGTCGTGAAGTCCGGATCGAAGACCGAGGGTACGGCGAGGAGGACGGCCCGCACACGGAATTTCCTGGCGACCGACGCCCCCCGACGCCGCTCGATGCCTCCCCGGAGTCCCCTCCGACCACGCCCGGGCCCGCGTCCCCCGGCCCCGGCCGGGTCACCCTGGTCAGCGTGGCGTTGAGCGTGTTCCATGGTCATCGGGACGTCGGCCGGAGGAGCCGCCGGACCGCCCGCGTGAACGAAGCGAGGTTGCCGTGGCCACGACCGTGCGACGTGCCGTACTGACCCTGCCCGCCGCCCCCCTGGGGCCGGAGAACCCCCTGCCGGCCCTGCGGACCCTCGATGAGGCGCACACCGTCGACGAGCGCGCCAGAAAGGGGCTGCCGGCGGACATGGCACGGCAGATCGGCGACGCGCCCCGCCGCACCCCGCTGCCCGTCCGGATCC